>NZ_CP095413.1:0-305454 GCF_023016285.1 Muricauda sp. SCSIO 64092
GGTTTTTTGTCCACATATTTGTCGCGTTCTAAGCATCAGGGAAAACCCCTAAAGTTTTAATAAAAACTTTTACACTAACCAGCAAACTAAGGAACTTTTAGCATGAATGTTACTGCGTCTTCCGTTTGGGAAAATTGTTTGGCTTTTATCCAAGATAACATCCAACCGCAGGCATTCAAGACATGGTTCCTTCCCATTAAACCGGTAAAGCTTTCCGATAGTGCTTTGAGTATTGAAGTGCCCAGTAAGTTTTTTTACGAATGGTTGGAAGAACACTATGTGAAGTTATTAAAAGTTGCCCTGCGCAAAGAGCTGGGTCCAAACGCCAAATTGATTTATCTGATTAAAATGGAGAACAAATATGGCAATAAGGAACCCTTTACGGAAAAGATTCCAAGTTCCAATCGTTCTGCTTTGATTCCACAAGAGTTGGATGTTCCCATTACCTCTAAAAATCCAGAGCTGAAAAACCCTTTTGTAATTCCTGGTATCAGGAACATCAAAATTGAGTCACAACTCAATGCCAATTACAATTTTGACAATTTTTTGGAAGGTGACTCCAACCGTTTGGCACGTTCGGCAGGCATGGCCGTGGCCAACAAACCGGGTGGCACCTCATTTAATCCCTTGATGGTATTTGGAGGTGTTGGTTTGGGGAAAACCCATTTAGCCCATGCCATAGGTGTAGAGATTAAGGACAAGTACCCAGAAAAGACCGTTCTCTATATCTCTGCAGAGAAGTTTACGCAACAATACATTGAATCCGTAAAAAAGAATACCCGAAACGATTTCATCCACTTTTACCAATTGATCGATGTACTGATCATTGATGATGTACAGTTCTTGTCCGGCAAATCCGGAACGCAAGATGTGTTCTTTCATATTTTCAACCACTTGCACCAAAACGGAAAACAGGTCATATTGACTTCGGACAAGGCTCCCGTGGACATGCAGGATATTGAACAACGACTGCTTTCCAGATTCAAATGGGGACTCTCGGCAGAGTTACAGAGTCCGGATTACGAAACCCGGGTTTCCATTTTAAGGAACAAATTGTACCGCGATGGTGTTGAAATGTCCGATGAAATCGTAGATCATGTGGCAAAAAACATCAAGACCAATATTCGCGAATTGGAAGGTGCCATTATTTCCTTGATCGCACAGGCCTCTTTTACCCGAAAGGAAGTTACCCTGGAACTGGCACAGCAAATTGTTGAGAAATTCGTCAAGAACACCAAGCGGGAGGTTTCCATAGATTATATCCAAAAAGTCGTTTCGGACTACTTTGAAATGGATGTGGCCACACTACAATCCAAGACCAGAAAGCGCCATATTGTCCAGGCAAGACAACTGGCCATGTTCTTTGCCAAAAAGTTCACCAAAGCTTCCCTGGCAAGCATAGGCTCACAAATCGGGAAACGAGATCACGCCACCGTACTACATGCCTGTAAAACCGTGGAGAACTTGGCGGAAACCGATAAACAGTTCCGTAAATACAAGGAAGATCTCAACAAAAAATTCTCCTAACACCTTCTTTGATGACCAAAATTCTAATGGTATGTTTGGGGAATATCTGTAGATCCCCATTAGCTGAAGGCATTTTAAAATCAAAGGTAAATCCTTCGGAAGTCCATGTAGATTCAGCAGGAACAGCGGGGTACCATGTAGGAAGCCCCCCAGATCCACGATCAATGGATGTCGCACGCAAACATGGCATTGACATTGGGAACCAACGGTGCAGAAAGTTCACTTCCCTGGACTTTAAGGAATTTGACCGAATCTACGTTATGGATAAGAGCAATTATGCCAATGTTACTGCACTTTCCAAAACAAAAGAAGAAGAAGAAAAAGTAAAATTGCTTTTGGAAGTCGCCGAATTGGGTGTTGAGGAAGTCCCCGACCCCTATTATGGAGGACGGGATGGTTTTGAATATGTTTATCAATTGATAGACCGGGCATGCGATCAAATTGTCAAGGACTTGGGAAATGGAGGAAAATAAGGGACCGAATTTGGTGGTAGGGAAACTCTATTTGGTTCCAACCATGTTGGGTGACAACGCCCCATTGGAGGTACTCCCCATATCCATAAAACGTACTATTGAGAATGTAGATCACTATATAGCGGAAAATGAAAAATCGGCCAGAAGGTTCATTAAACGCATAAGTCCTGCAAAAAATCAACCCGACCTTCACTTTGAACTATTGAATAAATATACGGACCCCACTGAGATTCCCACCTTTCTGGATGCATGCATCCAAGGCTTTGATATGGTGTTACTGTCTGAGGCAGGTGCCCCAGGGATTGCAGATCCAGGTGCCGATGTAGTCCGTATTGCCCATAAGAAAAAAATACAGGTGGTTCCCATGGTTGGCCCATCATCCATTACCATGGCAATGATGGCAAGTGGCATGAACGGTCAAAACTTCGCTTTTACGGGATACTTGCCAATAGATACGGCACTGAGGGGAAAAGCCATCAAATCCATGGAAAAACTATCATTGGAAACGGGGCAGGCACAAATCTTTATTGAGACACCCTACCGCAATGAAAAGCTATTCCAGGAACTCATAAAAAAACTAAGGCCTTCCACCCTACTTTGTGTTGCTTGCGATATTACCTTACCATCCGAACAGATTGCCACAAAGACCGCCAATGAATGGAAAAGATATCCATTGGATTTACAAAAAAGACCCACGGTCTTTATTATCCAGGCATAATCGTCTTTCTTAGACCCTGGGATTGTTCTGTGCTTTTATTTGGGAAATATCGTATCCGCCAAATTTGTTGATATAGATGGCTATGGTGGTGCCATACGCATCGGAGAAATCCGTCCGTCCATAGGAACGCAGGTATTTCTTAACATTGCCGGCCCCAGCTAAGTGCGCTGCCGCAACAATACCGGATTCGGTAATGGTTACACCATTTATCCTTTTCCCTACAAAACGTTTGATATCCCTTCTTAAAATCCACTTATTCCGGGCAACATTCATTTTAAACAATGTTTCCTGAAGAATGGGGTTAGTAAGGAAATCATCGGTATCGTAGACACCCATTAGTTTTAAGGTATTCCTTCCAAACTGGTATTTTCCCAAATACCCCAAAGTGTTTATCGTAGTGTAGTTTCCTTGTGACTCCTTGAACGCCAGTGCTTCCTTGAAACCAAGAAAGGACCTGTCCAGGAAAACTGAGGTCGAAAAATCCGCTTGGGTGTCCAGGGAAGTCTCTGGTTCAACCCAGTAGCATTCATCCAAACCACTTTTTAACGCTGGTGGAACCTCGATTCTTTTTGGTTCAACACTAAAAGTGGCAAAACTGGTCAAAATGGCAATTATGGCAAGATGACCTAAAAAATAAATCCATCTTTTCATAAACATATAGTTGCGAATCTACCTTAGATTCAATTTAGCCGGCAAATATAGTGGGGGTTTTGTTAAACTTGAATGATAAAAGTCATAAGTTTTTGCCAAAAAGGGGGTGAATCCCGTTGAACAGGCAAAAAATTCGTTGAAGCAGTCTTATCGCCTGATTTTCTGTTGGTTCAACCACTCGACGTACTGTACTTTATTGCGGTTGTGCTGCTGTAAGCTACCTGCAAACTTGTGATAACCAAAGTTGGAAACGTCTGCGACAAAGTAAAAATAGCTATGTTTTTCCGCATTCAAAACCGCATCCAAGGAAGATATGTCCGGCATGGTTATCGGTCCCGGAGGTACCCCTGAATATTTATAAGTGTTGTAAGGCGAATCCATTTCCAAATCCCTGTAAAGAACCCTTTTGATGATGGTATCAAAATTTCCAGTTTCCTTTTTAATGGCATGGATGACCGTTGGATCGGCCTGTAATAGCATTCCTTTTTTTAATCGGTTAATGTAAACACCCGCAACCCTTGGACGTTCATCCATCTTTACGGTTTCCTTCTGAACGATTGCTGCAAGTGAAGAAACCTCGGTTAAGGTCAAACCCAACTCTTGGGCTTTCTTTTTTCGGTTTCCATTCCAAAAACGATGGTACTCTTTAAACATGCGATCTCTAAATTCCCTGGCATCGGTGTTCCAAAAAAACTCATAGGTATTGGGCAAATAGGGGGTAATCATGTTGTCATTGTCAAACCCATTTTCCGCTAGAAAAGCCGTATCCTTGAATACCTGCACCAAGGCCAAACTATCTGCTTCCAACTGTTGTGCTATTCTCCCCGCCAAGTCTTCAACGGTTTCCTGATTATTAAAGGAAACCTTGACCGGAATATTGGCACTTCGCAAGGAATTGATAATGTCATTATTGTTCATTCCCCTTGTAATAGCGTACTTCCCGGCCTTTATGTTGGAAATATACCCCTTACGCTGTGCCACAGCCTCAAAAGAACCAAGGTTTTTGACCAATGGTTCCAATAACGACTTCACTTCATCGAAATTCGCATCAGAGGGAATAAAAACATAAGCTTCCTCATTCCCAAAAGCGGTGTTGGGATTAAAAATGGCACTATAAATCTGATACGCGACCACACCACAGATGACCAGTCCCAAAATGGCGGTGGCCCAAAGTACTTTTTTAAGATTGCTCAAGGTTTCAGTTTTTGATACAATAATTCATTTTTAAACTTTCCATCCCACCGGATCCAATCTTTTTTTACGCCTACCCGCTGAAAACCCAATTTTTCAAACAAATGGATGCTCGTAAGATTATCTTCCAAAATATTCGCATATACCTGATGCAGATCCAGCACGGAAAATGTATAATCCAATAATAAGGAAAGCGCTTCCGCCCCCAGTCCTTTATTTCTATTGGTGGTATTTAAAATGATGCCTATACCTGCACGGCTGTGTTTTGGGTCAAAGTCGAACAAATCTATAAACCCTACACTTTCGTCCTTTGGGTTACATATACATAAACGCAACTGTTTGACCTCATAGATATCGCGATGGGCATTCCCCAAATAATTCTTTAACACAGCTCTGGAGTAAGGTTTTAGGGTATTGCTTATTTCCCATATTTCCGTGTCGTTCTCCAGGGCATATAGGAAATCCAGATCCTTTGGTTCCAAAGCCCTGAGTTGGCAGTACTTTCCTTTTAGGATTGATATTCCCATTCTCCTTTAAATACGTGTTTAGCTGGTCCGGAAAGCCATATGGAAACATAGTCCGCTCCGGATTTTTCAAAACCTACCCTTAACCGTCCTCCGCGTGTTTCAATGGATACCGAAGTAGAAGCTGTTTTCCCCCCATGGAACATGGCTATCGCTACGGCAGTTACCCCGGTACCACAGGAAAGGGTCTCTCCCTCTACCCCACGCTCATAAGTTCTCACCTTAAATGAATCCTTTGCCGCTTGTTCCACAAAGTTGATATTGCTCCCTTTTTGGCCGTAAATACCATATCTAAGTTTTGCCCCTTCAATTTTCACATCCAACCGATCCAGATTGTCCACCAATTGCACATGGTGTGGTGAACCCGTATCAAGAAAATAGTATTTCCCCGTTTCCCTAACAGCGTCCACATCAATCATTTTTAAGGTAACATCCGTTCCATTGATTTCTGCCTCATGCATACCGTCTATGGCATTGAAGGTGGTTTTATCCCCTATAAGGTCAAGTTCCTTTGCGAATGCCACGATACATCTTCCCCCATTGCCGCACATAGTGCTTTCGTTGCCATCGGAATTGTAGTAGACCATTTTAAAATCTGCCAGATCGTCATTTTCCAAAAGGATAAGCCCGTCCGCTCCAATACCAAACCTACGATCGCATATATCCCGAATAAGTCTAACGTCTTTCTTGGGAAAGATACCTTTGCGATTATCGATTAGGACAAAATCATTTCCAGTACCCTGGTATTTGTGGAAATGTAAGGATCGTTCTTGATTCATGCCGCAAATATAGTACATTCCAAAGAGGGGATATGGCCAGTTAAAACCGCGTTAAACTGTTAAAACTGGTATGATTTATGTATAATTTTAAAATGCTAAATGCATTCAATTAATGAAAAGAACAGCACAATTATTTCTTGTAGCGCTCTTGGCAGGCGGAATTACCCTTGGCGCGTACAAGTATTTTTTTGAAACAAAAACGTTGACCTTGGTTTCCCAGAATGAAGAAACTCCCTTTATTACGACAAACCTTCCCACATCACCAAGAGGTGCCGGAATCAATGAGGTGGATTTTACCATAGCCGCGGAAAAAACCGTTAATGCAGTTGTACACGTAAAAAATATGACCGTAAGTCGGGGAAACCCCATTGCGGAATTCTTTTATGGCTCTGAAGCCACACAACGACCACAGATCGGGACAGGTTCCGGCGTCATTATTTCTCCGGATGGCTACATTGTGACCAATAACCATGTAATTGATAAAGCCAGGGCCTTGGAAGTTACCCTGAACAACAATAAGAGCTATGATGCGGAAATCATTGGAGCCGATCCTTCATCGGATATTGCCTTGCTCAAAATCAATGTAGAAAAGCCCCTTCCCTATTTGGCCTTCGGGGATTCGGACAATGCAAAAATTGGTGAATGGGTATTGGCCGTTGGAAATCCCTTCAATTTAACGTCCACCGTTACGGCCGGAATTGTAAGCGCCAAGGCACGTTCCATTTCCCCCGGAAGAAATCAATCCTTTATACAGACCGATGCTGCGGTCAATCCTGGTAATAGCGGGGGTGCATTGGTGAACACCAATGGGGACCTCATTGGAATAAACACGGCAATAACATCACAAACCGGATCGTATGTGGGCTATTCCTTTGCCGTGCCCAGTAATATTGCCAAAAAAGTTGTTGACGATTTATTGGAATATGGAAAAGTACAAAAAGGAATACTTGGAATATCGGCATTGAATGTGGACAGTCCACAGGCCAAAGAAGAGGGATTGGATGAAATTGCAGGGGTATACGTCGCCGGTATTGAAGAAGATTCCGGTGCGGAAACGGCAGGCATCAAAGAGGGGGATATCATCAAGAAAGTAGGTAATGTCAAAGTGACCAAGTTTTCGGAACTCACGGGATATCTCTCTTCCAAAAGGCCGGGAGACAAAGTTCAGGTCACCATAGATAGGAACGGAAAAAAAATGACCTTTCCGGTGGTTCTTAAGAAAAAGCAAACAGAGCGACTTCCGGTTATGGGCATTGAGGTGAAAAACCTATCCGAGGAAGATCAAAAAACATATGGAATAAAAAGTGGGGTCAAAATCACCAGTGTCCCGGAGCAATATAGTGACTATGGTCTACTGAACAAGGTAATGATAGAAGTGGATGACAAGGAAATTGAGGATGTTGAGGATGCCAAAAACCTATTTGGCAAAATTTCCAGATATGGAAGGACCAGCATAACCCTATTGGACGAAAATGGGGAAAAGGAACGATTGATTTTTCAATGATAAGTAGTGTAGTCCATACGCTGTAATAAATTAAACGCCCAAAATTAGGGCGTTTTTTTATGCACTTCCCCTTTTACGAAATCGTTTGAAATTTTATTTTTGCGCTTTATTGTAAAACACCTTCCATGAGCGATATTAAATCGTACGAAAAAGAATTGGCATTCCAGGCCGACAGAAGAAAAGCCACCACCGAATTCATTAAAATAATTAGTGATTTGTGGTATGACAAGGCCATTGAAATTGTACTGTTCAAAAATCAGGTCATCGATAAAAATGTAAGCGATATCATTAACTTACATGAGTACGCCGGTGAGTTTGTCCAGAAACCCATTTCCATTTTTGATTCGGTGGAAATCCTTAGGGCCATCAATGACATTCCAATGCCTCCCGCAAAAATCGATATCGGAAAGCTTACCTATGAGTACCATTCCCAAGATAACGGTCACCATAACGTGAAGTCCTTTGTTCTGGACAAGCTGAAAGGTGCCGAAAAAACAAGGGAAATCAAACCAAAAGATGTGGTACTGTATGGTTTTGGAAGGATTGGTCGTCTTTTGGCAAGGGAACTGATGGCAAAGACCGGAAAGGGAAACCAGTTAAGGTTAAGGGCCATTGTTACCCGTGGGGAAATCACTACCGAAGTGCTGGAAAAAAGAGCGGCATTGCTACGTACGGATTCCGTTCACGGTCAATTCAGTGGAACAGTGGAGGTGGACGGGGAAAAAAAGTCCCTGGTAATCAACGGTACTACGGTTTATTTAATTTCCGCCGGTCGGCCAGAAGATATTGATTATACCAAATATGGTATCTACAATGCCCTTGTTATTGATAATACCGGTGCTTTTAGGGATAAGGAGGCACTTTCCAAACATTTAAAATCCAAAGGTTGTGGAAGGGTATTGCTAACAGCCCCTGGAAAGGAAGTTCCTAACATTGTCCATGGGGTAAATCACCGGGATTACGATCCTGAAAAGACTAAAATCTATTCAGCGGCATCCTGTACCACAAATGCCATAACCCCGGTCCTAAAAGTAATAGAGGATTCATTGGGCATTAAAAAAGGGCATTTGGAAACCATCCATGCCTACACAAACGACCAGAATTTAGTGGACAATATGCACAAAAAATACCGTAGGGGCCGTGCAGCAGCCTTAAATATGGTCATTACGGAAACCGGAGCAGGAAAAGCCGTGGCAAAGGCCCTTCCCGCACTGGAGGGAAAACTGACTTCCAATGCCATAAGGGTCCCCGTACCCAACGGATCTCTGGCCATTTTAAATTTGGAGGTAAAACACAAAACTTCTTCGGATGCGGTAAATACCATCTTAAAAAAATACGCACTGGAAGGGGATTTGGTTGAGCAAATCAAGTATTCGCTGAGCAATGAACTGGTTTCATCGGATATTGTGGGGGCTTCCGCCCCAGCAATTTACGATAGTAAGGCCACCATAGTCTCCGGGGATGGGAAAAACATTGTCCTGTATGTATGGTATGATAACGAATTTGGATACTCCCACCAAGTCATTCGATTGGCCAAATACATTGCTAGGGTAAGGAGGTTTACCTATTACTAGCATGAAGTTTTTGGGGATAATTGGGTAATGTGTACCTTCGTTGCCACCCTGAATCCTAATTTAAAGATAACACCTATGAAAAACCTCATCGTACTTTTCATTGCACTGCTCGTTTGTGCAGTGACCCTAAAGGCCCAAAATGAACAAGGGCGAATCCTACAGGACGACAACTCCATTCAAGGCCAGTTTGAGACTGTCATTAGAAAGTCCACCAATTATAGACAAAACGGAAAACGCTATGAAGTGGTCCGTTTAATAGAGTTGAATGCCTTACAAAAAAATGTGCTGGACTCCATAAGCACGGCCAACAATACCGTTAATAGTCTTAAATCCACTATTGCGGAGAATGAGACTGCCATTGGTTCGTTGAATGCAAAACTGGATGAAACCACCAAAAATCTAAATCAGATTACCGAAGAAAAGGACAGTATGCCGTTCTTTGGAAGTTTGGTTTCAAAATCTACCTACAAACTGGTGGTGTGGTCCATAATTGTGGGTCTAATCATCTTTTTGATCTTTTTTGTCTTTAAGTTCAGAAGTAGTAATACATTGACCCAACAGGCAAAAACGGCTTTGGCCGACCTGGAAGAAGAATACGAACAACACCGAAGAAGGGCTTTGGAGCGTGAACAAAAGATAAGTAGGGAACTCCATGACGAGCGTAATAAAAACAAAAAAAGTTCCTAATCCCAACTAGGCCATGCTAAAAATCATTCGTGCCACGGCGCGGGATGTTCCTGTCATTGCCCCTTTATTTGATGCGTATCGTGTTTTCTATAAACAAGAATCCGATATTGAAACCGCCCATAACTTTCTTAAGTCGCGCCTTTCCAATGAACAGTCCATTGTACTTATGGCATTTTGGGCTGGGGAGGCTGTTGGCTTTACCCAATTGTACACAACGTACTCCTCGGTTTCCCTACAACCTTTTTACATTTTGAATGACCTTTATGTAAAGCCGGAATCCCGAGGGAAAGGGATTGGTGAAAGTCTTTTGACCGAAGCCAAAAAAGTGTGCAAATCATCCCAATTTAAAGGATTGGCATTGGAAACGGCGGTAGATAACCCTGCACAAGTACTTTATGAAAAATTGGGCTGGAGGAAAGATGCCGGGTATTTCCATTATTTTTGGACCAATACGGACCTAGACCTATAGCTGTTTTGGTCCAATCCAGGGTAGATATGCGCATTGATATAATTACCGTTTTACCAGAATTGCTCAAAAGCCCCTTTGATGCCTCCATCCTCAAGCGGGCGATTGACAAGAACCTCGTTGAAGTTGAAATCCATAACCTCAGGGATTATGGTATTGGGAATTACAAACAGGTGGATGACTACCAATTTGGCGGGGGCGCAGGAATGGTTTTGATGATTGAACCCATTGATAAGTGCATTTCGGAACTAAAAGGACAGCGAAATTATGACGAAGTCATTTATATGACCCCGGACGGGGAACGATTGAACCAGGGCATGGCCAACGAATTGTCCCTAAGACAGAACATTATTATGCTTTGTGGACACTATAAGGGTGTTGACCAAAGGGTACGTGACCAATTGGTGACCATGGAGATATCCATTGGGGATTATGTCCTTTCCGGGGGTGAACTGGCAGCTGCGGTATTATCGGATTCCATAATACGCCTACTGCCCGGGGTTTTGAATGATGAAACTTCCGCCCTTACCGATACTTTCCAGGACAATCTTTTGGCACCTCCCGTTTATACTCGACCATCTCGCTATAAGGAATGGGAAGTACCCCCAATTTTAATGAGCGGGAATACGCCCAAAATTGAAGAATGGAGGGAAGAAGAAGCCCTAAAGCACACCCAGAAAAGAAGACCGGATTTGCTGGAAGATTAATTTTTTATATTTTTTTCCCAACCGGTTGTCCATTTCAAAATATAGACTAATTTTGCAGTCCAGAAAAATCAACCTCTGGCGAAGGACGTGAATGTTGGTTTTGGATAAATCCATAAACGAAATAGAAAAATGGAGTCTTTAGTAAAATTTGTAGAAAACGAATTGGTAGAGAAAAAGGAGTTCCCTAATTTTTCCTCTGGTGATACCATTACGGTTTACTACGAAATTAAGGAAGGTGAAAAAACACGTACCCAGTTTTTTAAAGGGGTGGTCATCCAAAGACGTGGGAGCGGAATCACCGAAACCTTCACCATCAGAAAGATGTCAGGTACGGTTGGCGTAGAGCGTATCTTCCCAATCAACATGCCGGCACTTCAGAAAATTGAAGTCAACAAAAAAGGTAAAGTACGTAGGGCCCGAATCTTTTACTTCAGGGGTCTTACCGGTAAGAAAGCCCGTATTAAGGAAGTACGTTCTTAAGCGGAGTGAAAACTTTTACAGCAAAGCATCCTATATGGGATGCTTTTTTTATGAACAATTGTTAATAACAGTAGTTTATAAAATGTTGATTTTTAGTTATTTAATTTTCTTGCCCAACAATAATTTTAAGATATATTTACAAAAGAATCATGAGAGGGCAACTTTGATTGGTTCCTTTAAAGCAAGCGTTCTTTGAGGTGTTGTCCATGAGGTTTATTTTTAGTTGGTAACACTACTGATCAAAAAGTAAATCATGTTGTGAGTGCGCATTTCGGTGCAATCGAATGACATGGGTACCATGTGCGGGTGAAAGAGCAATTTTTCATCTTGATGGTACAGTGGGCGGCAAATAAGACTTTGGTCTTGTCAAATCGTAAGATTGGGGAAAACCGGAGATCTAAACGTTTTAGAACTCTTTTCAAAACTTACCGCAAGGTACGGGCAAGACGGCAACGTTAAGTTCAAGTCTTGAAAAAAGTTTTAAAGAAGCCATATCGTTCCAGCAATGGAAAGGTATGGCTTTTATTCTTTTCGGATTTGTCAATCGACCTACCCATTATTTACCATTTTCCCATTAAAATCTGCTGTCTTAATCCGTATATTTGCACCGCAAAAAACGTGCGCTTTTATGGCCAAAATCCTTTATACCAAAACTGACGAGGCCCCTGCCTTGGCAACACAATCCTTTCTTCCCATTGTAAAAGCATTTACCAAAACCGCAAACCTGGAAATCCAGACAAAGGACATTTCCCTGGCAGGCAGGATATTGGCCACCTTCCCGGAGTTGCTTTCCGAGCAACAACAGGTTTCGGACGATTTGGCATTATTGGGGGACATGGCCAAGGCACCTGAAGCCAATATTATAAAACTACCCAATATCAGCGCCTCCATTCCCCAACTTACGGAGGCTATAGAAGAGCTTCAAAATAAGGGATATCCAATTCCAAGCTATCCCGCTGAACCTTCGGGGGATGAAGAGCAGGCCATAAAGGCGAAATACGATAAAATAAAGGGAAGTGCGGTAAACCCAGTGCTTAGGGAAGGAAATTCCGACCGTAGGGCACCCAAGGCGGTAAAAAATTATGCCAAGAAGAATCCGCATAAAATGGGAGAATGGTCCAGGAATTCCGAGACCCATGTGGCTACAATGTCTTCCGGGGACTTCAAATCCAATGAAAAATCGCTGACCTTGAACAATGCCACAACCATAGCGATCGTATTGCATCATAACAATGGCAAAAAAATACTCAGGGAAGACATAGCTCTTCAAAAAGGGGAGATTATAGATGTCACCGTAATGAGCAAAAAAGCGTTGGTCCAATTTCTTTCCAATGAAATAGCGGACGCGAAAGAAAAAGGGCTTTTACTCTCGCTACATCTCAAAGCCACCATGATGAAGGTTTCCGACCCCATTATTTTTGGTCATGCCATGCGAGCATATTTTGGAGAACTATTTGATACCTATGCGGAGGTATTCGAAGATTTGGGGATTTCACCAAATAACGGTTTGGAAAGTCTTTTTGATAAATTGGAACAACTGCCGGAAGCTAAAAAAGCAGCGATCACCCACGCCATTGAAAAAGCCATTGAAAATGGTCCGGACCTTGCTATGGTCAATTCCGATAAGGGAATTACCAACCTACATGTGCCGAGCGATATCATTATCGATGCCTCCATGCCCGCGATGATCCGTAACTCGGGAAAAATGTGGAATGCCTCGGGCAACCTTCAGGACACGAAAGCGGTAATTCCGGACAGTAGCTATTCCGGTATTTACGAAGCCACCATCGATTTCTGTAAGGAACATGGCGCTTTTGACCCAACTACAATGGGTACTGTACCCAATGTTGGGCTTATGGCCCAAAAAGCGGAAGAATATGGATCCCATGACAAAACATTTGAAATATCGGATTCAGGTACGGTAGAGGTTGTCGATTCCAACTCCGGTGAGGTTTTATTGAAACACCATGTTGAGCAAGGGGATATTTGGAGAATGTGCCAAGTAAAGGATGCTCCCATTCAAGACTGGGTAAAGTTGGCAGTAAGCCGGGCAAAGGCCACCAACACTCCGGCAGTATTTTGGCTGGATGGGGAAAGGGCACATGATGCACAATTGATCAACAAAGTAACCCAATACCTCTCCCATTACGATACTTCCGGATTGGAAATCCATATTTTATCTCCCATTGAGGCTACTAAGTTTACCCTTAAACGTATCAAAGCGGGAAAAGACACCATTTCCGTCTCCGGAAATGTACTACGGGATTATTTAACGGACCTGTTCCCAATCCTAGAGGTGGGAACCAGTGCCAAAATGCTTTCCATTGTTCCTTTGATGAACGGTGGAGGCCTCTTTGAAACAGGAGCTGGCGGTTCTGCGCCCAAGCACGTAGAGCAGTTTTTGGAAGAGGGACACCTTAGATGGGATTCCTTGGGGGAATTCCTGGCCCTTGGAGTTTCCTTGGAACATTATGGGGAAAAAAGTGGCAACAAAGATGCCCTGGTACTGGCCGAGGCATTGGACAAGGCCACCGAAAAGTTTTTGGACAATGACAAATCCCCGTCCAGGAAAGTGAACGAACTGGATACCAGGGGGAGTCATTTTTACCTTGCCCTGTATTGGGCCGAAGCTCTGACCAAACAAAACGATAGCGCAGTGCTAAAAGAAAGGTTCCAGCCTATTTTTAATGCGATGTCGGCCGAGGAAGAAAAAATCAATAAAGAACTATTGGATGCCCAAGGCAAACCTATGGACATAGGAGGGTATTATTTGCCGGATTTCAAAAAGGGTTCGGAAGCAATGCGTCCCAGCCCTACCTTCAACAGTATTTTGGAAAAAATCTAAGGCATCTTCACTTCATGGACAACGGTTTTTGAAGCACTAGGACGGCCTAGAGGTTGAACCTGGCAACTGCCGTCCCGGAATACGTCCCATTGAACGGCATATGATAAATGGCCATTTGCCCAAAAGGGTATCTCCCCGAAAGTTCTACAGCTTTTTTTAGGGTATTTAACGTGAGTTCGATATAAGAAAACTACGTCATTTTGAGTGTTTTTGCGACAGCAAAAATGTATCGAAAAACCTGCCTGCCCTGCAGCCGGCAGGCAGGCAAGTGATTTTCTTACAAAATCCTAATTTCGATACAATTTTTCTTCATTTCATTACGAAAAACCACTCAATTTGACGGATTTTGGTTGATAAAAAATATATCCAACCAACGTTGCTTACTATGTTTTTGCAGCGCATCAAATATGCATCTTAAAACGGTTCCAAAGTTATGCATCAATATGGAGAATCCTTAACTTTAGGAAAACCAAATTAATGATCAAAAGATTACTGTTGCTTCACGCAACGCTGTTGTACTCCATTTGTGTGGTCAATGCCCAACAAAAGTATACCATAAGTGGAACAGTAAGGGAAGCCACAAGTAACGAAACACTCATTGGGGTTACCATTGCCATTCAAGACCTTAGAACGGGAACCTCCACCAACGAATACGGTTTTTATTCCATTACACTGCCCGAAGGGGAATACAACATTGTCATTAGTTATATTGGATTTCAAGATATCCGCCAATCGGTTTCGCTGAATTCGAATCTTAAACTTGATTTTAACCTTCAGGAAAAGGCGGAACAACTCGATGAGGTCATCGTTACGGAAAATGCAGAACGGATGGACATCCGAAAACCACAAATGAGTGTTAACACCTTATCGGTGGAAACCATAAAAAAAGTTCCCGTTGTTCTTGGAGAAGCGGATGTCATCAGGTCTTTGGTACTTTTACCCGGAGTTACCAACGCTGGGGAAGCCTCGTCCGGTTTTAATGTACGTGGTGGCGCTACAGATCAAAACCTCATCCTGTTGGACGAAGCCATTATTTTTAATTCCTCCCACCTTTTCGGCTTTTTCTCGGTATTCAATCCCGATGCCATAAAGGATGTGAAACTCTTCAAAGGAGGTATCCCTTCCCGTTATGGTGGTAGGGTTTCCTCGGTTTTGGAAATTTTTCAAAAAGAAGGGAACAGTAAGGAGTTAAAAGTAAATGGGGGAATAGGGGCCGTTGCGAGCCGACTCTTGGTGGAAGGTCCAATAATAAAGGACCGTACGGCATTTCTCGTAGGGGGGCGAGCCTCTTACGCCCATCTTTTCCTTCCACTTTTCGATATTGATAACAGCGCTTATTTCTATGATCTGAACACTAAAATAAGCCATCGAATAAATGAACGTAACAGCATATTCCTGTCTGGATATTTTGGACGTGACCTCTTTAGCATCAATGATAGTTTTGTCAACACTTATGGGAATGCTGTAGGTAATTTTAGGTGGAATCATTTGTTTTCCGACAAATTGTTCTCCAACCTTTCCCTGATCTATTCCGATTATTTCTACGGATTGGAATTGGATTTTGTGGGTTTTGAATGGGATTCCGGTATTCAGAATTTCAACTTAAAATATGACCTAAAGCACTATTTGAACGATAAGCTCCAAATCAATTACGGGCTCAATACTATTTATTATGTGTTTAATCCCGGCGAGATAAAACCAAATAGTGAAGATTCCGGAATTGTTGCCGATCAATTGACCAAAAAATATGCGAACGAGGCGGCGGCATATGTGGATGTTGAGCAAAAAATCACGAAAAACCTAAGTGTCAATTATGGTCTTAGGGTGAGTCAGTTTACCCGTTTAGGTCAAGATGAGCTGTTCGTTTACGAAAATGACCAACCCGTTTTATTTGACCCATTTCAATTGATTTATAGGGAAGCCACGCCCATTGACACCATTAATCCAGGTAGGAGTGGCAACCTAAGTACATTTTTCAATTTTGAACCAAGGGTCTCGGCAGCGTATGCCATAAACAACGATAATTCCATTAAGGCCAGTTACACAAGATTGGCCCAATACCTTCATCTACTTTCGAACACCAGTTCCCCTACCCCATTGGATGTATGGACACCAAGTGGTCCTTTTATAGAACCTCAATTATTGGATCAGTATGCCTTGGGCTATTTCAAGAATTTTAAGGGAGGCGAATTTACCTTGGAGATCGAGGGCTTTTACAAGGATATTCAGAACCGAATCGATTATATTGACGGTGCCGATTTAATAGCTAACGATGCCATTGAGCAAGTTATCTTAAATGGAGAGGCCCGCGCCTATGGACTGGAACTATTATTACGAAAGAACGAGGGCCGTTTTCAAGGTTGGCTGGCCTATACCCTTTCACGATCAGAACAACGAACCCCGGGCCGGGATCCCGTTGTGGATAATGGTCGTTCCAATTTGGAGACGGGCATCAACCAGGGAGAATGGTATCCTACCCCTTTTGACAAAACCCATGATATTGCCCTTTTTGGGAACTACGAACTGAACACCAAATGGAGTTTTAATGCCAATTTCATTTTTCAAACGGGACAACCAACAAACTACCCCGTAGGACAATTTGAATTTGAGGAATTGGTTGTTCCCTTTTTTGGCCTAAGGAACCAAACGAGATTACCGGATTATCACCGTCTGGACATTTCCGCGACCTTGACCCCAAAAAAGAATCGCAATAGTGCCTTTCAGTCAGAATGGGTATTCAGCATTTATAATGTCTATAGCCGTTTGAATGCGGCATCCATCAATTTTAGACAGAATCAGGACACTGGACGAAATGAAGCTGTTCGTACTGCCATATTTGGTATTGTACCTGCCGTTACCTATAATTTTAAGTTTTAAGTATGAAGCGGACACTTTTTTTACTAGCAGTTGTATCAATAATTGTCTCATGTGAAGACGTCATTGATGTAGAAACCCAGCCCGAACCCTCAAGGTTGGTGGTTAACGGTTTGGTACGGGTAGATGTAACACAAGAGTTTGTCGATGTACGTATCGTGGTAACGGAGACCAGTGACTTTTTTAATGAGAACACGATAACACAGTTGGAAAGTGCCGTCATTCTTTTGGGCAGGGTCAATCCAGATGCACTTTCCGGTGTGGAATTTGGGGGAACTTCAGTACTGGAGGAGTCTGAACCGGGCAGCGGGGTATACATCCCCAGTTACATCCCTGGATCTGATACCGATGATCGAATCAGAACAGCAGGGCTTTCTGCGGAAACAGCATTTTTACTGATCATAGAACACAAAGGTAGAAGGTATGCCGCCCAAACCTTATACGCACCCGCAGTACCCATAGATAATATAGAACAAGGGGATGAAACCTTGTTTGATGAAGATGATACCGAAATCAAAATCACCATAACGGATATACCGGATGCTGACAACTATTATGTTTTCGATTTTGGAGGTGGAGAGTTTTTAGCTTTGGATGATCAATTTATAGATGGACAGGAATTTGAGTTTTCCTACTTTCCCGATAGGGATTTAGACCCTGGAGATGAAGTGGAGGTGAGTATCCTGGGAGCCGACCAAGAGTTTTTTAATTACATAGACCTGTTGGTGGAGCAAACTGAAAATGATGGCGGAGTGTTCGAAACCCCCGCGGCTACGGTCCGTGGCAATGTCTTTGATATCACCGGCCTGGACAACATTGAAATCTTTGACAATGTGGAAAGACCCAATGAATTCGCCCTGGGCTATTTTGCCTTTGTTCAGGAGTTTACGGAAACCATCACCATTGAATAGCGGCTTTTAGCCCAATAGAAGATAAAGACCTAAAATGATAAGAATACCTGTCAATCCCTGAAAGAACGTGGCCAACGTATGTCCCCTTAGGGCCGTCTTCATATCCATATTTGAAAATTCCGCCACTACCCAAAAGTAACTGTCATTCACATGGGAAACGGTCATTGCCCCGGCCCCAATGGCGAGAACGGCCAAGGCCTTGTTCACGATACCCTCAAGGCCAAATGTTCCCAGCAACGGGGCAATAATGGCGGCTGTTGTTATAATGGAGACCGTGGAAGAACCTTGTGCAGTCTTCAGTACCGCAGCAATACCGAACGCCAGGAGCAAACCGCCCAATCCGGAAGCTGAACCAATTTGCAATAAGGACTCAAAGTCCAAAGTCCTTAAAATGGCTCCAAAAGCACCTCCGGCACCTGTAATCAAGACAATGGATCCGGCTTGTTTTAAAGATTCGGCAACCCACTCCTGATTTTGCTTTTTTCCTACACCCCGAACCATTGTAAAACTGAATACTACCCCTATGAACAATGCCGTGATCGGGTTTCCCAAAAAACCAAGTAATGATGCCAAAATACCTTCTCCCAATGGGAATGTTGGATACTCGGCAACAGATTTTAACGCAATCAATAGTAGAGGGAGGAACAACGGTAAAAGCGTTTTCAATAGACTTGGGTAATCTTCCTTACCATTGCTGTCCATAATCGTTTTATTGGTTTCGGGAACCTCCTCTTGCATGTTCAGTCGTTTCCCCATATACAGGGCCCAAAAATATCCTGCGAGTGAAACACAAACCGCAACCAAAAGGCCAAAGAGCATTACCATTCCCAAATCGGCCTCCAAAATGGCCGCAGCTGCCAAAGGACCAGGTGTGGGAGGCACAAAAACATGGGCAGAATAAAGTCCTGTGGCCAAAGCAATGGCGAATACCAATATTTTGATACCAGCTTTTTTACTCAATGCTTTATTCAAGGAAGAAAGAATAACAAAACCTGAATCGCAGTACACGGGAATGGAAATAATTAACCCTGCCAGATTCAATGCCAATGGGGATCTTTGTAAGCCAACCCCTTTTAGTATGGCATTTGCCAAGACTTTGGTTCCTCCCGTTCTCTCCAAAAATGTTCCAATAACGGTTCCAAAAGCTATAACAAGTCCAATACTGGAAAGCGTTTTCCCAAAACCTTCCCCAATGGTAGTCATGACATTTTCTGGAGATAGCCCAAACAATAAGCCACAGACAATTGCGGCAAGGGTCAAGGAAAAGACCGGATGGACTTTGAACCGGACCGTGGCTATAATGATAAGAACAATGACAGAAAAAAGAACGATGAGTTCCATTGGTGCAGTATGGTTATTCAAGGCTTAAAATAAGGATTATCCACATAGGGGGCAATAATAAGATACGTTGTATTCCCATAAAATTGGAATGCCGTACTTTTGGAATGTACATGGATTCTATGAAAAGAACGGACAAAGATTTATTGGTAAAAGGTATAAAGTCATTTGTTTATACCGCACTTCTCATGTTTATTGCACCTGTGGTCCTTTATCAGGCCTTTAAGAATACGGATAAGCCATTGTTCATACCTGTTTTGGTTATAGGAATTGCATTGGCCGGATTTGCCATTTATATGGGATTCCGTTCGGTAAACATTGTAATGGATGCCGTGTTCGGTAAAAAGAAAACCTAGTTCTTGATAGGCAGACTTGTCTTCCACTTATTGTTTAGGGTCGCATAATCGTAATCCAACACCGACTTTTGACGTTTTAAGCGATTGGAAGCAAATGCCCGTTGCAGGATATCTTCAATTAAGTAATCTTCATGCACCTCTGCGGGTCTGAACTCCCTTTTTAAGTTGATTTTGAATGCTTTGGCCGTAGTTTGATACCAGAAGGCCCTCCAACCACTTCGCAAATTCTTTACCAAATCAAATGAGGTACTCCCGGTTTGTCTGTGAATGAGTTTCACCAATATTTGCCCCTCCGTCCTGGTCAGTTTTTTCAGCTCATCGGAAAACTCTCCTTCAATATACTTTTGTACTTTTTTGGTGTATCGTTTTTTGTGACGTTTCTTTTTGATGTATTGCAAGCTGTCATTTAGCTCCACCAAGCGTTCCGCTGCCAATTTCGCATAGGGATACACTTTAAGGGTTTTTCGTCTTAGGATATAATACTGTAGTTTTTCCTTTTTATCCGTAAACTCCAGTTTACTAAAAATATAAACGTCATCCAGGGCAATGGCCCTGATCCATGAAGAATCACCTTCCATTCGTACATAGTAGGCCGTAGAATCTATGATTTCGTCTTCAATTTGGGCAATCGCCTCAAACTGCGCACACACTAACAGGAATAGTAAAACTCGATTCATGGGGAGTAAACAGTGCAAAAACCGCGTCAAAAGTAAGGATATTGAACAGCTCATATTATTAAATAAACGTGAATATTGCTAAGTTTGGTGTTCAATTTTAAAATATGGCATCAAACAAAATCATTACCAAAAAATCACTGGAATTCTTTGAGAAATACCTTAATAATGCTTCACCCACAGGTTATGAGTGGGAAGGGCAAAAAATCTGGATGGAGTATCTAAAACCTTATGTGGATGATTTTATTACGGATACTTATGGAACTGCGGTAGCGGTCATCAATCCCAAGGCGGATTATAAAGTAGTGATCGAAGGGCATTCCGATGAAATTTCCTGGTATGTGAATTACATAACCGATAATGGTTTGCTCTATGTCATACGAAATGGAGGGAGTGATCATCAGATTGCGCCGTCCAAATGGGTAAATATCCATACCAAAACCGGCATTGTAAAAGGAGTTTTTGGGTGGCCCGCCATCCATACCCGAAGAAGTGGCAAGGAAGAACCACCAAAACTTGAAAACATCTTTATAGATATTGGGGCAAAAGATAAGGAAGAAGTGGAAAAAATGGGTGTGCACGTGGGTTGCGTTATTACCTATCCGGATGAATTCAACGTACTGAACAAGGATAAATTTGTATGTCGTGCCCTGGACAATCGTGCCGGTGGGTTCATGATTGCGGAAGTGGCCCGATTGCTTCATGAAAACGACAAAAAGCTACCTTTTGGATTGTACATTACCAATTCCGTCCAGGAAGAGATCGGTTTAAGGGGAGCTGAAATGATCACCCAGACCATAAAACCCAATGTGGCCATTGTGACCGACGTTACCCATGATACCACTACCCCAATGATAGAAAAGAAAACACAGGGGGATTGTGCTATGGGAAAAGGACCGGTCATTGCCTATGCTCCTGCCGTACAACAAAAACTAAGGGAACGAATCATAGAAACGGCCGAAGCCAAAAAGATTCCTTTCCAAAGAGCCGCCAATTCTCGTTATACGGGTACGGATACGGATGCCTTTGCCTATAGTAATGGTGGTGTTGCTTCTGCTTTGATTTCCCTGCCCTTGCGTTATATGCATACCACAGTGGAAACCGTACATAGGGATGATGTTGAAAACGTAATCCGATTGATCTATGAAACGCTACTCACCATTGAAGCTGGGGAAACGTTCAGTTATTTTGAGTAGGATCCTATACGCTATTTTGGAAGAAGCTTTGGTTGGGAAACCCAATGCGGCGTTTCGCTTTTCATATTCCTGTCCGTACCATAAGTAGATGTTCAAAACAATAAAGGAAGTAAAACACTTCAATGGACGAATTGGTTGATATACTTGACGAGCTAGGGAATTATACCGGAAAGGTGACCATGAAATCAGAGGCCCATAAACTGGGCCTTTTCCATCCTACAGTGCACGTTTGGTGCTATTCAAAAAACGGCAAGGTCCTGTTACAGCAGCGCAGCGCGAACAAAGACACCTTTCCTTTAAAATGGGATGTTTCCGTAGCCGGACATGTAAGTGCGGGAGAGGTATTGGAAATTGCAGCTTTTAGAGAGGTCCAGGAAGAGATTGGGATTACCATCAATACCTCTGCATTAAAAAAAATAGGCATTTTTAAAACAGAAGAAAAGCATTCGGAAATGATCTGGGACAGGGAATTTACCCATACCTTCCTTTACCAATTGGACGATAAAACACCATTGACCAGGCAAGAGTCTGAAGTGGAATCCTTAAAATGGTTGTCGATACAAAGCTTTGAAGAGCTCGTTTTACAGGAGGATCCGGGCTTTGTTCCAAATTCAACCGCCCGTTATTTGGACGTTTTAAAAGCGATACGGTCGTGTTTATAGTGTTGCCGTAAAATCCTCCGGTTTGTCCAGGGCGTACGACCTTTGTTCCCCGGTTTTCATGTTCTTCACCACAAAACTGCCCGTTTGCAGTTCTTTGTCCCCCAAAAGAATCACATAAGGTACTTTGCGCTTATCTGCATACTTAAACTGTTTTGGCACCTTGGTGGAAGAAGGGTACAAATCGGCCCGTAAGCCATTTTTCCGCAATTTGGAAACCAATTGCAAGGCAGCCTTTCCTTCTTCCTTTCCAAAATTCAAACAAAGGACATCCAAGCTCTGTCCCAATGCTTGGGGAAATAGATTGCATTCTTCCAACACTAAATAAATACGATCCAATCCAAATGAGATACCAACCCCACTCACATCCTTCAATCCAAAAATTCCGGTCAGGTCATCGTATCGGCCACCGCCACCAATGGATCCCATTTGCACCCTTTCCGGAGCGGCAACCTCAAATATGGTACCCGTATAGTAATTCAAGCCACGGGCCAGGGTAACATCCAGGGCCAATTGGGCGGATTGTAATCCCAAACTTTCCACCATCCCAAAAATAGCCTCCAACTCCCCTACTCCTTCAAGGCCCACATCGGATTCTACAAGCAAATCCTTTAGTTGGTCCAATTGCGTTTGATGGTCCCCTTCCATTTTAAATAAAGGACTGGCCTTGTCAATTGCCGAAGTTGTGATTCCCTTGGAGCGCATTTCCTCTTTTACCTTTTCCTCCCCTATTTTATCAAGCTTGTCCAAGGCTACCGTAAAGTCAACCAACAGCTGTTGCGCACCAATTACCTCAGCAATACCCGATAATATTTTTCGATTGTTCATTTTAATGGTGCAGCCTTCCAAACCCAGTTCGGAAAAAACGGCATCGTACAATTGTACAAACTCCACTTCCTGTAGTAGGGAATTGGCACCGACCACATCGGCATCGCATTGATAAAATTCCCGAAAACGTCCTTTTTGGGGTCTATCTGCCCGCCACACAGGTTGGATCTGATACCGTTTAAAAGGAAAATCCAGTTCATTTTGATGCATTACCACATAACGGGCAAAGGGTACGGTAAGATCGTAACGGAGTGCTTTTTCCGTAATCTTGGGTGCCAGGGAGGCGGAACTTTTGGAACTATAGGTAACATCATCGACTTTTGAGATGAAATCCCCGGAATTCAATATCTTAAAAATTAGACGATCCCCTTCTTCCCCATACTTCCCCAGCAAGGTATCCGAATTTTCAAAACTGGGCGTTTCTATAGGTTGAAAACCGTAAGTTTCAAAGTGTTTTTTAACCGTGGAAATAATGTGGTTGCGCTTGGCCACCTCAATTGGTGAAAAATCCCGTGTCCCTTTTGGTATACTTGGTTTTTGTGGCATGCACAAATATAAGCCTCCCCCTGACCCCCTCCAAAGGAGGGGAATAAATTTCGATCTCTTTTCATTGAGGAATTCTCCCCTTTTGAGGGAGTTAGAGGGGACTTATAATTTCATCAAACCATTGGTAGAGCTCGCCTTTGGTAATCACAGCTCCCTGTTCGATTAATTGGAACTTATCCAAGTTTTTATCCTTGGTATAGGCCTTTGATGCTGTTAGGTAATCCACAAAATCGGACTGCCAGTTCTTTTTGAACCAACCAAAACCTTCGCTGGTCCGTAAATCCACTTTGGGGTTCATCACCTTTACCGAAATGAGTTTCATTTCCTTATCCTCAAGTTCAAACAAATGCATATGGTTGGCGGAGATATTTTCCAAATACTTGACTTTGGACAATACGCCCTCCCAAATCAAATCACTGAAGACATCCAATTCCTCTTCGGCCACTTTGGGATTCTTTTGCTTTATGTCCTTCCACTCATCCGCCGTAATGGACTGGGTCGCCAAGAAATTGATAAACTCCCCTTGCAGTTCCTCAAACTGCTCTTTTGTCAGCCTTTTAAACTTCATTATAAAAAATAATTGACACAAAAATAAAACCCCGAAATCAATCGGGGCCTTTGAAAAACACTAAAAATGAATTCCCTTAAAATATGTATCGTATACCTACTTGCGCCTGCCATCTGGAAATCAAATCAAAATTGTCCACAAATGTCGAGGTTTGGGAAGGGTCAAAACTATACACAGGAGTAGGATTTTCCTGGGAAAAGTCCACGGATACCCCTACCGGCTGTGTGTTTCTTTCAATTTGAACAACACCCCAATTGGAATTAAGCAAATTGCCAAAGTTCAAAATATCCAAACTTAACTGTAACGTATTTTGATTATCCCCTATGGCCTTAAAATTAAGGTCTTGAAGAATTTTCACGTCCCATCTTCCTGTCCATGGCCTCTTTAAATCATTTCTGCCCGTAAAACTACCCCGCCTGGCACTAAGGTAATCGTCCTGTTGGATGAAGACCTCAAAGGCATCCCGTTGTTCTTGTATTGAGGGATTTCCAGGGAATTGTGGCGCAACAAAATTAAGTTGCTGAACTTCTGCCGTAGTTGGCACATAAAGCAAATCGTTGGTAAAAGAACCATCATTATTGATATCCCCGGAATAGGTATACGAGAAACGTTGACCGGAGGCATATTCAAAAAACGCACCGATGGAGGTCGCCCACTTCCCTTTGCCATAGCTCCATTGTTTGTTCAACTGCCCTATAATACGGTGTGTATTGCCAAACAGACTGGGGGCCAAGGGGGCTCGATTGGCATTTCCCACAACGGGATTTAAATCAAACAGGTCACTGGAAATCTCGGCGGACATGGAATTCACATCAAATGCTTCCAAGAAATTATACGCCACCATGGCATAAAGGTTGTTCTGAAACTGCTTTTGAAGTTTAAAACTCCAGTTAAAGGAGCGTCCTTCATCAATATTGGAAATGACATAGGCGTTTGTGGCCCCACCAAATATTTGAGCTCGGTCTTCAAGTTGGTAAATGGGGCGGGAATCTGGGCCGGTTAGTCTTCCGGTGGGTGTTCCCAGTCCAAAATTATAGGTTGTTGCGGCATTCAAATCCCTGGTGAAAATGATGTCCGTGGTGGCAACAATTCCATTATCGAACTTATAATCGATACCCAAGTTAGATCGCCAAACTTGTGGGAATTGGAAATTTGGATTGGTAGGTGTGTAAAAGAAGAAGTCCGTATTTTGAACTTGGTTCCCTACCCATACAAACGGAAACCTTCCGGAAAAAACTCCGGTACCACCTCGAATTTGAAAACTTTGATCATCGCGGACGTCCCAGTTAAATCCAAGACGTGGGGACCAAAGAATGGAATTGTCCGGTAAATCAAAGCTATCGAGAAGGATAGGTTCCCCGTTTTCATCAAAATATTGGATATCCGGAGCGTAGGTACCCCCTGCCGACAGGAGCCCACCCTTTCAATCAATATTTTCATCAATCAAATCACGGGTATTAAAATAGAGTGGTTTATCGGCCCTAAGACCGTAGGTAAGTTTAAAATTATCCGTGATGTCCCATTCATCCTGTACGTAAAATGCCAATTGGCCCACACTGGTCTCTGCCAAGTTCCATCCGCCCGGTGCCCCTATGGGCAATTGATTGTTTGCATTGAATGTGGTCTCGGCATCTTGAATCAAATTATCAATTAGACCTCCAGGTTGGGCATTATCCAAAAACTCCTGTACCGAAGCAAAATCCCTAAAGTCAAGACCAATCGGGAATCCAAAAGTACCTCCATAAGTTCCAAGATTGAATGAATTAAAAAAATCAAACTTCTCATACGAGAAACCTACTGTAACAGTATGATCACCAGAGAAAAAGGTAAGGTTATTGGTCAATTGAAAAACATCCTGTTCCAAACGATTATTAATTGAAAAAGGTTCATGGCCTGCAATAATGGCCCTTACCCCTTCTTGTTCAATCTGAATGGAAGGAGCTGGGGACGAGAATGGGTTTCTAAAATCATTAAAACTGGTATAGCCTATCTGCAACTTATTGACGGCCGTGCCATCACCCAAGGTGGAATTCAATTCTGCCAAAAATGAATTGATCTCGTTATTGATCTGGTATCCGCTATTGGCGAACTGTAAGGTTGTGGCATCAGGACCGCGACGGCCAATGGCCAATGGATTCGCATTTAAATCCCGACTGGCATCCAAAAAATTATAGATGAGTGCCAAACGATTATTGTCATTAATGTTCCAATCCAATTTTAAGATGCCTTTGGTGGATTCTGAGCCACGCAGGAAACCCTCAAATGGTCCAGTTTCATATCCTAACCCTGCCAATGCATCCGAAACTAATTGCAAATCACTGGCACTGACGCGGGATACGTTGTTGCCCCCTTGCCCCCTATCGGCAAAAAAATTGGAACCCAAATCCTCCCTGTCGTCAACTTCAAAATTGGCAAAAAAGAAAAGCTTGTTTTTCACTATTGGCCCTCCAATACTGATACCATATTGGGTTTGTGTCAAGTCCGGGACAAAAATATCATCTCCGGAAACCTTACCTCCGGTCAAATCCTGATTTCTGTAGAACCCATAAACCGTTCCCCTAAATTCATTGGTTCCGCTTTTTGTAACCGCATTTACCGCCGCCCCGGTAAAACCGGCCTGCCTAACATCATAAGGGGCCAGGGATACTTGAACCTGATCTATGGCATCCAGGGAAATGGGCTGTGCATTGGACTGGCCGCCAGGAGTTGGGGCGTCCAGACCAAATGGATTGTTAAAAATGGAGCCATCCAACGAAAAGTTATTAAACTGGTTGTTCCTCCCCCCAAAGGAAATCCCATCGGAAGATGCCGTCGGTTCCAAACGGGTGAAATCTGCCTGGGAACGACTAATGGTGGGTAATCTTCTTAGTTCGCGGTCCCCCAAATTGGTTTCCGAACCCGTCCTATCACTGCCAAAAGTCCCACTTCTGTCCGAAATTACCACCACTTCGTCCAACTGTTGGCTCTCGGAAACCAGTCGCGCATCCAAATTAAAGGTCTTGCCCAGGGCAAGGAATATGCCCGTTTCCTTTTGTTCCTTAAAACCCACATAGGAAATCGTAATCTCATAGGGACCACCAACCCTAAGGTTTAAAAGGGTAAATCTTCCATCCTCATTGGTTATGGCGCCGTACCTGGTTCCGGTAGGGGTATGTACCGCTATGACATTGGCACCTAAAAGGGGGACATTTTGGTCATCCAAGACCGTACCCCGAATATTTGAGGTGGTCACCTGCGAATAGGAAAAAACCATGGAACTGCATATGGCAATTCCCAAGAGTAAAAATCTTTTCATAATGTTCTCTGTTAGTTCATGTTAAAGCCAATGCAAACATATCGCAAAAAAAAGAGCTATGAATCCATAGCTCTTAACAATTTATTAACTAAAATGTGGTTTTTTTTCACTTTGCCTCGGCAATCACTTCAAAAGGAAAATCTATAACAACTTCCCTATGCAATCTAATCTTGGCATTATAAGGTCCTGTTCTTTTAATGGTACCTCCCTGGATGGCAATAAACTTCTTGTCAATGCTCTCCCCGGCCTTGGAAATGGCTTCTGCCAAATCTATATTGGTTACTGAACCAAACAGTTTGTCGCCAACACCTACTTTGGCAGGTATCTTAATCTCCATTGCCTTTATGGAATCCGCCACTTTATTGGCATCGTCAATAATCTGTTTCTCCTTGTGGGCCCTTTGCCTCAAATTTTCGGCCAAAACCTTTTTGGCGGATGGCGTAGCCAAGGATGCCATTCCCTGGGGAATTAGAAAGTTTCTGCCATAACCGGGCTTTACGGTGACAATATCATCCTTGAAGCCCAAATCCTGTACGTCTTGTTTTAAAATCAATTCCATTGCTTCAATTCTTTTATTTTAACATATCACCTACATAGGGCATCAAGGCCAGGTGGCGTGCCCTCTTTACTGCTTGCGCGACCTTTCTTTGGTACTTTAAGGAAGTTCCTGTTAGCCTTCTGGGCAACAATTTCCCTTGCTCGTTTACCAATTTCATCAAAAAATCAGGATCCTTATAATCAATGTATTTGATTCCGGATTTTTTGAAACGACAATACTTCTTTTGTTTTGTGGTCTCTATGTTCAATGGGGTCAAATACCTGATTTCCCCATCTTTTTTAGCTTTTGCTTGTTGTTCTATGGATGACATACCCTACGCTTTTACTTTTAGTTTGGTTCTTCTTTTCTCTGCCCATGCAATTGCATGTTTGTCCAACTTAACGGTAAGAAAACGCATAACACGTTCGTCCCTTCTAAACTCAACTTCATAAGGATTAATCACTTCTCCTGATGATGTAAACTCAAACAAGTGGTAAAACCCACTTTTTTTGTTCTGGATCGGATAGGCCAATTTTTTAAGCCCCCAATCTTCCTTGGCCACCATTTTGGCGCCATTCTTAACCAAGAAATCCTCGAACTTCTTGACTGTTTCCTCTATCTGAGTTTCAGATAGAACGGGATTCAAAATGAAAACAGTTTCGTAATGGTTCATAAATCTATTTTTTTAAAGGAGCGCAAAAGTAATCATATTTCACTCCGTTCACAAGAAAAATGATAATTGTTCGTTAACCTTTTAGGAAGTTATTAACAACTAAAATCAAAAACAAACCTACATCGTGCATAATACCAAATACACAACAGAATAGGCCATGTTTACATCTTTTGTTGCTGTTTATCGAGTTTATTATGTAATTTGCCGATGATTTAACCCCACAAATCACCCCATTTATGAAACTAAAAAGTATAATTGTAGACGATTCTTCTATGCAGCGTATGGCGGTAGCTAAGTTAGTCAACAATCACCCACATCTTGCCTTGGTAGCCGAATACAGTAATGCTATAGAAGCCAAAAATGGTTTAAAGAACAATGAGGTAGACCTTATCTTCCTTGATGTTGAAATGCCCATCATCAGCGGTTTTGACCTACTTGAAGCCTTGGAAAATCCACCTCAGGTCATCTTAATTACGGGAAAACCCGACTATGCGCTCAAAGCTTTTGATTATGATGTGACCGATTACCTGCACAAACCCATAACACTTGCAAGATTTGAGGCATCCGTAAAACGTGCTGTTTCAAAGTACGAGCAAATGCATCGTTCCGAAGAGGACGAGGAGCATATTTTTGTAAAAAGCAACCTTAAGAAACGTAAGGTTATCCTTAATGACATCAAATGGATCGAAGCGCTTGGGGATTATATAAAATTGGTTACGGATGAAGCGAATATTGTTATCCTGTCGACCATGAAATCCTTTGAAAAACAACTACCGGCAGAAAAGTTTCTAAGAATTCACAAGTCCTACATTGTGAACCTGGAAAAAATTGAAAAGTTCAATAGTAAAAATGTGGAAGTTGGGGGACGTCAAATTCCTTTAAGTAGGAACAAAAAGACGGAATTGGCAGAGGCTTTGGCCAATGTTTAATCAAATGTGGTCCACGTTATAGACCACCCTAACACTTCTGTAGTTGGAAATGGCATCAAAAGACTGATTTACTCTTTTGATGCTTTTTTTTGTTTTGGCCACAGGCTCCGCAGTAGTGAACTTGATCAAGATATTCTTTAAGTATTGATTTCTTATCCTGGAGATTGCCGGATATTCGGGGCCCAAAACGGTGCACTTTAAAACATTTCGCAAGGAAGTCGCAAACCAATCGGAAGCCTCGTTAAGTTTATTGTAATCACGGTCCTTTAACGTAATCCTTAGGATTTTTGTCCCAGGAGGATATTTAAACTGCTCCCTCTCATACACTTGATCATGAAAAAACTTGGGGTAATCATAACTGGAAACCTGCTGCAGCACTTGATGGTATGGATTATAGGTCTGCACCAGTACGTTTCCCCTCTTTTGTGTCCTCCCCGATCTTCCCGCCACCTGGACCAATAACTGAAAACTACGCTCATGGGCCCTGTAATCGGGAAAATTCAATAGGGAATCCGCATTCATGATGCCGACCAAACCGACATTTCTAAAATCCAATCCCTTGGTAATCATCTGGGTCCCCACCAAAATATCCAACTCCTGTGCCTCAAATGCGTTTATTAGTTTGTCATAGGAATATTTACCACGGGTAGTATCCAAATCCATACGGCCTACCTTGGCATCCGGAAAAAGATGTTTTAATTCTTCTTGAATTTGTTCGGTCCCAAAGCCCTTGGTATCCAATGTGCTGCTACCACAGGCCTGACAACTTTGTAAAATTGGGATGTGAAATCCACAGTAATGGCAGCGCAGCTGCTCCCGATGCTGATGCAGTGTTAAGCTTACATCACAGTTTGGGCATTGAGCGGCATGACCACAGGTAGTGCATTCCAAAATTGGAGCAAAACCCCTTCTGTTTTGAAAAAGGATGATTTGTTCATTTTCTTCAAGTGCTGTTTCCATAGCCTTGAGAAGTCGCTCGGAAAAATGTCCCTTCATCCGTTTTTTCCTGTGCGCTTCCTTAATATCGACCAACTCAATCTCCGGCATCAAAACTTCCCCATAACGTCTTGGAATTTCCGCAATTCCATACTTTCCTTTTTTAACATTGTAATAACTCTCTATACTGGGAGTAGCAGAACCCAATAGACAATTGGCCCCATGGAGGTTGGCCAGAACAATGGCAGCATCCCGGGCATGGTATCTCGGGGCAGGGTCAAATTGTTTGTAGGATTGTTCATGTTCCTCATCAACCACAACCAAACCCAACTTGGAAAAAGGAAGAAACAAAGCGGACCGGGCACCAAGGATTACCTGAGCTTTTTCACTTTGATGCAAAACGTTGTTCCAGACCTCAATACGTTCGTTATAACTATATCTGGAGTGGTATACCGCTATGGTATTCCCAAAATAGGCCTTTAATCGATTGATCAATTGTGTCGTCAATGCGATTTCCGGCAGTAGGTACAACACCTGTTTGCCGCTATCAATGACCTTTTTGATGAGTTTGATATATACTTCGGTCTTACCGGAAGAAGTGACACCGTGTAACAAACATACCCTAGGTTTTTCAAAACTCTCTTGAATATCCCCAATGGCTTTGGTCTGTAACGGGTTAAGTTGAATATCCCTTACCTTGCGCTCCCCTTCTTCATAGACCACCCTATCCGTTTGAAGTTCGTACGCTTCAAAAACCGATTTCTCAATCAACGCTTTGATGACCGATTTGGAGATTCTACTGGTTTTTTCAAAATCCGTTAATCCAACCGGCTTCTTTTGTTGTCCGTAAATGCTGAAGTACGAGAGTACCGCTTGGCTTTGTTTTGGGGCCCGAGTCAACGTTTCCAACAAGTTTTGTAAAGCTGTTTCCGACTCGTATTCTGGATTTAACCGGATATACTTAACGGTCTTTGGTCTGTACTTTTCATGGATCTCCTCTTTTAATCGTACAACCCCTTTCTCCACCAAGCCATTGATCAGGGGAAGTACCCTTTTGCGGTCCGTAATATCCGCTACGTCCTTAATCTGTAAGGAGGATTGGTGACGTAATGCTTCGACAATTAAGAATTCATCATCGGTAAATTCACCTTCCGGCACTTTATCCAATACCTTGGGGAGTATCAATGTTTCACTTTCCAACAATAGGGCGTTGGGGAGTCCTGCCCTCACAACTTCGCCCAGTGTACACATATAATAGTCGGCTATCCATTGCCAAAACTTAATCTGGGTGGGTACCAACACCGGGTGGGAATCCAATATCTCATGAATTTCCTTGGCCTCATAGGCCGTTGGTGGGTTTTGATGGACATGGAAGGCAATGGCCGTATAAATCTTGGATTTTCCAAAAGGGACGGCCACCCGCATACCTTTTTGAAGGGCTGCGGCCTCCTCGGAAGTAATCTTATAGGTAAACGTCCGTTCTATCCGAATGGGTAGGATGACATCCAAGAAATACTGCATAGTTGCTATTGGTCGTTAACCCGCAACCACGTTTGGGTACGATAGAAAAAGGCCAGATATCCCCTGACTTTGAGTCTGTTTTCATTGTCCGGGTCCAACCAAATCTTTCCCCTAACGGTAAGTCCCTTGGTTGGGTCAGTCAACCTCTTACCCTTGTACGCACCATCCTCTTCCTTGGTAAAACCATCAATAATGGGCAATCCCAAGATTGGCCTATCCTTTAACTTACCATCACATTTGATGCATTTGGCATCTTTGCGGTCTTTATTTAATATCTCAATCACCCTTCCAAAAAGCTTTCCCTGTTCACGGGTGATTTCCACCAAGGCTTTTGCCTCACCGGTTTCATCATCAATCGTCTTCCACTTTCCCAGGATGGATTGGGCATTGCCAACATGTGCGCCCAGCATCAAAAAACTAATCAAAAAAACTGTTCTTCCCATTGTTCAATCTTCTATTTACATTTTTCCGCAACGCATGGAGTGTTGCATTCAATTCAAAACCCAATAATAGGATATTGGAATTTAACCAGATGTAGAACATCAAAATTAATAGACCTCCCAAAGCACCATACAGTTCGTTATACCTCGCAAACTTTTCCACATATACCCCAAACAGGTAGGACGTCAATAAGAAAAGGATGGCCGTCACCAAAGCACCAATCGAGAAAAATCTCGCCTTTCTACCCTCAACGGTCCCAAAATAGTACAAAATGGCGGTGGTGAGGTAGGAAAGTAGGAAAAAGAATAAAACCTTGGCCATTTGTAATCCAAAGGCATCGCCTTTCTCTGCATCATAGCCGAACTTTTTGCCAAAATATTCGCTGGTGTATTCCACAATGTAAAATTCAAAATACACAAAGGCCACGGCACCAACTATCAATAAAATACTAAGAAGTAGGCCCACCATCAGGGCATAGGCATATTGCCGAATGAAATTCCTTGTCAATTCAACGTGATAGGAATATTCGAAAGCACTAAAAATGGAATTCACCCCATTGGCCACCAAAAAAATGGAGAGCCCGAATGCGGAGGACAACAATCCTCCATGTTTTTGGTCTTTTATCTGCCGGTATATTTCTTCAAAATAGTCACCGGTAGCAGTGGGTAAAAAGGATTCCAGGAAAAGTAGAAATTGGGTATCAAAATTTTCATTGCCTATACGTACATAGGGAATGACAAAGGGAATCAAGGTTACCAAAAAAATCAATAAGGGAAAAATGGCAAGGAAAACACTAAAGGCAATAGCGCTTGCCCTACTGGAAAGGGCGCCCTGGATAATGCCAATAATATAGATTTCGGAAAGGTTATACGCAGAAAGCCCTTCAAAACCTGGCAGTTTGATCCGTTTCAATAACCTAACCAGCCAATTGATAATGGGTATCTTTTCCAATTTCTCCTCAATCTCCTGGGACATCTAAAACGCTTTAAGGCTCAAGTCCATATTGTATACCGAATGGGTCAACGCACCTGATGAAATATAGTCCACACCGCACTCTGCATATTTTCGGATGGTTTTTTCATTTATTCCGCCAGAGGATTCCGTAAGACATTGATTTCCGATAAGGTCAATGGCCCTTTTGGTATCGGAATAGGTAAAATTATCCAAAAGAATACGGTATACCCCCTGGGATTCCAGTATTTCGGACACCTCATCCAGATTTCGGGCCTCAACAATAATTTTCAGGTCCTTACCCACTTGTCTTAAATAGTTTTTGGTCATAGTTATGGCCTTGGTAATGCCCCCTGCAAAATCAATGTGGTTGTCTTTGAGCATGATCATATCGTACAGTGCAAACCTATGGTTCTCCCCTCCCCCAATTTTAACGGCCCATTTTTCCAAGGCGCGTATTCCCGGGGTAGTCTTACGGGTATCCAAAATCTTGGTTCCCGTTCCTTCCAACAGGTCAACATAAAAAGCCGTCTTGGTGGCAATGGCACTCATTCGCTGCATGGCATTGAGCACCAATCGTTCGGCTTGTAGGATACTTTGGGATTTCCCCTGGACAACAAAGGCAATATCCCCAAACTTCACCCGTTCTCCATCCCCGATCCGTACCTCTACCGCAAGTTCATTATCCACAAAGGCAAAAACCTGTTTCGCAAAATCCACACCGGCCAAAATTCCCTCGTCCTTGACCAAAAGCTTTGCCTTTCCCCGAACGGTTTCTGGGATACAGGCAAGCGAGCTATGATCACCATCACCCACATCTTCCCGAATGGCATTTGAGATGATATATTCCAACTCTTTTTGAAATTGTTCCTGGGAAATCATATGGAAGAAATTTAGGACGAAAATACTAAAAAGCATACCTATCACAGAAGCGTGGAACCGTACTTGTACTACTTTTGGGGGAAATCACGTTTTCAATGACCATAAAAGTGTTTTTTGTAGGTAAAACGGATAGCAAGGAACTTCGTAATCTTTTCCAGGACTATGCCAATCGTTTAAAGCATTACGTAAAACTGGACATCAAGGAATTACCTGACTTGAAAAATACCAAGAACCTTTCTGAAAACGAACAGAAATTGAAGGAGGGTACACGTATCCTGGAACAATTGGAAAATGCGGACCATCTGGTGGTATTGGATGAAAATGGAAAGCAATTCACTTCCATGGAATTTTCGGGATACCTCCAGAAAAAGATGAACAGTGGTTTAAAAAATTTGGTGTTTGTTGTCGGTGGACCTTATGGTTTTCACGATGCCGTCTTACAAAGGAGCAATGCGAAAATCAGTTTGTCCCCAATGACCTTTTCCCATCAAATGGTGCGTTTGTTCTTTATTGAACAAGTTTACCGCGCTTTTACGATTCTACGGAACGAACCATATCATCATCGGTAACATCTTTTGTGGGCGCAAGGTGATATTTTTCCAGAAGGCCCTCGACCTTCCTTAAAACCTTAAGATAGGGCTTTCGCATACCCTCGTTCTTTTTTAAGGCCTTGACCATATTATTGGATACCTGGTTAAGGTGGTCCAACTCTTCTGAAATAAAACGGACTATTTCATCCCGTCGTTCCGGTTTTTTCTCCACCTTAAGAACATATTGAAGGTCTTTTATATTCCTCATATGTGAGGCAAAGACATGGGATTGGTGCCAGGCAATCTCAGCAAGTTTTTTCTTCTGTTCCATTATCCTGCTGATAATGGGGTTTACAATGAAGAAAATTTCAAAGAGGACGATCAGAACGGAAAAAATGGCCAACTCCAGTTCAATTATTCGCATGGCCTTGATGTCATCCTCGGCCCTCTTTTGGAACTGCAACACAATATCATCCATAATTGCCGTAAACCGATCTACCCGATACCGCAAATCATTAAAGGAAATCTGATCAACATGCTGTAAGTCGGCTAGCTTTGACTGAAACCAAATGAGATACGGATGTAGTTTTCTAAAATTCCTGGAGATATCCTCGTCTTCCAAGGGATCTATCCCCAATTTTTCACTGCCATTTTGTAGTATCCGATTCCTTTGCACCAATCGGTTTATGGAAAGTTTAAGCTCGGCATAGTCACAGGTATGGAAACGGCAAGAGTAGATTTCGTTCAAAAGGTTTTGGCTCAGCGTACGTTGAAAACCCGCTAAATTGACCACAAGGGCAGTATCCCGCTGTTTTTCCAGGGAGTATTGAACAATGGTCTGTATGGCAATCGTTAATCCAATGATGGAAACCACCAGCAAATAATACGCCCTAAAGCCTTTTTTGAAAAATGTAAATTTCCCTACCTTCACTACACCCAGTACTAGATTATAAGAATTTGCCTACAAGTTATGGCTAAAATCAAAGGGGAAATCAAAAATGTTGTGAAAGGGTTAAGAGTGCTAGTGAAACCCGGTTGGATTTGTTGTTGCTACCAAACCACTATTTGAAACCCATAGTTTTAAACAAAATAGTGGAATTCTCCCGTAGGTTGTATAACATTCGGATTTCCTCTGTCATTTCGAAATGAGGTGCGAAGCGCCGATTGAGAAATCTACTTAATTTTAGATTTCTCCCGTTGGTCGAAATGGCAATAGGTGGATGATTAAATAATAAAGATCACTTCGCGATAGCGCTATCGAAGTACTGTAATCAATACCGCTGCACTCCAGAAACAAGGAAACAGGATTTACGTTATCTTGACCACAACCTTAACTCCTAACTTTTAACCATTAACCCTTGCTAACTATCCGCATGTTGCACCCGAAGCAGGATTGGGGAATCCTTATGATCAATAAAGTACACGGAACCTAATGGTATGTTCCACACTTTTCAATGCTTTAACGACCTCCTTATTGTAGTCCTTGTCCAAATCCGTAATTACGTACCCCACTTCGGAGTCCGTAGAGAGATATTGCCCGGTTATGTTCATTTCAAACTTGGCCAAAACCTCATTTATTTCAGCCATTACCCCCGAGACGTTATCGTGGATGTGCAAAAACCGATGGGAATTGTTCTGTTTGGGCAAACGAATATTAGGAAAGTTCACGGCATCTACCGTATTTCCGGAATTAATGTAATCCATAATTTTGTTGGGAACGAAATCCGCTATGTCCTTTTGGGCCTCTTGGGTGCTTCCCCCCACGTGCGGTGTCAGGATTACATTTTCCAATCCTTGAAGTTCGGTTTTAAAATTGCCATTACTTCTAGGTTCCTCTGGATATACATCTATACCTGCACCCCTTATTTTTTTGGACCTTAAGGCTTTGACCAAGGCTTCAATATCCACCACAAATCCCCGTGAAAGATTAATGAGTATTGCCCCATCACGCATTTGATCAATTTCCCGTTCCCCAATAAAATTCTTATTGGCCTTATTATCATCCACATGAAGGGTCACTACATCCGAAACCGCCAACAAATCCTCCAATGTAGTGCACTTAATGGCGTTACCCAATCCCAACTGGTCTTCCACATCATAGTAATACACACGCATTCCAATGGCTTCTGCCAGCACGGAAAGCTGTTTTCCAATGTTGCCATAGCCCACAATACCCAAGTTCTTTCCCCGGACCTCATGGGAATTAAGGGCCGTTTTAAACCACTGCCCCTGGTGGATTTCGGTACTACGGGCAAAGACACTCCGCATGAGCATGATAATCTGACCAATGGCCAATTCCACTACCGAGCGTGTATTGCTGTAGGGCGCGTTAAAGACCACTACCCCTTTTTTCTTGGCGGCGATCAAATCTATCTGGGTGGTCCCAATACAAAAAGCACCAATGACCAAAAGGCGGTCTGCTGCTTCCAGTACCTTTTTTGTTACCTGGGTTTTGGAACGAATACCAAGAACATGAATTCCCTTTATCTTTTCAATAAGTTCGTCTTCGGGTAAACTATGCTTTACCAATTCTACGGAAAATCCCTCATTGGAAAGGTTGTCAAATGCGTCTGGATGAACATTTTCCAACAACAAAATCTTGATTCGATTTTTCGGATATGATATTTTTCTGGGCAAGTCGTTCACAAATAAAAATTCATTAAGGTTAGGCGCCACATGGTCGGCATGGGTAGCTGCTTTTTCGCGATGCACATTTTCGGTATAGGCAAAAAACTTGTCCGCAATACCAGCTTCCCGCATTACATAATCACTATAGCCATCGCCAATCACCTGGACTTCACCATCCAGATCCAGCTTTTTTAGGCACTCGATCTTTCCATTATGTGATGAGAGCACATTGGTTTCATCAAAACCGATGATTTGGCCATGGTCATCAAATTTAAAGGTATTTGCATAAACCCGTTCCGACGGGATATTGTAATCTGCCACAATGGGGTCTATGAATTCTTTGAACCCACAGGAAATTACATAAATGTCCTCGGCATGTGAATGGAAGAACTCTTTATTTTCCTTAATGGATTTGGATATTTTTTGACGTAAATCCTCAATTAGTGGCTCCAAATCCCTTTGATGGGCTTCCAGAAGCCGTATTCTCCGTTCCAATGATTCCGTGAAGGAAATCTCCCCATCTATCCCCAAATTGGTAATGTTCTGGATTTCCATAAGGATTTCATCTTTATTTGATTTGCCCTTTAAGGTCATTTCAGCCAAAACATCCAACGCCTCAACCTGGGTAAGGGTGCTATCAAAATCAAAAACGTATTTACGTCCCGTTTCCACCATCGTCTAAGAATTAAGCTGTAAATGTAATTATTAAAAAAAGTGAAGATTGGCGTTGTTCAAAAAAAGGCCAAACGGTGAATAAAAAATCGTTTTTGATCGACAAATTGACTTTTTTCACTACTAAAAATTATCAATTTCCCAATAGCTAAAACCAACGCCTTACCGCTTTGCAATACAATTGGTACTTTTTGCCAAATTTTTTGGTCAGGGCCACTTCTTCCCCTTTTATCTGAAAATGGTTCATATAATATACAAAACCCGCCGCCAAAAGGGTATTGAAGGCATTTCCCAAATGAAGGCCAAAAGCAATAAGGAACAGTAGCATCCCCAGATACATGGGATTCCTTGTATAGCCGTATATACCATGACTTACCAAATTGTTGGCTTTCTCGGGATTAAAGGGATTTGTTGTGGTTTTTGCCCTGGCAAATTGAAATAGGGCAAACACCATTACCAGAAGACCTAGTATCGCTAAAAAATAGAGCATCCATTTACGACCAAAAAAGTCAAACTCCCCAACAGGAAGAAATCGGTCCAAGAGGTACATAAGACCTCCAAAAATGACCATGACCAAGGGAGGAGGTATTTTAAATTTCATTTTTCTAAAGTACTATTTTTACCTCCAAGAAATATAGTTTATGAAATTGGTCTTTGCCACACACAACCAAAACAAGTTCCAGGAAGTGAAAAACCTGGTCCCAACCTCTGTGGAATTGGTTTCCCTACGGGACATTGGTTGTTATAATGAAATCCCGGAAACAGGAAAAACACTGGAAGAAAATGCCCAAATAAAGGCAGATTTTGTGACATCCACTTACGGACTTCCCAGTTTTTCCGATGATACCGGATTATTGGTCAACGCCTTAAATGGCGCACCGGGGGTCTACTCCGCGAGATATGCGGGGGCAGACAAGAATGCCAATGCCAATATGGACAAGCTCCTGGAGGAACTGCACGCTATTGGGGACAGGTCGGCCAGATTTGAGACGGTCATCGCCTTGAACCTGAACTCAGGATGCCATTTTTTCAAGGGGGTGGTCCATGGAAGCATTACCAAAGAAAAAAAAGGGAAAAAAGGCTTTGGCTATGACCCCATTTTTCAACCCAAAGGTTACGACAAAACCTTTGCCGAACTCCCCATGGAACAGAAAAATGGCATAAGCCATAGAGCCAAGGCCATGAAACAATTGGTTGACTTTCTCGCCACTTTGACCAATAGCTGATGAAATAAATGTACATTTGCCGCTTATTTAATGTCGCGCCCAGGGAAAATGGGTAAAAAAGGGGTGTTGTGATGGGCTTTGTTTATACGGTTTTCGCTCGATACAGCACAGTAATAGCGAGTTTATAAACAATGATATGACACCATTTGAAAGTTTGGGACTGCAGGAGTCCCTATTAACTGCCATTTCCGATTTAGGGTTTGAATCCCCATCCGAAGTCCAGGAAAAAGCCATTCCCATTTTATTGGAGGACGAAACCGACCTGGTTGCACTGGCACAAACAGGAACCGGAAAGACTGCTGCATTCGGGTTTCCGCTGCTCCAGAAAATTGATGCCCAAAGCAGGACTACGCAAGGTCTCATCCTATCCCCTACCAGGGAATTGTGTTTACAGATCACCAATGAAATGCAACTCTACTCCAAATATGAAAAGGGAGTCAATATTGTTGCTATCTACGGCGGTGCCAGTATTACCGAACAAGCCAAACAGATCAAAAGAGGAGCGCAGATCGTGGTCGCCACCCCAGGTCGTATGAAGGATATGATCCAAAGGGGAATTGTTGACATTACCAAAATTGAGTACTGTATTTTGGATGAGGCCGATGAAATGCTCAATATGGGCTTTTATGAGGATATTAGGGATATCCTTTCCAATACGCCCGATGACAAGTCCACTTGGTTATTTTCGGCCACCATGCCCAAAGAGGTGGCCAGTATTGCCAAAAAGTTCATGCACAAACCCAAGGAGATTACGGTAGGTACCAAAAATGCAGGGGCAGTGACCGTGCAGCATGAATATTATTTGGTGGGTGGCAGGGACAGGTACGCCGCGCTAAAGCGATTGGCCGATGCGAATCCTGGAATATTTTCCGTGGTTTTTTGTAGGACCAAAAGGGATACGCAAAAAATTGCCGAAAAACTAATTGAAGACGGATACAATGCCGGGGCCTTACATGGGGACCTAAGTCAGAACCAAAGGGATTTGGCCATGAACGCCTTTCGCAAAAAACAAATCCAACTCTTGATAGCGACCGATGTGGCGGCGCGCGGAATTGACGTGGATGATGTCACGCATGTGATCAACTATCAATTGCCCGATGAAATCGAAACCTACACCCACCGAAGCGGACGTACGGGAAGGGCAGGAAAATCAGGTATTTCCATGGTCATCACCACACGAAGTGAACTTCGGAAAATAAAGGCCATTGAAAAGAAAATTCGACAGGATTTCATCGAAAAGAAAATTCCAACGGGAATTGAAATTTGCGAAATACAGCTGTACCATTTGGCCAGTAAAATCAGGGATACCAATATTGACCCGGATATTGAGGATTACCTTCCTGCCATTTATGATGTTTTGGAAGGCCTTGATCGGGATGAAATCATCAAAAAGATGGTTTCAGTCGAATTTACGAGGTTCTTTAGGTATTACAGTAATACCAGGGATTTGGATGAACAGAAATCATCAAAAGGGGAAAAAGGCCAAGAAGAAAGGCCAAAGGATGGTTCGGTCCGCTATTTTATCAATGTAGGGGAACGGGATGGGTACGACTGGATGTCCCTAAAAGATTTCTTAAGGGAAAACCTTAAGCTGGATAAGGAGGATATCTATAGGGTGGACACCAAGGACAGTTTCTCCTTCTTTAACACAGATGCCAATTTAATGCCCTTAATACTGGAAGCCTTTCAGGATTTTAAAGTGGACGGACGTTTCATCAACGTAGAGGTTTCCAAAAACCCGGGCCGTAGTGGAAAGGGCAAAAAACGTGATCGTAGGAGAGGTGGACGAAAGGACGGTGGTGCCCCTTTCAACAAAAAGAAAAAATCCTCATCCAGACGAAAAAAGGGAAGGAATCCAGGCTTTTTTTAGTTAATGAGTTCCAAAAAGGCAAGGCAGCCCCATTAAATTCCGTTGTTTTGTATCTTTAAGGTTGAAAATTGCTTGATGAAAAGACTTTTATGCTTCACTTTCCTTCTCCTAGGGACACTGGTATTTAGCCAGGAAAATGAGGAAGATATCCAGGCCGAAGAAATCGTTGCCACAGTGCTCAATGCCCAAACGAACTTCCCTTTGGAAAGTGTGCATGTCATTAACTTAAACAAGGTGATCGGAACCATCACCGACCAAGATGGTAAATTTAGGATTACTGCCGCCGTAAATGATACCCTTTATTTGACCTACCTTGGTTTTAAGCCCCAAAAAGTAAGGGTGACCAATGACATGTTTCGAATTAAGGACACCAAGATATTCCTAACGGAATTGGCTTATGCCCTGGAAGAGGTGATTGTAAGGCCCTATCAGCTTACAGGGTACCTGGAGATAGATGTAAAGAACCTACCGGTCAACAACGCGTATCAATACAGTATTTCAGGACTTAACAAGAGTTATGAAGGGGGCAGTAAAAGTCCAAGTGCCGTCACCAAAGTCCTTGGTGCCATCCTAAATCCCGCAGATCTGCTCCGTAACTTATTTGGCAAGAAACCACAACAGATGCGAAAATTGCGGAAAATGAAAGAGGATGAGAACATCCGGGATCTTTTGGCCTCAAAATTTGATCGTGAAACACTGAAACAGCTACTCCAACTTGAAAAGATGGATATTGAGGACATCCTCAACAATTGTAGTTATTCACGATCCTTCATACAAACCGCGAATGACCTACAGATTCTGGATGCCATAAGCAATTGCTATGAGGAATATAAGGTGCTTAACAGGGGATAAGGCTTGGCATTTTCCGATTTTCCGAAATCCCCATTTAAATAAATTTTCTATTCTTGCGAGCATTTTATAGCTTTAGGCAAAATCCTCAAAGCATGAGAAAACTACTTATCGCTATGTCGATATTGACTTCTCTTTTTGGCTGCAAAAACTCTCAAAAAGAAACGCCCCAAAAAAATCCGGAAACCCTCACCACAAACCAAAAGCAGGATGAGCATTCCAAAACCCCTTTTGTTTGGGAGGGGGCCAACATCTATTTCCTTTTAACGGATAGGTTCAACAATGGACAACCTGAAAAGGATATCAATTTTGAACGTAAGGACTCCACGGCAGTGCTTAGGGGATTTGAAGGAGGGGATATTGCCGGAATTACCCAAAAGATTGAAGACGGATACTTTACCGATTTAGGAATCAATGCAATTTGGTTTACCCCGGTTGTTGAACAAATCCATGGCGCCACGGATGAAGGAACCGGAGTCACCTATGGCTACCACGGGTATTGGACCAAGGATTGGACTACGATCGACCCTAATTTTGGCACGAAGAAGGATTTGGAAAACCTGGTCAAAACGGCCCATGCCAATGGAATCCGCGTTTTACTGGATGTAGTTCTCAATCATACAGGGCCGGTAACGGCCATTGATCCCGTTTGGCCCGATGAGTGGGTGCGAACATCCCCGGCTTGTGCATTTGACAATTATGAAAATACTACGGCTTGTACCCTAGTACGCAATCTTCCCGATATTTTAACGGAATCTGATGAACCCGTGGAATTACCGGATACCTTATTGGCCAAATGGAAAGAGGAAGGTCGTCTAAGTCAGGAATTGGATGAACTTAACCTTTTCTTTGAGCGTACGGGATATCCCAGGGCGCCACGATTTTACATTATCAAATGGCTTACGGACTACATCCATGAATTTGGAGTGGACGGATTCCGGGTGGATACGGTTAAACACGTTAATGAAAATGCATGGGCAGAATTAAAAAAGGAAGCAGATTATGCCTTTGAAACCTGGAAAAAGAAGCACCCCAACGGCGTATTGGACGATAAACCGTTCTACATGGTAGGGGAAGTTTATAATTATGGTATCTCAGGTGGGCGCAGTTTTGATTTTGGCGATAAAAAGGTGGACTACTTTGCCAACGGTTTCACCAGCCTGATCAATTTTGATTTAAAAAACGATGCTAACCAGACATACGAGAAAGTATTTAAGAAGTACAGTTACTTGCTCAACACAAAATTTCAGGGAAAAAGTGTCCTTAATTATCTCACTTCGCATGATGACGGTAACCCTTATGATGCTGACCGAAGCAAACCCTATCGCTCGGCAAACATGTTATTGTTGACCCCAGGGGCCTCACAAGTATATTATGGGGATGAAACCATGCGTCCCCTTAAAGTGGTGGGCGCAGAAGGGGATGCGAACCTTAGGTCCTACATGAACTGGGAGGACCTGGATACCGTACCAAAGGTTCAAAAGGTTCATGAACACTGGCAAAAACTGGGAAAATTCAGAAGAGATCATCCCGCCATTGGAGCTGGTAAACACAAAAGGTTGGCCAAAAGCCCCTATGTTTTTTCCAGAACTTATATTGATGGGGAGTACCGTGATAAAGTTGTCGTTGGACTGGATTTGCCCAAAGGCAAAAAATCCCTTCGGGTAAAAGGGTTCTTTGGTGATGGCACCGTATTGTACGATGCATATTCCGATACTCGGGTCATGGTCAAAAATGGTAAGGTCGTTCTCGAAAACGACTACGACACTGCCCTCTTGGAACCCAGTGAGTAGTGTTATTTCCTGGAATGTAACGCTATACGGTTACCTTCTGAGTCGTGGAACAATCCCATATAGCCAACATCCGGACTTATTTGGGTTTTGGGTTTTAAGATGTGGCCTCCCACATTTTCAATTCGGTCCAACTCATTTTGGACGTCTTCACTGGCAAAGTAAATCAATACACCTTCCTTATGGTTTGGAATATACCATTCGGGCTGTAAAATCAAGGAACCTGAACAACCTGCTTTCCCTTCGGACCAGGGAAACCAACCCATTAATGTTCCCCCAAAGTCCTGTACTTGAATGGTAATTTCAAATACTTCTTCGTAAAACTTCCTTGCACGGTCCATATCCGTTACCGGAATTTCAAACCAACCTACCATATTCTGTTCCATTAGGTTACTTTTCCAAGAGGCCCTTTAATGAAGCCAATCCCTCCTCAAAATCCTTTCCAACCATCTTATCCATGCTCATAAACAGCATCATGATACTGAACGGAAACTTGTTTTTCCCCGAAAAACCCCAGGTGACTTTTGTCTTTCCCGATTCCGCATCTTCCGTTTCAAAATAACAATCGGATTCGGACTTCCAGGGTTTTAGAAATCGTAGTTCCCCTTCAATACGTTCGCCATCCACAATTTTGGTGATTTCCTGTTCGCCCTCTCCCACTTCTTTGTTCCCGTTCCAGTAGCTCACTGAGCCAACTTCCCCGTCGTTTCCCCTATATTCTTTGTGCATGTCAGGGTCCCTTTTTGCCCAGGGCGACCATTCGTCCTGCTTTTTTAAAGAACGCAAAAAAGGAAACACCTGGTCCTTAGGGGTATCGATCACTATAGATCGGGAAACATCATAGGTTTTGGGGGCCAGTATTGCCAGGATAAGTATGAGCAAAACAATTCCGGCCAAAATGTAAAGTAGTGTAGTCATCTGTTTATAAATTGGTTACGTTTAAATGTACAAAAAACATCAATTCCCCTGGTAACGACTGATAATCTGTTCCACCTTCTTGATGGACTTTTTGGTCCAATCCAGCCGTTTTTCCAATAGTTCGGCTTGGGTCAATTGCCAAGGAAGTGTTGTTTTCCTTAGATTATCGGCAAGTTGTTGAATGATTATGGCGGCTGAAACGGATACGTTAAGACTTTCGGAAAAACCTACCATTGGAATTTTTAAAAACCTATCCGCCTGTTCCAAAACCTCCGTGCTCAATCCTTCCCATTCCGTTCCAAAAAACACTGCTGTTTTTGTATCCACTTGAAACTCGGAAAGTGAATATGCATCTTGGTGGGGGATCGTTGCCACAATGGAATATCCCCTTTCCTTAAGTATCTTGATGCAATCCGTAGTGTTTTGGTGCCGTACTAGATCTACCCATTGCTGCGCCCCTAAGGCGATGTTCTTATCCAGCTTGTCCCCAAATCGGCCCTCAATGCTGTGTACCTCTTGAATGCCAAAGGCATCGCAACTTCTAAGAATGGCACTGGTATTGTGCATTTGGTATACATCCTCAATGGCCACGGTCAAAAATTTGGTACGCTCGGAGAGCACTTTGCGAAAACGTTCCTTTCGGTTCTCCGTAAGGTAATCTTCCAAATAGGCCAGCAAATCACAATCGATCATAGGATCAAGATAATGAAAATACTATTTTTGAATTCCAGCTTCCATTTAAGTAAGTTGGGCGACGATGTAAGTATCCAAAAACACCTGACAATGGACAAAAAAAGAGTTGTTGTTCTCACTGGAGCCGGAATGAGTGCCGAAAGTGGCCTCAAAACCTTTAGGGATGCCAATGGGCTTTGGGAGGGCCATAATGTTATGGAAGTTGCTTCCCCGCAGGGCTTTTCCAGAAATCCAGAACTGGTTTTGGAATTTTACAATCAAAGGCGTCGGCAGCTTTTACAAGTGGAACCCAATGCTGGCCACAAAGCCTTGGTGGAACTGGAAAACTATTTTAACGTCGATATTGTTACCCAAAATATAGACAACCTCCATGAGAAGGCGGGGAGTTCCGCAGTATTACACCTGCATGGGGAGCTTTTAAAGGTCCGAAGCATTAGGGATGAAACCACGATATTGGATTGGACCACCGATCTTGTTTTGGGTGATTTGGACGCCAGGGGCCACCAACTTAGGCCCCATGTGGTGTGGTTCGGGGAAATGGTACCCATGTTGGAACCCGCTATTGCAATTACCGCCATGGCGGATGTATTGATCATTATCGGAACATCAATGCAGGTATATCCCGCCGCAAGTCTCATAAACTATGTCCCCTCGGGTACGCCCATTTATTTTGTTGACCCCAGACCCACTATTCGGGAAATGGATTTTGAGCACTTGACCATTATCCCCAAAACGGCTGTTGAAGGTGTTCCCCATTTGGTTCAAAAACTTGGTAAAGACCTATGACTGCCCAGCAGTTACATAGGCAACTCAATACGGGGCGGATAAATAAACCGGATGTGGACAGACTCGTTGCCCGTGTACTGGCTTCCCCAGAATTGGTGGGGCCATTGTTCAAGGAAGTAGATATCCATGATAAGGAGGATAATTTTGCCGCAAGCTGGATATTTGACCATGTTATGCGTAAGAAATTGGAATTGATCGTACCCATCCTCAATGATTTTATCAAGGGATTGGATCGGATGCAATCGGAATCTTCCATACGTCCCATGGCCCATATATGTCAACTGTTGACACAGGCCTACTACAAGGCGAAACACCCCCTTTTCATAAATGCGTTGTCTTTGGCTTATTTGGAAAAGATGGCTACGGTGTGTTTTGACTGGCTCATTGAAGAGCATAAAGTGGCCACGAAAGTTTTTGCCATGACCAGTCTGTTCTATCTGGGCGAAACCTTTGATTGGATACGGCCTGAGCTGAAATCCGTTTTGGAACAACATCTTCCCCAAGGTTCCGCCGGGTTTCAAAATAGGGGAATTAAAATCCTGAACAAACTAAAGAAGTTGGGGTATTAAGCTATCTTTGAGGTTTTCTAAAATCCACTTCAATGTCTTTGAATCCACTAAATGCCATTTCACCGGTCGACGGACGTTATAGAAACAAAACAGCATCACTTTCAGTCTTTTTCTCAGAGGAGGCCTTAATAAAGTATCGCGTCCAGGTTGAGATTGAATATTTCATCGCCCTATGTGAATTGCCCCTCCCCCAATTAGCGGATTTTGATGTTCAAAAATTTGAGGAATTAAGAAAAATCCATCGTTTATTTTCAGCCGAGGACGCAGCCACCATCAAGGAAATAGAAAGAACCACAAACCATGATGTAAAAGCTGTAGAATACTTTATCAAACAAAAGTTTGATGTTTTGGGCATAAGTGGGCATAAGGAGTTTATCCACTTTGGCCTAACATCCCAGGATATCAATAATACGGCCATTCCACTTTCCATTAAGGATGCCATGAATGACAGCTATGTTCCCGTTTATGTTAAGCTATTTGAAAAACTGAAGGATTTGGGCAAGGTTTGGGCATCGGTCCCCATGCTGGCCAGGACACATGGCCAACCGGCTTCGCCAACCCGATTGGGTAAGGAGATAGAAGTGTTTGTGGAACGTCTAAAACAACAATTTGATTTACTGAACGATATCCCTTCGGCCGCAAAGTTTGGAGGGGCCACAGGAAACTACAATGCCCATAAAGTGGCCTACCCCCAAATTGATTGGAAAGCTTTTGGGCAACAATTTGTACAACAGAAACTAGGACTTCACCATTCGTTTCCCACCACCCAAATTGAACATTATGACCATATGGCTGCCCTGTTTGATGGCTTAAAACGAATCAATACCATTCTAATTGATCTAAACCGCGACATCTGGACCTATATTTCCATGGACTATTTTAAACAGACCATCAAAAAGGGGGAAGTTGGTTCCTCGGCCATGCCGCATAAGGTAAATCCCATCGATTTCGAAAACTCCGAAGGAAATCTGGGTATGGCCAATGCTATTTTTGAATACTTGTCGGCCAAACTTCCTATTTCAAGATTACAACGGGACTTAACGGACAGTACGGTCCTCAGGAACATTGGGGTACCCTTTGCGCACACCCTTATTGCATTTCAGTCCACATTAAAAGGCTTGGACAAATTGGTGCTGAATCAAGAAAAGTTTGAGGCAGACCTTGAGGACAATTGGGCCGTTGTTGCCGAAGCCATCCAAACTGTTTTACGCAGGGAAGGATACCCAAATCCCTATGAAGCGCTAAAAGGATTGACCCGAACCAACGCGAAAATAACCCAGAAGACCATGGCAGATTTCATTGAAACCCTGGATATATCCCCAACCATAAAATCTGAGCTAAAAAAAATAACCCCAGCCAATTACACTGGGGTTTAATTGCTCCAAATCAATTTATCGGTCATTTCATACGTTCAGATTGCGGTAAAGGCAAAGTTGAAAAATGCATGTAGCGATGGGTGCGAATTTCCCATAGCAGATTCCTTTGAAATGACAACTTTGCAGTCCCTTATTTCTTTTCGATCTGTACTTCGTGGGGATAGGGAATTTCAATACCTGCTTTATCCAGGGCCAGTTTACATCCTTCATAGGTAGCAAAATACACATCCCAATAGTGTTCTGGTTTGCAAAATGGACGTACCGCAAAGTTTACGGAACTATCCGCCAATTCCAAAACATTGACCGAAGGTGCCGGCTCTTTCAAAACGTTGGGGTTGGATGTCAACACCTCTAGTAATACGTCTTTGGTCTTTTTAATATCTTCTTCATAGGCCACCCCTATAACGGTATCCACGCGTATCTTTCCCTCGGCGGTATAGTTTACAATGTTTCCGTTGGCCATGGTCCCATTGGGAATGATAATCAATTTATTTTCTGGGGACACCATTTTTGTGGTGAATATTTCAATTTCCTTGACCACACCAAGCTCTCCTTGTGCTTCAATAAGGTCGCCAATCCTATACGGTTTAAAAATCATGATCAATACACCTCCCGCAAAATTGGAAAGGGAGCCTTGCAAAGCCAGACCAACGGCCAAACCAGCTGCTGCGATTACCGCTGCGAAGGTGGTCACGTCAACCCCTAACTGGGAAATGACCAAAAGAATCAAGAACACCTTCAATGTCCAGGAAAGAAGGTTTAAGAGAAACTTTTGCAAGGATTCATCGTATTTGCTTTTGGCCATCACTTTCCTAAGCCCTCCGACCAGCTTTTTAACAATCCACGAACCAACGATATAAATTAAGATGCCGGCTAGCAACTTTGGGCCAAATTCTTTGGCCAAGTCCAAACCATAGGTTATCCATTCTTGTGCTTTTTCCATTTTGCTTTAGATTTTGTTAGTGTTCCATTTAGGTATTAGGACACTAATATAATCAGTAAGTCACCACCCTTTTTTAACTTAAGGTCAATTATGGGCACAAAAAAATCCCAACTTTAAAAAGCTGGGATAATTCGTATTGATTTTGTTCGGGCCTACCCTTTTAAAAACTTGCCTATCTCTCCTAATCCTTCACCCTTGTATTCCGATTTCTGGATGGCCTGCATGAGCTGTACAATATGGGCAGGGTTCATATTTTTTCCCAATACCCGAACCAGAGCGAACCCCTGTTCCTTACTATCACCATAAATAATGACCTCGTCAATGGCATCGTCCTCACCTAGGTATTTTATGACCCCTTTCCCATATTGGGAGTTGATTTTCATGAGTTCCACAAAATCCTCGTTCTTCAGGATTTCCTTTACCTTGGCCTTCTCCATTTTGTACTCCGCTACATTTTCACTGGTTTTTTTGAAGGCCAACAAATTGAACTTCCTTAAGGATTCCACAGCTTCCCTTTGTACATTGGTAAGTTCCACCTCTTCCATTTTCAGGATACTGACCGGAATATCCAATGCTATAAAATTGGGGTTTTCCATATTGTCCACATAATATTCCTGCAGACTGGGTTGGGACGCACAGGAAGCCATGAACACCAGTGCAACCATTGCCAATCCTTTTACTATATTCTTCATTGCTCCTTTATTGATTGATTTTTTAATAAGTATGGGTTTAGGGCCTTTTGTTACACTCCCTTAACCAACTTTTATTCTTCTTTATTAACTTTTTCCAAATCTTTGGGAAGGTTCATTTTATTGACCAGTGAACCAATCTTGGTCAAATCAATATCCCCGGTCATGGTAACAAGAACCGTTTCAAAATTGGCATGTTCCGTCTTTTTGTCCATACCCGTTACCAACATCACCATTTCACTCACATGGTCGCTGTCCTTTCCTTCCTTAACATAAAAGTCCACATGGGAATCATCATCCCTTACCTTCATTAAGCTTTCCAATTTTGATGTTTTGATATACCCTTTTGCGGTGGATTTCATCATTTTTGACGCAGCATGATCTTCGGAAACAAATACCTTGATATTGGTAATGCTTTTGGCCAATTCAATAAATTCCTGTGTTTCCTTATCCTTGTCATCGGCGGACATGCTGGCCACTATGCCCAACATTCCTTTACTTATGGTCACTGTTCCAATTTTGTCCGAATCCTCCAATTTGTCAAATACGGATTGGCCAATGGCCATAACCGGTACAAGAAAGAGGGAGACCACAATTGTTCTGACTATATTTTTCATGTTCTTTTAAGGATTGATGGCCCTTGGACTTTGCCTAGGGCAAATTTTAAAAAAACGGGTTGGTAGCGATTCCCACTACCAACCCGGTGTTTATACTTATTCTCCTTTTTTACCCGCTTTGTTCAACTCTTCCGGAAGGTTCATTTTTTTGGTCAGGGAACTGATTTTGTTCAAATCAATATTCCCGGTCAATGACAACAGTACCGTTTCAAACCGCCTGCCATCGGCTTCAACTTCTTTGAGCCCGGTAACAAACATCAACAATTCACTGACATGGTCACTGTCCCTACCTTCTTTGATATAAAATTTCACATTGGCATCTTTGTCCTTAACACGCATCAACTCAGTTAACGAAGCTGATTTTAGGTACTTGCCCACGGAAGCTTTCATATCGGCACCAATGGATTCGTTATCCGTTGTAAACACCTTTAGGCTATTGACGCTTGTGGCAATATCCATAAAGTCCTGGGCATCTGGATCATCGACCTCAATATCCATTTTGGCCAATAATTCAAAGGCCTTCTTGGAAACGACCACTGAGGTCACGTCATCCAGGTCCTCATACTTGTCAAATAAAGATTGGGAAAAACCGGCAATCGGTATTACGGCAATCAATACGATTAAAATATACTTCTTCATTTTTTTACTTTTTAATTTCTATTTTTCATTGAACACTTTTGATCTTGCGACCTCAAACTCATTTAAATAGGCCATCTTTTGGGTTCCTTTTCCAAAATTCTCGGCCAATAGGTTCAAGGCCTTCTTTGTTTCCTCATAGGCAAGTTCTGCCTCCTTTCTATCTTGGTATGCCTGGTATTGATCAGGACCAAAATAGATGCCAAAAGCCAGTACAACTGCCGCTGCAGCGGAAATCCACCCATAGTTGATCTTCTTTCTGGTGTTTAGTGGAACCTGCTTGGTAAATTGTTCTTTCTTGGCAACGGAAAAGTAATTGAACATGGGCCTGTATTGTTCCAGGTGCGGCGCAACCGCCTTTTGGGCAAAATAGTCCCCAAGTTCCTTCTCTTCAGCAACCGTAGTGTTTGCTTCAAAGTACTTCTCCAAAAGTTTTTCTATGTAGTTATCCAATTCCATAACTATGTTTTTGTTGTAATTTTTCCCTAACTGTTTTTCTTGCCCTAGAGAGGGTCACCCTCACTGCCGTTGGTTTCATATCCAACATTTGGGCTATCTCATCATAATCATAATCCTCCACGTCCCGCAATTGTAAAACCATTTTTTGCTGCTCTGGCAGTTCCTCCATTATCCGTTCTACCCATCCCACACTATCCTCGGCTTCCAATTGTCGTTGTACGGAAACCGTTTCGTCCTTATAATTGCTGTGGACCAATTTCAAGTTTCCCGCTTGTTTGGATTTTAATCGGTCCAAACAAAAATTCTTGGTCATCGTCATCGCAAAAGCCTCTACACTTTTGTATTGGCCCATGGATTCATTTTTGGACCAAAGCTTTAGCAATATTTCCTGGGTAGCATCTTCCGCTTCTTCCCGTGACACCAATAACCGTTTGGCCATGCGATAAAGTTTGTCCTTAAAGGGCATAACCATTGCTATAAACTCTTTTTGTTGCATTTGGTGGTTTCGCGTTTTGTATATCTTGTTATCGACTTACACCTTCATGACGACATACAACGAATTTTGTTACAAATTCATTTCTATTTTAATTGAATGTAAGTATTTTAGGGTTTTTGAAACTAAGATTGTTATAGAATACCACTGGGAATTCGCAAAGCTGGAACGATTCTTGGGGATACAATGAAAACTTAATTGCTATGAGAAACCTATTTATTCCACTGACCCTTTTGTGTTTTTTTCTAACATCATGTTCCAACGATGATGATACACCGGAAGTGGAACAACCACCACAACCACAGGAGGAAATTGTGGAATTGCAAAGTGAAATCAATGAATTTATCTGGAGTGCGATGAATACCTGGTATTTATGGCAAGACGAGGTCAATGACCTGGCGGACGACCGATTCGCCGATACCAACGCCTACTATACCTATTTAAATGGCTTTAATTCCCCCGAGGGATTGCACAGTGCTATTTTATCGCCCAAAGACAGATTTAGTGTCATTGTAAGTGATTATGATGTTTTGTTCAATTCATTTTCCGGTGTCGCCACCACAAATGGGGTTGAATTTGTGTTGACAAGACCACCTGAGGGAGGGACTGCCGTTGTTGGAGTGGTACGTTACGTAATCAATGGTTCTGATGCGGAAACCAAGGGAGTTCAACGTGGGGATGTCTTTTATGCCATAAACGGTACTGCCCTTTTTGCCGTAACGGATGAAGCAGGACGAATTACAAACAGTAATCTTGATCTGCTCAACCCCACCACATATACCATGAATTTTGCTACCATAGCCAATGATACAACCACGCCAAATGGGGTAAACATTGAGTTGACCAAAACAGAGCTTGTTGAAAACCCTGTACACATAGCCAAAACCTTGGATGTCGGTGGCAGTAAAATTGGATATGTAATGTACAACAGTTTTACCAGTGATTTTGATGATGAACTGAACACTGCTTTTGGACAATTACAGAATGAAAACATAACGGATTTGGTATTGGATTTACGGTACAATCCGGGGGGGTCGGTACGGTCGGCAATTCGATTGTCCAGTATGATCACGGGACAGTTCAACGGGCAGCTTTTTTCAAGACAACGATGGAATCAAAAATGGAATGACCTCCTGGGAGGTGAAGATACTTTTGTAAATACCATAACTATAAGTGATGGCGATGATGAAACTATAGTTCCAATCAATAGTCTGAATCTTAGTCGGGTTTACATCATAACCACGGACGATAGCGCCTCAGCAAGTGAATTGGTCATAAATAGTTTGGACCCTTATATTAGGGTTGTCCATATAGGTGATACGACCTCTGGAAAAAATGAGTTTTCGGTGACCATGGTGGACAATCCCACTCAACAAGTGGGTCTTACCAATGGGGAATCCATTCCATTTCCATATATATTCAATGGAGATCAAACTCTTAATGGTGCGGATCCGGATCATAGATATGCCCTGCAACCTTTGGTAGGCACCAATGAAAACGCCGTTGGGTTCAGTGATTTCACCAGTGGTTTGGAACCGGAAATTGTAGTGCTGGAATCCTTGGGCAATTTAGGATTACTGGGCGAGCCGGATGAACCCCTACTGGCCAGGGCCATTGAGGAAATTACGGGACCGGTTACCAAGGGCAGATCCTTGGAAACACCGTCCCATATGCAAATCCGTACCATTTCCAGTTCCAATAGATTAAATCCTCTGAAAGGAGGAACGATCTATGATGTATTTCCAAATTAGTCCCTTATGGAATATTTGTACCGCTTACTGTCAAGGAACTTGTGGCAAGGCAGAATAGTGCTGCTATGCAGTATGACCCTTGTCCTCCTTTCTTGCAGTGATGACGATGACGGAGGGCCGAACCCGATTTCAGATGATGTTACGGTACAAGACTTTATGTGGCAGGCGATGAATGAGTGGTATTTTTGGCAGGCGGATGTTCCGGATTTAGCGGATGACCGGTTTGCCAATGACCAGGAATACACCGAATTCTTGCAGGCTACCCCAAATCCTGAGGATTTTATACAAAGTCTCCTGTTTTCAGAGGACCGATTTACTTTTTTTGATGAGGACTTTGAAGTACTGCTCAACTCCCTATCCGGAGTGAGCAAAAGCAATGGATTGCAGTTCTTTATTATTGACCTGACGGAAGATGACACTGACAACGTATTCGGGTTTGTACGAAATGTTGTACCGGGATCGACTGCAGCACAGGCCGGGCTTAAAAGAGGGGACATTTTCTATGGGGTTGACGGACAAGTACTGACACCCGGGAATTTTGGGGGTTTATTGTTTGGTGACAATGATACCTACACCTTAAATATGGGTGAAGCAGATATCGCCAATAGGTTGGTAAACCAAACCGAAAACGAAATCACCTTGACCAAAATTGAAGAGTTCCTCGAACCCCCCATTCGGGAAGCAAGAACCCTTGACGTAAATGGCCAAAAAATCGGATACTTAATGTACCAACGATTTAATAGGGATTTCAATGACGAGTTAAATGAGGTGTTCGGACAATTTGTAGCGAATGGTGTTACGGACTTGGTTTTGGATATGCGTTACAATCCCGGTGGCTCGGTAAACACCTCACGCCTTTTGGCCAGTATGATTTACGGTCCAAATACAAATGACCTCTATATTCGGCAACGCTGGAACGACAAACAACAAGCACGTTTTTCGAATCTGCAACTGGAGGATTATTTTGCCAATGAAGTACGATCCGGTGTAGCACTCAATGCCTTAAACCTCAATAGGGTATATGTCTTGGCCACCAATCGATCGGCTTCGGCAAGTGAATTGCTCATGAATGGTCTGGACCCTTACGTTGAGGTCATTCATATTGGCACGACAACGACTGGAAAAAATGAATTCTCCATCTCTTTGGTGGATGATCCCACAGGGGTAAATGGTCCCTACACCTATGGGGATGGAAGAAGGGAAAACCGGATCAATCCCGACAACAGATGGATCATACAGCCGTTGGTGGGGAGAAATGAAAACTCCGTTGGCTTTCTGGACTATACGGCCGGTTTTGCCCCGGATATTGAGCTTAGGGAAGACGTATTCAATCTGGGAGAATTGGGTGATGTCAATGAGCCCCTATTGGCAAGAGCACTGGAGGAAATCACAGGGGTTTCCAGTAAACAGGCCCAAAAGTCCAGTTTTGGGGAACCTGCGGCCTATAGGGATTTTAAAACACCCGTTAGGGAATTTATGATTCTTGATAAACCGTTGGATTTGAATTAATACCATGGCAAGCAACATTCGTTGCCTCCCGTACCTCAACCCTTTAAGTGTAAATCGCAGTACCAAAACCCATATTCGGAAACATCCGTATTTTGTTCCGTTTTGGGGGCGGGATATGTCTTATAAACAATTTCGCCCTTGGTAAAGGCGATAGGCCATTGAAACAATGGGCCATCAAAACAAAAGGTGTGAAACTCACCATTTTCCCCACAGGAATCTACATTTGATGGCAGATCATCCAAAAACGATCGGTCAATTACCCGGCCACAAAAGGATTTGTCCAATACCTGGGCGTTTACACAAATGACTATTGCCCTCATACCCAGGTCAATAAAGTCCAAAAGTAATTGTCGGGTATCCTTTTTCCAAAGTGGAAAAACTGCCTTAAATCCCAAGGGGTGTAACATCTGCTCCCTATAGACCTTTAAATCCTCCAAAAAAATATCCCCAAAATAGGAATGGGCGTAACCCTGGTTTTGAAGCAATGTCAGGCGTTCCCCCATCGTAGTGCCATAGGCCTCCATAGTAGGGTTTTCCGGTAGCTCAATTACTTCCAACGGAATGCCAAGGGATGCAGCCTGTGCCTCCAATAAACTTCTATGGAGCCCGTGCATGGATACCCTTTGATATTTTTGACTGATAGTGGTTACCAGCAGGTCAACCTCTTTACCTTCTTTTTGAACCATGTGCAGTGCCATTGCAGCATCCTTGCCACTGCTCCAATTAAAAAATGCTTTTCCCTTATCCATATTTTTCTTTCCAATCCAAAAGGAGTTTATGTATGAGCGGCAGACCGTCCAGCAGAGCAGCAGGACCAGGCTGCAGGATGATTTCAGATTTTATTTCATGGATGGAATCGGTTTTTAGGGCGTTGATTTGCTCCCATCCCTCGCGTGTTATCATTTTGTCCTTTTTGAACATTTTACCGCACCAAGAGGCCAGTATCATATCAGGATTCCGGTCAATTACCATATTGTGGTTGGCCAGGATACGATCCTTTGCCAATGATGCCTGTCTATCTTTAAAAACATCGGTCCCACCAGCAATTTCAATGATTTCACTTACCCATTGGATCCCTGTTATCAGAGGGTCATACCATTCTTCAAAGTATACCTTGGGTTTTTTGATCCAACTTTTGGTTTTCTGTTTCATATGAAGGATATCACCCTCAATTTTTTTTACCAAATCCAAAGCAGCATCTTTTTTATCAACCAAGGCCCCCAACTGCACCATCATTTGTAATATCCCATGAATACTTCTATGATTGTTGACCCACACCGTGATGCCCCGGGCAATTAATTCTTTGGCAATGGTAGCTTGAATATCCGAAAAACCAATAACCAAATCGGGTTGTAACGCCAATATATCGTCCGTTTTAGCCTCTAAAAAAGTAGAAACTTTGGGCTTTTCCTTTCTGGCCCTTTTTGGTCTGACCGTGAAACCGGATATCCCAACGATCCGTGCTTCCTCACCCAGTAGATATAGGGTTTCCGTGGTTTCTTCCGTAAGGCATACAATACGTTTGGGGCTATAGTCCATAGGAATGGGTTGGTATTGTTTCCCCGGTAATTTAGGCTATTTTAAACTAAAAACCTTCCCAAAAATTAAGAATTCCGGGAAGGTTTTTCCAATTAGTTTGACTATGTCAGACCATAGTCAATACATTAGAAGAGATTATCTTGGAACATACATTTTTCTATCTCCCTTTTCACTCCTAATTATATATAGACCGGTGGGTAGTGACATTACAGCATCTGTTTCTTCCATAATGCTAGAGACTTCTTTGGAAACAACCTTTCTACCCGTCAGGTCATATATTTCAATCGGATATTGCTCCAAAATTAGGGCAGAATTAATTCTTGCCTTAGATTGAAAACCAGTTGGACTAAGAACGGGCCCCTTTCCTGATGATGATTGAGTGTAAGAAAATTGTACTTGAAATGCCGTACTATCGTCTTGGCCATTTGGACCTGGTAAAAAGTAAAAGTAGCGAGTACCAGTAGCCAAGTCGCAAATACCTATACTATTGCCACCAATTAGTTCCGTAAAGCTATATTCAAATGTATTACCACTACTTAAATCAGTACTTGATTCCCGATCATCCCAAATACAATCCCCGAAAAAACTAAAAGAACTGTTAAAGGAATAAAAAGAGGTAAGAAAAGTACTATTAGCTGTTAAATCTCCTGTATTTTTAAGGGTAACAACGAAGTCATACTCACCATTATTACGTATTGTAGGGGGAGAATCATTATCGGAATCACTCGAATCATAAATCGTATTTAAATTACCAGTGAACTCATCCCTTTCTTTAATTTGAACTTTATCAACTATTACAAAGGCCGGGTCATTTGCCGGGCATCCATTATTTGATGATGGTCCAGCCTCATTGGGACATTCGTCTTCAAAGTTTTCAACACCATCTCCATCCGAATCACGATTATCTTGGGTATCACAAACATCACCTATACCGTCATTATCCTGATCGGCTTGATTCGGATTTGGATTGTTGGGGCAGTTATCAAAAAATTCCAAAATTCCATCACCGTCATTATCATGGCCATAGTAAATACCATCACCACAATCCGAGCAGAAATCATTAAATGTAAAGGTAAAAGTGTAGTTGTTCACATAATTTGGAGAAATCACCCAAGAATTACCTCCAAGATATCCTACTATTACAACCTTGTAAGTGCCTGAAGGGTAATTTGGAAACTCATCTACCAATTGAATTGGGTCAAAAGAAAACCTAAATCCATTAGATATGGTATCATACTGATTAGTTGATATAAAACCCGCGACCGGCCATGTTGTAAAAAATGAATCATCATTTGTACTAGTAATAAAATAATACCATTGAGGCCAAGAAGGAGCAGTACTACTTAAATGATCAAAGGTCAAATCAAATTTATAAGGCTTTCCCAGTTCTTGATCATTTAAACCAGATCTAGAAAAATTTACATTTTGAATAAAACTCTGAGAAGAAACAAAAAGTGTGAAAAAAAACAGAACTAGTGTAATTTTTTTGTGCATAACATTGTGATTTAGGGATTAATAAATAGTTCCATTAAAATTAAAACAGGAACAATGCAAAAAAGAGAGAAAAACCTCATATTAAGTAAGGTAAATCCTTCTTTTTTATAAATACCCACCATCCGTACCGGCCTGGATAAGATCTGAAAGTTGCCCCGTAGTTATTCCAAAAAAAGAAAAAAGGTTTCTTTTCCTTTTTTCAATTCCGGACATTGACAGATAGACCAACTTAGGAAGTTCATTCGTTCTAAAACCTTTGGACAACAAATAGAGGATTTTTCTATCAATTTGATCCAAAGGTCTATTAGCAAGCTCTAAATGCCTACTCAACATTTGTACGATTCTTTCACTGTAAAAAACTTTATCTTGTAGGATAGTTTTAAATCCTTCTGTTAAAGTTTTGCCATCCAGGTCACCTTTATAAGCAAGTCCATTTGGATGAAGGGTTTGTAAAATACCGTTCAATGTATAGTTGCAGGATATACTGGTGATTACAATAATTTTTGTGTTGCTCGATTCTTTCCTGATTTTCAACCCTATATCCTCTCCTGACAATACTCCTTTTTCCTCATAGATTGGCAAACGGTAGTCTAGAATGACTAAATCATATAGTAAACTACCCCTAATGCTATTTGAAATACACTCAAGTGCTTCCTCGCAATCATAAGCAAAATGAAAAATATGCTTTTTGGCATATTCTATAACAATTGGCTCCAATACCTTTTTGTATCCTTCACAAACAAAAGGATGGTCTTCAACAATCAAAATGTTAAAACCATTATGCACCCGTTGCTGCATTTGAATTGAAAGTTTTTAATCTATGCTTATTGTAGTCCACAGAATCATCTGGAAAACCCTTAGGTTTACAAAACAATTGCTATCCATGTTAAAAAGGAATCCAAACAAAAGAAGTTTGGTTTTTACTTTTAGTCCAAAAAAGCAATTCCTTTTTTGTGTATAATTAGAAAGACTTAAACTAGCTAACAATCAATTAAAAGCGTTGCTAAAAAGGGCGGTTTTATATATCAAAGCCGCCCTTTTGGTTATTATTAACGTTCGGCCTCACCATTAATATATACCTCTCCAGGGCCTATGGAAACCTCTTGGGAGAGCAACAGACTGTTGTTGGACAAATCGTAGACCTCAAGTGTTCCATTTTCCACAAAGCTTTGATTGACACCATAAAGTTTTCCGTCGATTACGCTCATGCGATAAAAACCAATGTTGGTGGTTATTACAGAAATTGATGGCAATTCAGTCGCATCTGTTTCCAATGGATAAATGGAGCTTGCCAAATAGTAATAAAGTACTCCTTCATTAATCGATAAAAACCTTGGATGCTCGGTAAGGGCAAAATCAAAGGTGGCTTCAACATCGTTACTGGAAACGTCGATTCGGTCCAATTGCCCTGCCACCTCCGGATTTGGGTCTTGCGGCCCCCAAGGCGAATATCCGCTGCTTAGCACCCAAAGCTTACCATCTGCATCAAACTGCAAAGAACTTGGGGTAGTGCCTACAGTTATCGTGTCGGTAACACTATCGGTGGTCGCATCTATAACGGAAACGATATTGTTTCCACTAAAATTACCATGGGCCACATAAACAGTATTGTCCTTGGCCAAAAGGCGCTCTGGACCTTCAGGCACGGAAATCTTGCTCTCTACCGTGTTATTTTCCAGGTTTATGACCGCAATAAAATCATCATCGGGATTAAAAGTATCGCCCCAATTGGTCACGTAACCTTTTCCATTTACAACAGTCATGTAACGTGGATTTAAGAAATCGTCTGCGCCAGCACCACCTATCGTGGCTACCGATTCAAAGGTATAACGATCCACCACTTCTATTCTTTTGGAAGCATTGAGGACAATATATCCAAATCTGCCATCAAAGGCCATACTTTGGGCGGTATCACCCCAGGCATCAACTTCATTGACCGATTTATAAATTCCATTTTCCACCCTTGAATAATCATCGGATATAAAGGAAACCGAGGCATTTCCTTGGTTAAAATTCCCTTCGTGAACCACCAAAATTCCATTTTCAAAGGGAAAAGAATCGTTATCCGTAATGGTCAATGTCACCGAACTATCTGAAGAGATGAAATCCGTTCCACCATCCACAGCGGTCAAGGTAATTGTAATCGTTTCGCTTGGTTCAACGTCGTCGTCGTCCAACAATACTAGGTTTTGGGTAACCGAACTTTCCCCTGCACCCAATGTCAAAGTCCCGGGAAGCGCAGTATAATCTTCCCCTGCAACGGCGGTACCGGAAACTTCATAGGTGAGTGTCACATCGGTGTCAAATGTTTCCGTTGTGTTAAAGTTTACCGTAATGGTTCCGCTATCCTCTCCAAAGGTATCTTGTGTTATCGAAATACTGACACCAGGTAGTACCGGTTGGTCATCATCATTGTTACAGCTGGTAAAAAATAGCCCTGTTAGGGCAACCATCAAAAAAAATCGGTTTTTTCTCATTTTAAAAGTTTAATACTAATTGGGTTTGAATATTTCTATTGGGCATTGGTCGCAATGCAATATTTTCATAATACACGTTGAACAGGTTGTTAAGGGTGAAACCAAGCCTACAGTGCAACTTGCCTTCTGTTTTAAAGGAATAGGTTACCCCTGCATTGGCTACTTGGTACCCATCCAATTCCCCACCGATGATGGCTACCGAACCATTGTAGAGATGCTGGTAAAAGGCACCAAAATTGGAGAAGCGATAGGCCAGGGAAGCATTGCCCCTATGAAAAGGCACATAAATCAATTGTTCTCCCGTTGCTTTATCTTCAGAAACGGTGTAGGCATAGTTGGCGTTAAAGTCCACTTCTTGTTTTTCACCAATGGATTGGTGTATTCCGAGCTCCACTTCCACACCATAGATTTGTACATCATCCACATTGACAGGCGACCAGATTCCTTGGGTATTGGGCAGCCAACGAATCATGTCCTCGGTGGAAATGTAGTAGCTGTTCAATTGTAGTGTTAGCGGGTCCAGCTTGAACCGGTGTCCCAAATCCACCTGATACGATTGTTCCGGTTGTAATTCCAAATTGCCGCCTGGTTGCCAGTATAGGTCATTGAAGGTGGGCATTCGGAAATTACGGGATGCATTCAATTGAAGTTTGTAGACACGACCAAAATCATAACTTCCATCCCATGCAAAAACAATAGGACTGGAAAAATCCGATGAAAAATCCTGTCGCAGGCTCAGATTATACCTCAATTTTTCCATTAACGTATGTTTTACCAATGCGGTAATGGCAAAATCGTTTCGTTCCGGTGCACCAAAACTGCTTCCCTTACCCGTAAAGTTGTTGTATTCCACGAAAGAATTCAATCGAAACGAATTCGAAAGTTCAACATCCAGGGAATAGCGCGCCAATACCGTGGTCACCCGCCCATCCGAAAAATTGTCCGAATCCCTATTTTCAAAATACCTGAACCCTTCGTACAGATGTGCCACCTTTAGTTTACTAATGGCTTTTTCCCCAAATCTTCCCCATTCCAATTGGGTCCGAAACTGATTGTCCTCATATCGGCTACGCCCAGGCGCAACCAGGTTACCGGATAGATTTCGGTCCCCAATAAAACTTTGATGGTACAAACGAAGTACATCGCGGTCATTTAATCGGTAACCCGTGTTAAAGTTTATATTAAGGTGTTCAAACTCGCCATTGGTATTTCGTTCATCCGTTTCCAGGTACAAATAGTCATTATCGGAGCTATTGTAGTTGACCCCAAAACTCGAAGACCAATTTCCAGTACCAAAACTATTGCTGTAATTCAGGCTACGGGTATCAAAACTGCCATAGCCTGTCACCACTTGATGATCTGAGTGCTTTTCGAACTTTAAATCATTATTTAAATGAACGGAACCTCCTATGGCTCCGGTACCAAACTGGACGCTACCGCCACCGCTACGTATCGCTACCGAACTATAGTTCAAAGGATTGACCGTATTGAAATCTACCTGACCATTGAGCTGGGAGTTGATATTGATGCCGTTCCATACAACGGCCGTATGGGAAGCATTGGTCCCGCGAAACGACGGGGAGGAAACCATTCCCAAGCCGTTTTCCTTAAAATAAATGGCACTGTTAAAATGTAAAAGGGAGGTAAGGAATGTACCATTACGTTGTATGGTACTGTCCTTTAATTCAGTAACCTTATGACCTTCCGCATAACGCCTTACACGTACATCCGAAACGGTAACCTCATCCAAACGATGGGTTGTCATTTCCTGTGCGCTTAACCTAAAAAGCGATAGTAGTACCAGTGATATAAAGAGATGTTCAGTCTTCATAACAGCAAACCTTTATCCCGAAGGTTTTTAAGTTTTAATCGAATCAGGCAGGTCTCCTGGCTTTCAATTTGTTATTCTACCTTCCCATCCCAATAGGTATCGGAACAGTGGTATTGAAGACAATAACAACTCTTTGCAGAGATGCTGAAAATGCTTCAGCATATGATTACAGTTGCGGGAACAGCTCCGGATTTACACCGAATTCCCTTTTAATTGAAGAACTCTATTTATTAGGAATCCTTCAAACCTAAATCTTGAACGAAAGTACGTATTTAAATTCAACTGCGGATTCTTTTCCCATAATTTTCAATTCGTCTAATTTTGGGGCCATGATAAAAACGAGAATTTTACCACTGCTACTTCTTGGGCTGGTGATCTCCTGTAAGAAAAATGTAAGACCCGTCAAGCAAGTTCAGGTCCCGGATACCACCACAAGCTACGCCAAAAGCTTCTCCATGGAAAGCAGCGATGGATTTACCGTGCTTCAAGTAAACCGCCCCTGGCCAGGGGCTTCCAAAGCGTTTCGCTATTTAGTGGTTCCCAAGGAAAAACTGGCCACTATGACCTTCCCTTCCGATGCCTATGATGCTGTGATTGCCACCCCCATTACCTCTTTGATAGCTACCTCAACAACGCATATTCCAGCTTTGGAAAGTTTAGGGGGATTGGATAAATTAATTGGATTTCCCGACACAAAATACATTTCCTCCATGCCCGCCAGGGAATTGATTTCCACTGGAAAAATTAAGGAATTGGGTACCAATGAAAGCCTTAACACAGAAATGGTTTTGGAATTACGACCTGATGTGATCATTGGTTTTGGTATCAACGACCAAAACAGCGCATATCACGTTTTCCAGAAAGCCAATATCCCTGTGGTATTCAATGGGGATTGGACGGAAGAAACCCCATTGGGCAAAGCCGAATGGATCAAATTCTTTGGGGTGCTATTGGATAAACAAAAGGAAGCCGATAGTATATTCAGGGCAATTGAAACTTCTTATCAAGAAATGAAAAAAATAGCCGCTAAAGCCGCCAAAAAACCTACGGTATTGAGTGGGGCCCTGTTCAAGGACGTCTGGTATTTACCCGCTGGGGAAAGTTGGGCCGCCCAATTCATCAAAGATGCCAATGGGGAATATCTTTATCAAGCGACCTCGGGAACCGGTAGTTTATCCTTGAGCTTGGAAAGCGTTTTGGAAAAGGGGCAACAGGCCAATGTTTGGATCGCCCCTTCACGGTTCACATCGTATCAGGAAATGGAACAGGCCAATGCGCACTATCAACAGTTCAAAGCTTTTAAGGCCAAAAAGATATATACTTTTGCCAATACCCGGGGGGCTACCGGGGGCCTTCTGTACTATGAGCTGGCTCCGCAACGGCCCGATTTGGTATTGCAGGATCTGGTACATTTTTTCCATCCAGAAGTCCTACCGGACCATAATCCCTACTTTTTTACACCTTTGCAATAGTGCAGACCATAGCATCCCATAAGCCGCAATTTATAGCCTTGTTCCTGATTTTATTGGTATCGGGCCTGCTAAATATTAGTCTGGGATCGGTAACAATACCCCTGTCCCAAACCTTTAAGGCCCTTTTTGGAGAAGCTATGGAGAATGCTTCATGGGAATACATTATTTACAGTTATCGCTTGCCAAAGGCCGTAACGGCTATTTTGGTCGGGGGCGGGCTTTCCTTAAGTGGCCTTCTCATGCAGACATTGTTTCGAAATCCATTGGCGGGACCGTTTGTATTGGGTATTAGTTCCGGAGCCAGCCTTGGAGCGGCCCTTCTTCTGATGGGGGCAACACTTCTGGGCAGCATTTTGGTATCCGATGTTTCCTTGGTAGTGGCTGCCAGTGTCGGTAGTTTTTTGGTCCTATTGGTGGTGGTTCTGGTAGCCAATCGCGTTAGGGATACAATGGCTTTGCTGATCATAGGTTTAATGTTCGGGAGTATCACAGCTGCCATAGTAAGCGTATTGGCCTATTTTTCGGATGCGGAACAATTGCAGCGCTTCATTTTTTGGACCTATGGAAGTGTGGGAAACCTCTCCTGGAACCAAAATGCCTTGCTCGGTGCAGTAGTTATTGTTGGCGTGGCCCTAAGTGTGCTCCACATTAAAAGCTTAAACGCCCTCCTATTGGGAGAACAGTACGCCCAAAGCCTGGGGATAACCTTAAAAAAATCACGCTTGGGAATAATTCTGGTTACAGGCTTATTGGCCGGTAGCATAACCGCATTTGCGGGTCCCATTGCCTTTGTAGGCCTTGCCGTTCCCCATTTAACCCGGCAAATATTCAAGACCATGGACCATAAGGTGTTGGTCCCTGCAGTCTTTTTGTACGGTGCCATTTTATTGTTGCTCTGTGATACCATTGCCCAATTGCCTTCATCGGCCCAGGTTTTGCCCATTAATGCCATTACATCCATTGTAGGGGCTCCAGTGGTCATTTGGTTATTGGTGAGAAAACGTAAACTATTCTTTTGATGCAGCACCTCATTTCCATAAGGGACTTGTCCGTTGGTTATAAATCCAAGGCCGTGGTCGAACATATCAATTTTCAACTTGAACAAGGGGAACTGTGTGGAATTGTTGGTGTTAATGGCATAGGAAAGTCTACCCTATTAAGGACCATGGCAAAGCTACAATCCAAAATCGCCGGTGAGATACGTATAGGAACAAAACCGTTATCCAGCTTTTCGCCACTGGAGCTCGCAAAGCAACTATCCTTGGTCCTTACCGAGTCCATTGCCACAAAGAATCTAACCGTTCAAGAGTTAATTGCACTCGCCAGGCAGCCCTATACCAATTGGTTGGGAACATTGACCGAAGGGGATAAGGAACAAATTGAAGGAAGTATCCAACAATTTTACTTAGGTGGACTAAAAACCAAAAAATGCTTTGAACTTAGTGACGGCCAGTTGCAACGGGTTTTGATTGCACGGGCCATGGCACAGGATACCCCCTTATTGTTTTTGGATGAGCCTACCACACATTTGGATCTTTCCAATAAGGTCCAGATTTTTACACTGCTACGGCAAATGGCCCATGAGCATCAAAAAACAGTGGTCTTCACTACCCACGAAATCGATTTGGCCATTCAGCTTTGTGATAAAATCCTGATTTTGGATGGAAAAACCAACCCTTTTGCCGCTCCCTGTGAATTGATTGAAAAAGGAAGTTTTGAGCGCATATTCCCTTCGGAATTGGTACAATTTGATGCCAAAACCGGCTCTTTTAAAATAAAGAAGTAACAAACCACAGATAGGAGTCCAGGAACACCCATTTTTTGGTTTCCGCATCAAGTGCGGAATGACAATTCAACTATCTTTACGTTAAGATTTTACTTTATGAGTCAAGAACTGATGTATTTGCTTGTTGGCCTTCTGGCCATTGTTGTAGGTATTTTGGTGGGCATCTACATCCAAAAACTGAAAACAAGGTCCAACGAAAGTATTTGGCTGGAACGTGAACAACAACTAAATCAATCCCTTACGACCCTCAATGCGAAGCTGGACCTTGAAAACGAGGAAAAAAAACAGATTCAAAACGAAAAAGAACAGTTGGGCCATCAACTGGTACGCTATCAAGCTGACTTGGAGAACCTGGAGCGTATCAATACCGAGCAAAAGGAAGAAGTAGAAAAACTTCAGGAAAAGTTTACCAAGGATTTTGAAAACTTGGCCAACAAAATCCTGGATGAAAAAAGCAGCAAATTTACCGAGCAAAATCAAAAAAACATCAAGCAAATCTTAAGTCCGCTGCAGGAGCGGATCCAATTGTTTGAAAAGAAGGTCGAGGAAACGCAAAAAGAAAACATTAGCATCCATTCTGCTTTAAAAGAGCAATTGCTCAATCTCCAAAATCAAAACCTAAAGATCACGCAAGAAGCGGAAAACCTTACCAAGGCGCTTAAAGGGGACAGTAAAATGCAAGGGAACTGGGGAGAATTGGTTTTGGAACGTGTTTTGGAAAAATCCGGATTGGAAAAGGACCGGGAGTATAGCGTACAGCAAAGTTTTAAACGGGAAGATGGGGCCCGGGTGATGCCCGATGTCATCATTCATCTTCCCGACGGGAAAAAAATGGTGGTCGATTCCAAGGTTTCCCTAACGGATTACGAGCGCTATACCAATGCTCCCCAAGATGAAAAACCCAGATTCTTAAAAGACCACATCAATTCCCTTCGCAAACATGTGGAACAACTCTCTGCCAAAAAATATGAGGATTTGTACGAAATGGAAAGCCCTGATTTTGTATTGATGTTTGTACCCATAGAGCCAGCTTTTGCCGTGGCAATCAATGAGGACAACACCATTTACAATAGGGCCTTTGAACAAAACATAGTTATTGTTACGCCCTCTACCCTATTGGCGACCTTACGCACCATAGATACGATGTGGAGCAATGAAAAACAACAGCGTAACGCTATTGAAATTGCACGGCAGGCCGGGGCCCTTTATGACAAATTCGAAGGTTTTGTGTCGGACCTTACCCGCGTGGGGAAAAAGATGGACGAAGCCAAAAACGAATACCGTGGGGCCATGAACAAGTTGGTGGAGGGCCGCGGAAATATTGTTACCAGTATTGAAAAATTAAAGAAAATGGGGGCCAAGGCCAAAAAGTCGATTCCAGAACCCATTCTAAAACGGGCAGAAGAAGATGACCACGAATTGGAAAATGAACAACCTAAATTAAAACTTTAGATGCGTAAAATTGTCTTTATTCTCATCTCGGTCATCCTACTGGGTAGTGCCATTTACTTTGCTTTTGTGTATTATGTTCCTTTTAGCGAAGGCTATCGGTCTGGGGAACTGATGAAATTCAGCAACAAAGGGGTATTGGCCAAAACCTGGGAAGGAGAACTAAGTCAGGGGATTTCCGGAGTACGTATTTTTAAGTTTTCCGTACAGGATTCGGAAGAGGAAATCATCCAGAAACTAATAGCATATCAAGGAAAATACGTTAAGGTCACCTACAAAGAGCTGTATGCCACTTTTTTTTGGCTGGGGGACACCAAATATTTTATTACTGATGTGGTATTGGAAAAGTCGCCCCATTTCAACAAATGAAAAAGTTTAAAACCTCAAAAGAGTCCTGGGTATCGATTACGGAACTGATGCTTCCCTCCCACTCCAATTTTGGAGGTAAGGTACATGGCGGGCATATCTTGAACCTGATGGACCAAATTGCATTTGCCTGTGCCAGTAAACATTCGCAGGCCTATTGTGTAACGGCCTCCGTAAATCGGGTCGATTTCCTGAACCCGATAGAAGTTGGTGAATTGGTTACCCTTAAAGCCAGTGTGAACTACACCGGACGGACCAGTATGGTCATTGGGGTTCGGGTAGAGGCCGAAACCGTGACCACCGGGGAAAAACGGCATTGCAATTCTTCCTATTTTACCATGGTGGCCAAGGATGGCAAAGGAAACAATGTAAAGGTACCGGGGCTATTGATTACCGACAAACAGGGACTACGACGGTATGCTAGAAGTGTGGAACGCAAAATGGCCGTGCGGCAACGGGATACCAAATACCACGGCAAAATGTTCAAGGTAAATGAATATTTAAAATACCTGGAAAATGAGAACGTGAAATTGGATTTGGACTAACGGCCGCTTTTAGGAGTTTGGAAATGATTACGAATGGGAAATAAAACTTCCCTTTTCGGATTGAAATTGACTTAGGTGCTAGGGATTAGGGGCCGCCGCCTCATCCAAAAACCAAACCAGTTTTCCAGATTTTGGATGTACCAGGGAGGCGGGATAGGTTTTATAGCCCTCCCTTGTATTGTGGATTTCATCAACTTTCTCTGCTTTAGTGGCACCGGTTACCAAAAAGGCAACTTCCTTGGCCATATTGATGACCTTGCCATTAATGGAAACCCGCTTTTGACCAGAATCCGGATGTGTAGCTACAACACAATGGTCCTTGGCTTCCCAGAGTTGAATTTCATGGGGAAAAATGGAAGCAGTATGGCCATCGTCTCCCATACCCAGGATAATTAAATCAAATTGGGGAATGCCTTCCTCCCTATCCAAATAAATCTCCAACAAATTGGCATAACGCATGGCCTCCCGTTGCGGATCCGATTCCCCTAAAATTCTATGGATATTTTTTTCCGGGACATTGATTTTCGAGAATAAATGCTCCACGGTCATCTTATAATTGTTTTGATCATCGGTCGGGGGCACGCAACGTTCATCTCCCCAGTAAAAATGGATTTTGGACCAATCAATAGTGTCCCCATAGGCCAAAGCCAATTCATCAAAAACAATCTTTGGGGTGCTCCCTCCAGAGAGGGCCACATGGAAAACCTCCTTCCCTTTTGTCAATTCAGCAAAATAGGCCGAAAACTGTTTGGCAACCTCTTGTTTGTCCTTAAAAACCCTTATCTCCATAGTATATTTTCCCTTTATTTTAAAACCGTCTTAAGCCAAGGAATACATTAAAATCTATCGGTTAGTGCAACCTTTCCCAATACCATTTCCCCTTACCTTATATCTAACACCTAACACCCAACAACCAACAACCAACAACCAACAACCAACAACCAACAACCAACAACCAACAACCAACAACCAACAACCAACAACCAACAACCAACAACCAACAACCAACAACCAACAACCAACAACCAACAACCAACAACCAACAACCAACAACCAACAACCAACAACCAACAACCATCAACCATCAACCATCAACCAACAACCATCAACCAACAACCATCAACCAACAACCATCAACCAACAACCATCAACCAACAACCATCAACCAACAACCATCAACCATCAACCAACAACCATCAACCAACAACCATCAACCAACAACCATCAACCAACAACCATCAACCAACAACCAACAACCATCAACCATCAACAACTCCTAACAAATCACACAAAAGCCAGGGTCATCCGTTAAATTGGGACCGGGATTGCGCCAAAAACCAATACCATCGATCAGTTCATCCGCATTTTCAGGCCCCCAGACCCCAGCCGCATAACCGTACATGCGAACATTTTTTCCATTCTTCCAATAGTCCAAAATGGGGTCGACAAATTCCCAGGCCGCCTCCACTTCATCTGCTCGTGCATATAGTGTTGCATCGCCTTGCATACAATCCAATAATAAGCGTTCATAAGCCTCCATGACATGGGTCTGTGCCAAATTGGAATAGTAAAAATCCAAGTTGGCCCGTTCCACTTTAAATCCTTGACCAGGCACTTTTACACCAAACTTGATTAAAATTCCCTCGTCCGGCTGGATTCGAATCACCAATTTATTATCCTTACTGTTCATCCCTGAGTCTTGAAATATTTGGTGATGGGGTGTTTTAAAATGGATGACCGCTTCAGTCACTTTGGTTGGCATCCGCTTGGCCGTACGCACATAAAAAGGTACACCTTCCCACCGCCAATTGTCCACAAAAAACTTAATGGCCGCATAGGTTTCCGTAGTTGAATCGGAATCCACACCTTCCTCTTCCCGATATCCCTGCACCTGCTCCCCATCGATTGACGAAGCCATATATTGTGCTCTAATGGTTTGTATATGCAAGGTTTTTTCATCCTTCATGATACGCAATGATTTCAATGCCTTTACTTTTTCGTTGCGAATATCCTCCGGGGCATCACTAATTGGGGGCTCCATCACGATCAAGGAAACAATTTGTAACAGGTGGTTTTGGAACATATCCCTCAAGGCCCCTGATTTATCATAGTATCCACCCCTTTTTTCGACCCCAACACTTTCGGCGTTGGTAATCTCCACATGATGGATATAGTTTCTGTTCCACAAGGGCTCAAAAATACTATTGGCAAATCGGGTCACTAAAAGGTTTTGAACTGTTTCCTTCCCCAAATAATGATCTATTCTATAAATCTGCTGTTCCCGAAAATGGTGCTGCAAGCCTTCGTTCAATGCCTTTGCCGTATCCAGACTGTAGCCAAACGGCTTTTCCACGATCAAACGTTTCCAACCGTTCCTTTGGGTATTTAACCCTGCTTTGGCCAAGTTTTTGGCAATGGTCTCATATAGGGTGGGCGGAGTGGATAAGTAGTAAATGATGTTCCCAGAGGTGTTGTGCTCATTTTTTAAATCCGCTATCCGTTTACGAAGACCGTCGTACGAAGTGTCATAGTCGCTTCCCAAATCCTCATAAAAGAATTGGTCTGAAAACTTGGAAATATAGTTCGACTTTAAATTCGCTATTCGTTCCTTCAGGTACGTACTTTCCAAAACCACTTTATTCCGGAAATCCATATCCGTCATGTCACTGCGGCTCACTCCCAAAACCACGAAGTTTTCAGGTAGTTGCTGCGCTATGAAAAGATTGAAAAGTGCAGGTACCAACTTCCGGGCCGTTAAGTCGCCGGAGGCACCAAAGATCACCAACATTTGATTTTCGGTTTTTTTCATTTAAAGTGTCGGATTAGTTGAGCGTAACGAATATAACGTTTATTTTAGGTAGCGATTTAAGGACATCCCTTACTTAGCGATGTCTTAACAGATAAATTAACGGGAATACGATGGCAGATACATACGATTTTGGACTGGTAGGCCTTGGCGTCATGGGCAGGAACTTTATTTTAAACGTGGCCGATAATGGCTTTTCGGCCTTTGGAAATGACCTGGACCAGGAAAAAGTAAGTGCATTGATCGAGGAAGGAGGTAATCCCCAAAAAGTCAATGCCACTACCGATGCACAAGTATTTGTCAATGCCCTAAGTACCCCCAGGAAAATAATGCTGTTGGTCCCCGCTGGGAAGATTGTGGATGCGGTCATCGAAAGCCTGTTGCCCCTTTTGGATGATGGGGATATCATTATTGATGGGGGAAATTCCTTCTTTACGGATACGGACCGTAGGGAAGCCTATCTTAAGGAAAAGGGCATTAATTTCTTCGGTGCCGGAGTATCCGGTGGTGCCAAGGGCGCACGTTTGGGTCCTAGTATCATGCCCGGTGGCTCCCGGGAGGCCTATCAACATGTAAAACCCATTTTTGAAGCCGTAGCCGCCAAATACAAGGATGAACCCTGCGTGACCTATTTAGGGCCCAAATCCGCAGGAAACTATGTAAAAATGGTACATAATGGTATTGAATATGGACTAATGCAATTGACCTCGGAGATTTACGATTTGCTCAAAAAGGCTGGCAAACTCACCAATAATGAACTCCATAGGACGTATGCTGACTGGAATGGAGGTCGTTTGCAGTCCTTTTTAGTGGAGATTACCTCCGAAATCCTTACCCAAAAGGATGATCTTACCGATAACGATTTGGTGGATATGATTTTGGATAAGGCCAAACAAAAGGGTACGGGGAAATGGACCTCCCAAAATGCCATGGACCTGGGAATTCCCGTCCCCACCATAGATATTGCCGTAAGCATGCGTGAAATCTCTGCACTGAAGGAAGAACGGACCAAGGCAGATTCACTTTATGACCGACCCACTCCAGAAGAGACTGTGAAATCCTCCTTGGTGGACCAATGCGAACAGGCACTTTACTTTGCTTTTATCATGGCCTACGCCCAGGGCATGCACCAATTGGCAGATGCCAGTAAGGAATACGGTTATGGGCTGGATTTAGGGGAAATCGCAAAAATATGGCGTGCCGGATGTATTATCCGTGCAGCCTTACTGGCGGATATTACCGAAGCTTACCGAGCAGAACCGGAATTGCAAAACCTGTTGCTCTCAAAATCCTTTATCGGAAAAGTACAGGGTACCGTAAAGGCCGCCAGGGAATTGGTCAGCTATGGGGCCCTCAATGGAATACCCTTGCCAGGACTTTCCAATGCACTCACTTACTTTGATGCCTATACCTCACAACGCCTGCCCTTGAACCTGATTCAGGCCCAAAGGGATTATTTTGGATCCCATACCTATGAACGTATTGATAGGGAAGGCATTTATCATACACAATGGGAGGAATAACCCAAAAGGGTTAAGATACCTATAAGGCATTCACATCTTGTTTCCCTTAATACTGATAGGAACAAAGATTTCCCTAAACTAGATCGGTACCTTTATAGGGACATAGGGCCAGCGGCATCGGACGGCTCTTCCATGGCCATAAACCCAATTTCATGACAAATCCCGTTCCCAAGTATACAGTTGGGTGGTAAACTCCTCAGGATCTCCCACTTATTATCAAATAAAAGCACTTCTTACACTGAAAGAAAACACTTGTTACATCACTGTTAAAGTATTGTCTTCAAGGGGATACCTTTACATGATATAGTGTCGTACAATACTTCCGATAGGTAACCTTCCCGTCTTGCAAACCTTGGAATACTTCGGATCCAAAGCAACGGGTTCGTTCCGTTGGATGAGTTAAAAAGATTGGCCTACAAGGGATTGACCGTTTTGGAAAACCATGGGAAAACAATGTCTGGGATGTCGTGCAGTATGGGGTGCTTGGAAGTTACAGGGCATCCCTGGGATTTTTTGCGCCCATTTCCGGCCCTTAAGTCAGATCCATGGCCCTTTCGTTGGGATCCGAAGTTCCCTTTTTGCCATGCGGCAATACCAATCAATCCAAGAACCATTGCTTTCTACCAATACCTTGATAAGTTATGAGAACAAACTACCCAACGGGCCCAAAGGGGTCCGTGCTTCCCTTTTTTATATGTCTATGGATGACTACGGGCCTCTTTGCCCAAAGTGAATTCATCACGACTTGGGATACCACCAAACCCGGCACGACCGGCAACAACTCCATCCACATCCCCGCCAGGGGGATGTACGATGTGGACCTGGGCAATGACGGCACCTATGAACTGAAGGACCAGGAAGGGGCAACCGAGATAGATGTCACCCTCTTTAACTATCCCGCCGGGGAGATACAGGTGGCCCTGCGCAATGCGGTCTCATCACCGAGCGATAACCTGACCAGGATATATTTCAACAATACGAATGATCGGCAAAAGCTACTTTCCGTGGATCGATGGGGCAGCAGCATAGCCTGGAGCACTATGGAGGGGGCATTTCACGGCTGTTCCAATCTGGAGGTCAAAGCGTACGATACCCCTGATCTTAGCAGTGTGGGTGATATGTCCAAGATGTTCATGGGATGCAGTTCACTTAAGGGGAGTAGAAGTTTCGACACCTGGGATGTGAGCAACGTGAGCAATATGCGATGGATGTTTTCCGATGCAAGCGCCTTTAACGGGAACATCAGTTCCTGGAACACGACCAAGGTGGAGAATATGTTCGATATGTTCCGGAACGCGGGTTCCTTTAACGGGGCGATCGGTTCGTGGAAAACGGGCAGTGTGACCGACATGGAAAGGATGTTTTTTAATGCAAGCGCTTTTGACCAGAACCTGGGTGGGTGGAATCTGGCGCAGTTGACCAATGGTACCGATATGCTCTACAACTGTGGGCTCTCCATAGAGAACTGGGACAACACGCTCAAGGGTTGGTACGGGCAGGATTTTAAGAATACCACCCCCATCGGGGCCTCCGGACTGATCTACTGCACCGCCGCTCCCGAGCGTGCCGCACTGACCCTCAGTATTACCGGCGATAGCAGGGCAAATACCCTGCCAACGGCGCGGTGCCAGGAGGCGGCAATCCGACTGGACGCCAACGGCACGATGACCCTGGATCCCTCCCTGGTGGAAAACGGCAGCGATAGCTGCGGGATTTCCTCGCTGAGCGTTTCCCCGAACAGTTTTACGACCGCCAACCTCGGGGAGAACACGGTCACCCTTACCGTGACCGATTTCAATAGCAATACGGACACCTGCCGGACCACGGTAAACGTGTTGCCCTATGCCCTCACTATGTTCGTCACCACCTGGGATACCACCAAGGCCGGCACATCCAAAGGGAACTCCATTACCATCCCCGCCAGGGGGACCTATGATGTGGACCTGGGCAATGATGGCACCTATGAACTGGTGGACCAGACCGGTGAAATTACCGTGAATGTCACCGAGCATAACTATGCCGTTGGGGAGATAAAGGTGGCCCTGATCAATGCTACCTCCGGAAAAGGGACCCTGACCGGGATATATTTTAACAATACGGGTGACCGTCGAAAGCTACTCTCCGTGGACCAATGGGGCAGCAATATGGCCTGGAGCACCATGGAGGATGCATTCAACGGCTGTAGCAATCTGGATGTTAAGGCGACCGATGTTCCCGACCTGGCCAAGGTGACCGATATGACCGGGATGTTCCGGGGGTGTTCGTCACTTAAGGGGACGGCGGGCTTCTCCAATTGGAACACAAGCAGCGTGACCGAGATGGACTACACCTTTATGGACGCAAGCAACTTTGACCGGGACATCGGTTCCTGGAACGTGGCCAAGGTGACCACTATGCAGGCCATGTTTTATGGCGCAGATGCCTTTGACCGGGACATCGGTTCCTGGAACGTGGTCGAGGTGACCACTATGCAGGCCATGTTTTTTGGCGCAGGTGCCTTTGACCGGGACATCGGTCTGTGGAATGTGGCCAAGCTGGCCAATGGTACCGATATGCTCAAATACAGTGGGCTATCGGTTGCCAACTGGGACGCCACGCTCAAAGGTTGGCACAAGCAGGACCTTACCAACACGGCCACCATCGGCGCCTCCGGACTGGTCTATTGCGGGGCCGTTGCCGAACGTGCCGCGCTGACCCTGGACATCACCGGCGACAGAGCGGAAATCCCCCTACCGAAGGCACAGTGCAAAACGGCGACGATCCAACTGGATGCCAATGGTACGGCCACCCTGGATACCTCCCTTCTGGACGATGGCAGCGAAGGCTGTGGGATCTCCATAAGTGCGTCCCAGAACAGTTTCACGACCGCCGACGTCGGGGCGAACACGGTCACCCTTACCGTGACCGATGGCAATGGGAACACGGACAGCTGCCAGGCCAAGGTGATCGTAAGGAAGGACGGGGACGATCCCGAAAGCCTGTTCATCACCACCTGGGACACGACCAAATCCGGTTCGTCCGACAGCAACTCCATCCGCATCCAAGCCAGGGGAACTTATGATGTGGACCTGGGCAATGATGGCAGCTTTGAATTGTTCGATCAGAGCGGAACCATCGAGATAGATGTTACCGTCTATAATTATACCGCCGGAGAGATACAAGTGGCCCTTCGCAGTGCCATCTCCGGGGCCGGAACCCTTGGTGGGATATTTTTTGTCAATAAACACGACAAGCTGAAAATACTTTCCGTGGACCAATGGGGAACCGATACATCGTGGAGCGGTTCCATTTATGGTGCATTTTGGGGCTGTGCCAATTTGGATGTTGTGGCGACCGATGCCCCCGACGTAAGCCAGGTGACCAGTATGGAAGGTATGTTTGGCGAGTGTACCTCACTTAAGGGGAATGCAAGTTTTGACTCCTGGGACGTGAGCAACGTGCGGAGTATGCGATGGGTGTTCTTGAACGCAACTTCTTTTAACGCGTACATCGGTTCCTGGAATGTGGCCAAGGTCACCAATTTTGGTTCGATGTTTGAGGGTGCAACAACCTTTAACCAGGATATTGGTTCCTGGAACACCAGCAGCGCCAACGGTATGACAGAAATGTTCAAAGGCGCGACCTCCTTTAATCAAAACCTGGGCAATTGGTACCTGGGTGAACTTTACGATGCGTACTCAGGTCCAGGTCCACATCAAAATGGTACCGGTATGCTTGACAACAGTGGACTTTCCGGTTCAAACTGGGATGCCACGATTATCGGTTGGTACGTTCAGAACTTTACCAACACACCTACCATAGGTGCCGAAGGACTGTTCTACTGCAACGCTGGACCATACCGTGACGCGATGAGCTTCATTTTTGTTGGCGACAAAGAGAAAGTTGGTGGGCCTGTTGCCCAGTGCAAGCAGAAGGTAACGCTTCATTTGAATGCCAGTGGAACAGCGACGTTAACACCCGATCTTGTGGACAATGGGTCCTATGATACCTGTGGTATAAAGTCGCTAAGCGTGTCCCAGAGCAGCTTCTCGACCAATGACCTTGGGGAAAACACGGTCACCTTAATTGCGTTTAACAATCGTACTTGGGGATCTTCCTGCACCACAACGGTAAATGTGGAGCCTCGCGCAAGCGTATTTATGACCACCTGGGATACGTCCAAAACTGGCACTGGCACATCCGACGCGAACTCCATCACCATCCCCGCTTTGGGGACCTACGATGTGGATTTAGGCAATGATGGCAGCTTTGAATTGTTCGATCGGAGCGGAACCATCGAGATAGATGTTACCGACTATAATTATACCGCTGGACAGATACAAGTGGCCCTTCGCAATGCGGTCTCCGGAACGTTGACCGGGATACGTTTCAGCACTACGGCCGATCGTCAGAAGTTGCTCTCCGTGGATCAATGGGGCAGCAGCATCGCCTGGAGCACCATGGAGGATGCATTTAGCGGCTGTAGCAATCTGGACGTTAAGGCGACCGATGTTCCCGACCTGGGCAAGGTGACCGATATGACCCGGATGTTTCGAGGGTGTACCTCCCTTAAGGGAACTGCGAGCTTCTCCAATTGGAACACCAGCGGTGTGACCGATATGGACTATATGTTTATGAACGCAAGCATGTTTGACCAGGACATCGGTTCCTGGAACGTAGCCAAGGTGACCACTATGCAAAGCATGTTTTCTGGCGCAAGCGCCTTTGACCAGAACCTTGGGAACTGGGACCTGGGACAGTTGACCGATGGCGACGTTATGCTAAAGAACAGTGGACTTTCTGTGGACAACTGGGATGCCACACTGATCGGTTGGCACAAGCAGGACCTTACCAACACGGCCAATATCGGTGCCCAGGGACTGGTTTATTGTAAGGCCGTAACAGAGCGTGCCGCGCTGACCCTCACCATCAGTGGCGATAGCAAGGCAACCATCCTGCCGATGGCGCAGTGCCGGGAGGCGACAATCCAACTGAACTTCAACGGCACCACTGCCCTGGATGCCTCCCTGGTGGACAACGGCAGCGATGACTGTGGAACCTCCCTGAGTGTGTCCCCGAGCGGTTTCACCACCAACGATATCGGCACGAACACGGTCACCCTTACCGTGAAGGACACCACCAGCGGGGAGACGGGCACCTGCCAGGCCACGGTGACCGCATTGGCCTATCCCACAACCGCATTTGTCACCACCTGGAACACGGCCAAGACCAATACCCACTCATCCAGGAGCAACGAGATCACCATCCCCGCCACGGGGACCTACGATGTGGACCTGGGCGCTGATGGCAGCTATGAACTGACGGACCAGACCGATGAAATTACCGTGGATGTCACCGACTATACCGATTCCGACGGTAACAACTATGCGGCAGGAGAGATACAGGTGGCCCTTCGCAATGCCATCTCCGGAAAGGGGGACCTGACCAGGATACATTTCGACAATGGGGGTGACCGGGAGAAGCTGCTCTCCGTGGACCAATGGGGCAGCAGTATCCCTTGGAGCACCATGGAGGATGCATTTTACGGCTGTAGCAATATGGACGTTAAGGCGACCGATGCCCCCGACCTAAGCAACGTGACCAGTATGGAATACATGTTTACCGGCACGGCACTCAAGGAAGGGACGGGCTTCTCCACCTGGAACACGGCCAACGTGACCAATATGAGAAATATGTTCAGTGGTGCGAGTGCCTTTAACCAGGATATCGGTTCCTGGGACACCAGCAATGTTACCGATATGATCGGCATGCTTTTAGGCACCACCGCTTTTGACCATAACCTGGGCGCATGGGACCTGGGAAAGTTGACCAATGGTATCGCCATGCTCAACAACAGTGGGCTCTCCGTGGAGAACTGGGACAACACGCTGATCGGTTGGCACGGCCAGGACTTCACCAATACCCCCACCATTAACGCTTTGGGGTTGACCTACTGCAGGGCCTACAAAGAGCGGGCCGCGCTGACCCTTGACATTTCCGGTGACCTCCTGTCGGATGCCGATCCGGAGGCGGCGTGCAAGGCGGCGGTGACACTCCGACTGGGCCCCGACGGTACGGCCACCCTGGACCCCTATCGTGTGGACGACGGTAGCACGGGTTGTGCAGGCATCTCGCTAGGCTTGTCCAAGAGCGAATTCTCCACTGGCGATATCGGCGAGCACACGGTGACCCTGACGGTCACCGATGGCAACGACAAGACGGTCACCGATGGCGACAACAAGACGGACGAATGCCAGACCACGGTGACCGTGGAGCATCCTCCCACGGACCTGTTCATCACCACCTGGGACACGGCCAGACCCGGTTCCGATGCGAACTTCGTCCGTATCCCCGCCACGGGGACCTACGATGTGGATCTCGGCAACGATGGCAGCTATGAACTGCTGGAGCGGACCGGGGCCATCGAGATAGATGTCACCTACCATGACTATCCCGCTGGGAAGATACAGGTGGCCCTTCGCAATGCCATCTCCGGCAACGGGAACCTGACCAGGATACATTTTAACGGTACGGGCGACCGAAAGAAGCTGCTCTCCGTGGACCAATGGGGCAGCAGTATCCCCTGGAGCACCATGGAAAACGCCTTTTGGGGCTGTACCAATATGGACGTTTTGGCAACCGATGCCCCCGACCTGGGCAAGGTGGCCACTATGGAGCAGATGTTCCGCCTGTGTACATCACTTACGGGGACGGCGGGCCTCCCCACATGGAACACCGCCAGCGTGACCGATATGGACAACATGTTCATGAACGCGACCGCCTTTAACGGGAACATCGGTTCCTGGAACGTGGCCAAGGTGACCACCATGCAAAACATGTTTGCAGGTGCAAGCACCTTTGACCGGGACATCGGTTCCTGGAACGTGGCCGGCGTGACCAATATGTTGGGGATGTTCGCCGGGGCAGTGGCCTTTAACCAGGACATCGGTTCCTGGAACACAAGCAGCGTGTCCGATATGGGCTACATGTTCGCTGTCGCAAGCGCCTTTGACCAGGATCTGGGTTCCTGGGACACAAGCGGGGTGACCAATATGGGCGACATGTTCCGGGACGCCAGCGCCTTCAACGGGAACATCGGTCCCTGGAATACAAGCAAGGTGACCGATATGGGCCAGATGTTCAATGGCGCAACGGCCTTTGACCAGAGCCTGGGGGGCTGGGACCTGGAGCAGTTGACCAATGGTACCGATATGCTCGATAACAGTGGGCTCTCCCAGGACAGCTGGGACGCCACGATCAAGGGTTGGCATAGTAAGGAATTTACCAACACCGTCACTATTGGCGCGGATGGCCTGATCTACTGCAAAGCCTATGCCGAGCGTGCCGAACTGACCCTTGACATTGTCGATGACCGCGCGGAAACCACCCCTCCGGATGCACGTTGCAAATCAGCGACAATCCAACTGGATCCTACCGGCACGGCCACCCTGACGGCCGATCTTGTGGATGATGGTTCCAGCGATGCCTGTGGGATTTCTTTGAGTATATCCAAGGACAGCTTCACTACGGACGATATTGGTGCGAACACGGTCACCCTTACAGTAACCGACTCCAATGGAAACAAGGATACCTGCCCGGCCACCGTCACCATAGAGGAGAAATCCACAAACCCTTTTGTTACCACCTGGGATACGACCAAATCCGGCACCTCCAATGGGAATTCCATCCAAATCCCCGCCATAGGGACCTATGATGTGGACCTTGGTAATGACGGTACCTATGAACTGCGGGATAAGACCGGAACCATTGAGATAAATATCACCGAATATAACTATACCGCCGGCGAAATACAGGTGGCCCTCCGCAATGCCCTCACCGGAAACCTCACCGGAATACGGTTCAACAATACGGGCGACAAGCAGAAGCTGCTCTCCGTGGACCAATGGGGAGACGGTATCCCCTGGAGCGCCATGGGAGGGGCATTCCATGGCTGTACCCAACTGGAAATAGAGGCCACCGATGTTCCCGACATGAGTGGTGTGACCAATATGGTTTCAATGTTCAACGGGTGCAACTCACTCACCGGGAGGACGGGCTTCGCCAACTGGAACACGGGCAATGTGACCCATATGGGCTACATGTTCTCTGGGGCAAGCAATTTCAATGGAGATATCGGTTCTTGGAACACGGCCAAGGTGACCACTATGGAACGGATGTTCTCCGGCGCAAGCACTTTTAACGGTGATATCGGTTCATGGAATGTCGCCAAAGTGACCTCTATGGATCGGATGTTCTTCAGGGCAAGCACCTTTGACCAAGATTTGGATTGGAACACGGGCAACGTAACCGATATGGGCCTCATGTTTCAGAAAGCAAGTGCCTTTAACGGGGACATCCGTTCCTGGAACACGGCCGGCGTAACCGATATGGCCAATATGTTTGTCGATGCAACCGCCTTTGACCAGAACATCGGTTCCTGGAGCACGGGCAAGGTGGTTAATATGGCCGGCATGTTTTGGAGGGCAAGTGCCTTTAACCAGGACATCGGCTCCTGGAATGTGGGTAACGTGACCAGTATGCGCGCGATGTTTCGGGGGGCAAGTGCCTTTGACCAAAACATTGGTAACTGGAACACAAGTGAAGTTACCGATATGACCGGCATGCTGGCGGACGTAACTGCCTTTGACCAAAACCTTGGCGCATGGAACCTTGGGAAGTTGACCAATGGCATGGATATGCTGGACGGCAGTGGGCTCTCCATGGACAATTGGGACGCCACCCTAATGGGTTGGCACGGCCAGGACTTTACCAACACCCCTACCGTTGGCGCTGAAGGGTTGGTTTACTGTAGAGCCGCTATAGAGCGTGCCGATTTGATACAAAATAGCCTCAAAATCTCCGATGACACCCTGTCAAATATCCAACCGAAAGCGGAGTGCAAGGATGTGCAAGTCCGACCGGACATCAACGGCGTGACCTATCTGGATCCTTCCCTTGTGGACAACGGTAGCGATGGCTGCGGGATTTCACTGGAACTGTCCCATACCAGCTTTACTGAAGTCGATGTTGAAAAAACGGTGACCCTTACAGTGACGGATATCAGCGGCACCGAGGACAGCTGCACGGCCACGGTGAAAATTGTAGAACTTGATACAGACCTGTTTCTGACCACCTGGGACACGACCAAACCCGGCACCTCCAGTCGGAACTCCATCACCATCCCCGCCATGGGGACCTATGATGTGGATCTGGGCAATGACGGTAGCTACGAACTGCGGGGCCAGACCGGAACCACAGAAATCGATGTCACCACTTATAATTATCCTGCCGGGGAAATACGGGTGGCCCTTAGCAATGCCGAATCCGGAAACCTGACCAGGATATGGTTCAACAATACGGGCGACAGGCGGAAGCTGCTCTCTGTGGACCAATGGGGCAACGAAATGGCCTGGAGCACCATGGAGGGTGCATTCCATGGCTGTTCCAATCTGGAGATCAAGGCAATCGATGCTCCTGACCTGGGCAGTGTGACCAATATGGGCGAGATGTTTGCCGGGTGCATTGCACTTACAGGGACAACGGGCCTTTCCACCTGGAACACGGCCAAGGTGACCAACATGTCAGGGATGTTTGCCAGCGCGATCGCCTTTAAGGGGGACATCAGTTCCTGGAACACAAGCAGCGTGTCCAATATGGGCCATATGTTTGCTGTCGCAACCGCCTTTGATCAAAACATCGGTTCCTGGGACACCGGCGGGGTGACCGATATGACCGGCATGTTTCTAAGTGCAAATACATTTAACCAGGACATCGGTTCCTGGAACGTGGCCAAGGTGGAAAATATGGACTTTATGTTCCAGGGCGCAACCGCCTTTGACCAAAACATCGGTTCATGGGAGACGGGCAACGTGGCCAACATGTCAGGAATGTTCCGGCAAGCAACCGCATTTGATCAAAACATTGGTTCATGGAATATGGCCAGCGCAACCAATATGGGATCCATGTTCCGGGAGGCAAGGGCCTTCAACCAAAACATCGGTTCCTGGAATGTGGCCAGCGTAACCAATATGGGCCATATGTTTTTTCTTGCAACGGCTTTTGACCAAAACGTTGGTTCCTGGAATGTGGCCAAGGTCACCACAATGCAAACCATGTTTTCTGGGGCAACGGCCTTTGACCAAAACATTGGTTCCTGGAATGTGGCCAGAGTGGAAAATATGGGATCGCTATTCCAGGACGCAACCGCCTTTAACCAGGATATCGGTTCCTGGAATGTCGGCAATGTAACTACTATGGGCTCCATGTTCAAGGGCGCAACCGCTTTTAACCAAAGCATTGGTTCCTGGAATGTGGGCAATGTGACCAATATGGTCTCCATGCTCGATGGCGCGAGCGCCTTTGACCAGAATCTGGGGGCTTGGAACCTGGGGAAACTAAGCCTTGGCGGCTCCATGCTCAACGGTACTGCACTCTCTGTGGACAATTGGGACAACACCCTCATCGGTTGGTATGGGAAGAACCTTACCAACACCCCCACCATCGGGGCCTCCGGCCTGACCTACTGCAAGGCTTACGAAGAGCGTGCCGCGCTCACCCTCAAAATTACCGGCGACAGCCCGGAGGACACCGATCCAACGCCCCGGTGCAAGTCGCTAGTGACGCTCACACTGGGTACCAACGGCACGGCCACCCTGGATCCCGCCCTTGTGGACAACGGTTCCAGCGATACCTGCGCAAGCGTCTCGCTGAGCATTTCCCCGAACAATTTCACGACCTCCAATACCGGCGTAAATACGGTGACCCTTACGGTGACCGACGGCAATGGGAACTCGGATACCTGCCAGGCCACGGTAAACGTATGGGAGGAAGATCCCACAAGCGTATTTGTCACCACCTGGAACACGACCTATTTTGGCAGGTCCGACGATAACTCCATCACCATCCCTGCCACGGGGACCTACGATGTGGACCTCGGCAACGATGGCTCCTTTGAATTGGTGGACCAAACCGACATCACCGAGATAAATGTCACCACCTATAATTATCCTGCCGGGGAGATACAGGTGGCCCTCCGGAATGCCATCTCTGGGAACGGGACCCTGGAAAGGATAAGCTTTTGGACATACGCCTATGCGGCCGATAGGGATAAACTGCTCTCCGTGGACCAGTGGGGCAGCAGTATCTCCTGGAGCACTATGAGGTCTGCATTTGACGGCTGTAGCAATCTGGACGTTAAAGCGACCGACACGCCCAACCTGGGTAGCGTGATCGGTATGTCCAGTATGTTTTCCGGGTGTACCTCACTTAAGGGGAATACGAGCTTCTCCAACTGGAACACCAGCAAAGTGACGAATATGCGCAATATGTTCAGTGGTGCAAGCGCCTTTGACCAGGACATCAGTTCCTGGAACACCGGCAACGTGGCCAGTATGGCCAATATGTTCAAAGGGGCAACCACCTTTGACCGGGACATCGGTTCCTGGGACACAGGCCAGGTGGAATCCATGAGCGGCATGTTTTACGGGGCAACCGCCTTTAACCAGGACATTGGTTCCTGGAACACCTCCAAGGTATATTATATGACCAACATGTTCAATGGCGCAACCGCCTTTGACCAGGACCTGGGCAATTTGAGCCTGAAAAAGCTGGCCTATGGCGCCCATATGCTGGACAATACAGCGCTTTCCGTTGACAACTGGGACGCTACACTGATCGGTTGGCACAATCAGGACCTAAGCAAGATCAATACTGTAAACATCGGTGCCCTGGGACTGGTCTATTGCCATGCCTATAGACAGCGCCAAGAGTTGGAGTTGGAGTTTGATTTCAACTTTATCGGCGACAGCCCAAAGGTTTCCCGGCCGGTGGCATATTGCAAGACGGCCTCAGTCCAACTGGGTACCAATGGCACGGTCACCCTGGAACCATTACTTGTGGATAACGGTTCCTACACTTTCTGTGGGGTCGAGTCCTTGTCCTATTCCGTGTCCCCAAACATCTTTTCCACCAACCATCTTGGCCCAAACACCGTGACCCTTACCGTGAAATCCGCCTCCGGCCATACGGACACCTGCCGGACCACGGTAAATGTAATGTATCATGATCCCAAAAGCGTATTTGTCACCACCTGGGACACCACCAAAACCAGCAACGGCTCGTCCGAGAGCAACGAAATCGCAATCCCCGCCATTGGGACCTACCATGTGGACCTTGGCAATAACGGGTTTTATGAACTGACGAACAAGACCGGGACCATAACCGTGGATGTCACCAAATATTTCAACCATACTACCGGTAATAAATTTACCGCCGGGGAGATCCAGGTGGCCCTTCTTAATACCGCTTCCGAGAACAAGAAACTGGAGGGGATACAGTTCAACAATACAGGCGACAAGCATAAGCTACTCTCCGTGGACCAATGGGGAAGTAGTATTGCGTGGACCTCCATGGAGAAAGCATTTCACGGCTGTACCAACCTGGAGGTCAAGGCCACGGATGCCCCGGATCTTAGCAAGGTGACCAGTATGGAAAGCATGTTCCGCGGGTGTTCCTCATTTATGGGGAATGCGAACCTCTCCAAGGTGACCCTCTCCAACTGGGACACCGGCAACGTGACCGATATGAGCTACATGTTCGCTGGCTGTAGCGCGTTTACTGGAACAGCAACGGACTTTTCCAACTGGGACACCCGTAAGGTGACCAATATGACTGGCATGTTCAATGGCGCAACCGTCTTTGACCGGGACATCGGTTCCTGGGATGTGGGCAAGGTGACCACTATGACGTGGATGTTTGAGGATGCAACTTCCTTTAATCAGGACATCGATTCCTGGAATACAGAAAGCGTATCTGACATGACCGGCATGTTTTCCATCGCAAGCGGCTTTAACCAGGACATCGGTTCCTGGAATGTGGGCAACGTGACCAACATGACCAACATGTTCAATTACGCAACCGCCTTTGATCAGCACCTGGGGGATTGGAACCTGGGGGCCCTGGTCACAAGCATGCGTATGCTGGATGGTAGTGGGCTCTCGATTGCCAACTGGGACGCGACGCTCAAAGGCTGGCACAAACAGGACTTTACCAACACGCCCACCATCGGTGCCGATGGCCTGGTCTACTGCACCGCCTATGCCGAGCGTGCTGCGCTGCCTTTCAACTTTGTCGGGGACAGCCCGGAAATCCTGCCAAATGCCGAGTGCCATCCATCGCTGACATTGCAACTGGACCTGGACGCCAGCGCCACGGCCACCCTTACGACCGACCTTGTGGACAATGGTTCGAGCAAGACTACCTGTGGACCCGTTTCGCTGAGCCTGTCCCAGAGCAACTTTACCACCGCCGATCTCGGCACAAAAACGGTGACCCTTACCGCAACGGACCCCAATGGGAATACGGACACCTGTACCACCACAGTGACCGTGGAGAGTTATGCTGTCTCCACCTTCGTAACCACCTGGGACACGACCAAGACCAATGTCCACTCATCCGCGAGCAACTCCATCACCATCCCCGCCACGGGGACCTACGATGTGGACGTGGGCAATGATGGTATCTATGACCTGTTCGATCAGACCGATGAAACTACCGTGAATGTCACCAACTATAGCGATCCCGACGGCAACAACTACGTGGCAGGGGAGATACAGGTGGCCCTTCGCAACCACTCCAGTACCGAAAAACTGACCAGGATACATTTCAACAATGTGGGTGACCGGGAGAAGCTGCTCTCCGTGGACCAATGGGGCAGCAGTATCCCCTGGAGCACCATGGAGGATGCATTTTACGGCTGTAGCAATCTGGAAGTTACGGCAACCGATGCCCCCGACCTGAGCAACGTGACCAGTATGTACTGGATGTTTACCGGATGCACGAAACTCAAGGGAGAGACGAGCTTCTCCACCTGGAACACCAGCAATGTGACCGATATGACCAGCATGTTTAGTGGTTTGACCGCCTTTAACGGGGACATTGGTTCCTGGAACACCGGCAACGTCACCACTATGGTCGGCATGCTTTTGGGCACAACCGCCTTTGACCAGAACTTGGGCAAATGGGACTTGGGGGCATTGAGCAGTGACAGTTTCGGTGGTGGTTTCGCCATGCTCAACCACAGTGGGCTCTCCGTGGACAACTGGGACAACACGTTGATCGGTTGGCACGGGCAGAACTTCACCAACACGCCCACTATTAACGCTTTAGGGCTGGTCTACTGTAAGGCCTATGCCGAGCGTGACGCCCTGACCCTCAACATTTCCGGTGACCTCGTGTCAGATGCCGATCCGGAGGCGGTATGCAAGGAAGCGGTGACGCTCCGATTGGGCCCCGACGGTACGGCCACCCTGGCCCCCGCTCTTGTAGACGACGGTAGCGTGGGTTGCGGAGGCACCTCGCTGAGCTTATCGAAGAACAGCTTTACCACTTCCGATATTGATGATAAGCACACAGTGATCCTGACGGTCACCGGTGGCAACGGCAAGACGAACTCCTGCACGGCCACGGTAACCGTGGAGGATGCCGCAAGCGTATTTGTGACCACCTGGGACACGACCAAATCCGGTATATCCGACGGGAACTCCCTCAACATTCCTTTGTCAGGGACCTACGATGTGGATCTGGGCAATGACGGCAGCTATGAACTGCTGGACCAGGGCGGGACCCTTAGCGTGGATATCACCGAACATAACTATACCGCCGGGGAAATACAGGTGGCCCTCCGCAATGCTACCTCCGGTTCCGGGGACCTGACCGGGATACGTTTCGCCCTAAATCAGACGAATGACAAGCTGAAGCTGCTCTCGGTGGACCAATGGGGCAGCAGCATAGCCTGGGGCTCCATGAACAATGCATTTGCCCAATGTTCCAATCTGGACGTGCTGGCAACCGATTTTCCCGACCTGAGCAATGTGACCAACATGGGCTACATGTTTTTCGGGTGTACCGCACTCAAGGGAACAACAACGAACAACTTCTCTGGTTGGAACACAAGCAATGTGACCAATATGGGATCCCTATTTTCGGGTGCAAGCAACTTTAACCAGGACATCGGTTCCTGGAACACCAAGAACGTGACCCATATGGGCGACATGTTTCGGAATGCCACCGTCTTTGACCAGGACCTCGGTTCTTGGAATACCAGCAGGGTCACCAATATGGGTGGCATGTTCAATGGTGCAACAACCTTTAATCAGGACCTCGCTTCCTGGGATACCGGCAATGTGACCAATATGTTTTACATGTTCTCCAGTGCAAGTGCTTTTAACGGGAACATCAATTCCTGGAACACCAACAAAGTGACCAGTATGGCCAACATGTTCAATGGCGCAAGCGCCTTTAATCAAAACATTGGTTCCTGGGACACGGGCGAGGTACTCAATATGGAAGACATGTTTGCCAGGGCGAGTGCCTTTAACGGAAACATCGGGTCCTGGAACACGGCCAGGGTGAAAAATATGTCCGATATGTTCCGGAGCGCGAGTTCCTTTAACGGCGCAATTGGTTCGTGGAATGTGGGCAACGTGACCAACATGCAAAGGATGTTTTTTAATGCAAGCGTCTTTGACCAGAATTTGGGTGGCTGGTATGTGGAGCAGTTGGCCAATGGAACCGATATGCTCTACAACTGTGGGCTCTCCATGGAGAGCTGGGACAACACGCTGATCGGTTGGAAGAATCAGGACTTCACCAACACGGTCACCATTGGCGCCTCCGGACTGACCTACTGCACCGCCGGCACCCAGCGTGCTGCGCTGACCCTCAACATAACCGGCGATAGCGCGGGAACTCCCCTGCCACTAGCCCTGTGCCAGGAAGTGGTCGTGCTCCAACTGGACACCAACGGTACGGCCACCCTGACGACCGACCTTGTGTACGACGATCCTGGTGATGCCTGCGGGATTGCCTCACTGAGCCTGTCCCAAAGCAGTTTCACCATCTCCCACCTGGGTGCGAACACGATTACCCTAACGGTGGCCGAGGGCAACGGCGACACGGCCACCTGTCAGACCACGGTGAATGTAATGGCGGATGATCCCGCAAGCGTATTTGTGACCACCTGGGACACCACCAAATCTGGCTCCTCCAAAAGTAACTCCATCACCATCCCCGCCACGGGGAACTACGATGTGGACCTGGGCAATGATGGCTCCTTTGAATTGGTGAACCAGGAAGGGACAACCGAAATCAATGTTACCACCCATAATTATCCCACAGGGGAGATAAAGGTGGCCCTCCGCAATGCCGCCTCCGGTTCCGGGAACCTGACCGGGATACGTTTCGCCCTAAATCAGACGGACGACAAACTGAAGCTGCTCTCGGTGGACCAATGGGGCGGCAGCATCGCCTGGAGCACTATGGAGGAGGCATTTCTCCAATGTTCCAATCTGGATGTGCTGGCAAGCGATGTTCCCGACCTGAGCAATGTAACCAATATGAGCTGGATGTTCGCCGAATGTACCTCACTTAAAGGAACGGCGACGAACAACTTCTCCGGTTGGAATACCGGCAATGTGACCGATATGGAGGGCATGTTTTCCGGTGCAAGCACCTTTAACCGCGACATCGGTTCCTGGGACACCAGTAGTGTGACCAATATGAAAAACATGTTTTCTGACGCAAGTGCTTTCAATACAGACATTGGTTCCTGGAATGTTTCCAGCGTGACCTATATGGACTTCATGTTCCGGAACGCAAGCGCATTTGACCAGGACATTGGTTCCTGGGACACCAGCAGTGTGAGCAGTATGTGGGGCATGTTCTATGGCGCCACGGTCTTTGACCAGGACATCGGTTCGTGGAACACGGCCAGCGTGACCCGTATGGACGGCATGTTTTATGAGGCAATCAACTTTGACCAGGACATCAGTTCCTGGAACACAGAAAGCGTGATCAATATGCGCTACATGTTCCACTCCGCAAGCACCTTTAACCGGGACATCGGTTCCTGGAACACCAGCGAGGTGACCGATATGGGCAACATGTTTTATGATGCAAGTGCCTTTGATCGGGACCTGGGGAATTGGGATATGGCAAAGGTGACCAATGGCACTGGTATGCTTGACAACAGTGGGCTCTCGGTTGCCAACTGGGATGCCACGCTGATCGGTTGGTACGGCCAGAGGCAGGGCTTTACCAACGATGTGACCATCGGGGCTTCCGGCCTGGGTTACTGTACCGCCACTACCGAACGTGCCGCGCTGATAGATGAAGGCTTTAACATTACCGGTGATGGTGTGGAAACCGTTCCCCCGGAGGCCCTGTGCCAGCAAGTGGTCGTGCTCCAACTGGACACCAACGGTACGGCCACCCTGACGACCAACGATGTAGACAACGGTTCCAGCGATGCTTGTACGAAGGAGGACGTCACACTAAGTGTTTCCCAGAAAAATTTCACCACCGCCAACCTTGGCGCAAACGTGATCACCCTTACGGTGACCGATGGCAACAACAACACAAACACCTGTCAGGCCACGGTGAACGTATGGGCGGACGATCCCGCAAGCGTATTCGTGACCACCTGGAACACCACCAAATCCGGCACGACCAATAGCAACTCCGTCCGTATCCCCGCTGTGGGGACCTATGATGTGGACCTGGGCGCTGACGGCAGCTATGAACTGACGAACAAAAACGGGACTATCGATATAAATGTCACCGACCATAACTATGCTGCAGGTCAGATACAGGTGGCTCTCCGCAATACCTCCGGTTCCGGGGGCCTGACCGGGATACGGTTCAACAATGGAGGTGACAGGCGGAAATTACTCTCGGTGGACCAATGGGGCAGCGATATCCACTGGAGCACCATGGAGGACGCATTTCATGGCTGTATATATTTGGAGATCAAGGCCACTGATGCCCCCGACCTGTCCGGGGTGACCAATATGTCCAAGATGTTCAAATACTGTAGTAGATTCCTCACGGGGACAACAGGCCTCCCCGGTTGGAATGTGTCCACCGTGACCAATATGTCCGGTATGTTTTACATTGCAAGGGCCTTTAACGGGGACATCGGTTCCTGGGATGTGGGTAATGTGACCAATATGAGTGAGATGTTTACCGGTTGTGAGTCGTTCGAGGGGACAACGGGCCTGTCCAATTGGAACGTGTCCGGCGTGACCGATATGAGCTACATGTTTTCCGCAGCAACCCTCTTTAATGCAGACATCGGTTCGTGGAACACTGGCAACGTGACCGATATGAGCTGGATGTTCCGGTTTGCCGCTGCCTTTGACCAGGACCTGGATTCCTGGAATGTGGCCAAGGTGACCACTATGGTCAACATGTTCCGGGCCATGGACACCTTTGATCAGGATCTGGGTTCCTGGGACACCGGCAGCGTGACTGATATGTCCGGCATGTTTGCCTACACAAAAGCCTTTAACGGGGACATCAGTTCCTGGAATACAAGCAGTGTGAACAATATGAGCGGCATGTTCCTGAATGCATACGCCTTTAACCGGGACATTGGTTCGTGGAACACCGGCAACGTGACCAATATGACCTGGATGTTTGGTACACTACCAAATGATACAAATAGCACAAGTACATTTAACCAGAACATCGGTTCCTGGAACACCAGCGGTGTGACCGATATAAGCTACATGTTTAGTGGCGCAGGCACTTTTGACCAGGACCTGGGCACATGGGACATGGGGCAGGTGACCAATGGCACCGATATGCTCAAAAACAGTGGGCTCTCGGTTGCCAATTGGGACGCCACGATTATTGGTTGGGAAGATCAGGACTTTACCAACGATGTGACCATCGGGGCTTCCGGCCTGACCTACTGTTCCGCCGCTACCGAACGTGCTGCACTGATATCTGAAGGCTTTAACATTACCGGTGACAGCCTGTCAAATTTCGATCCGGAAGCTGCATGCAAGGAGGAGGTGACGCTCCGATTGGGCTCCGACGGTACAGCCACCCTGGATGCTTCCCTTTTGGACGACGGTTCCTGGGATACCTGCGGGGACCTGGACTTCAAAGTATCCGATGGTAGTGGAGGTACTGTTGATAAGAGAACCTTTACCACCTCCCACCTTGGCCCGAACCCGGTCACCCTGACGGTGACCGACCCCGATTTGAATACAGATGAGTGCGGGGCCACGGTAATCGTGGAGCATCCCGCAAGCGTATTTGTGACCACCTGGGACACGACCAACGGCACCTCCATCACCATTCCGGCCACGGGGACCTATGATGTGGACCTGGGCAATGATGGAACCTATGACCTGTTCGACCAGCAAGGGACCCTGACCGTGGATATCACTAACCATACTGCCGACAAGATACAAGTGGCCCTCCGTAATGCTGTATCTGGGAATGGTGACCTGACCGGGATACAGTTTAATAATACAGGCGACCGACAGAAACTGCTTTCCGTGGACCAATGGGGCAGCAGCATAGCCTGGACCAACATGGAGGGCGCATTTTACGGCTGTAGCAAAATGGATGTCAGGGCAACCGATGCCCCCGACCTGAGCAATGTGACCCATATGGGCTACATGTTTTTCATGTGCTACTCACTTCGGGGAACGGCAAGCTTCTCCAATTGGAACACCAGTAATGTGACCAATATGACCGCCATGTTTCAAGCGGCCGAATCCTTCGACCAGGACATTGGCAGCTGGAACGTAAGCAAAGTTACGAACATGAACTTCATGTTTGCGGATGCTGAATCCTTTAACAAGGGCATTGACGGTTGGGACGTAAGCAGTGTCAAAAACATGACCGAAATGTTTTCTAACGCATGGCGCTTTGATCAGGACATTGGTAGCTGGAACACCAGCGGCGTGACCGATATGGGCAAGATGTTCTACCTTGCCGAATACTTCAATCAGGACATCAACGGTTGGGATGTGAGCAATGTTAGAAATATGGAAGGGATGTTCTACCATGCTCAGGATTTCGACCAGGACATTAGCGGCTGGAGCACCGGCAGCGTGACTGATATGGAATCCATGTTCAATAACGCATACGACTTTAACCAGGACATTAGTTCCTGGGACACGAGCGAGGTGCAAAATATGCGTAATATGTTCATTGGCGCAAGGGTCTTTAACAGGGACATCGGTGATTGGAACACCAGCAAGGTGACCGATATGGGCAAGATGTTCTATGGTGCAAGGGCCTTTAACGGGGACATCGGTTCCTGGAACACCAGTGGCGTGACCGATATGAACTATATGTTCTCCCTTGCCGAATACTTCAATCAGGACATCAGCGGTTGGAACACCGGCAACGTGACCAATATGCTTTCCATATTCAATGGTGCAACTGCTTTTGACCAAAACTTGGGGGATTGGGGTATGGCAAAGGTGACCGATGGCGCCAATATGCTGGACGACAGCGGCCTCTCGGTGGCCAACTGGGACGCCACCCTCAAGGGTTGGCACGGCCAAAACCTTACTAACACACCCGATATAGGCGCTCTCGACCTGGTTTACTGCACCGCCGGTACCGAGCGTGCCGCGCTGACCCTCAACATTGTCGGCGACAAAGCGGGAACTCCCCTGCCACTAGCCCTGTGCCAGCAAGTGGTCGTGCTCCAACTGGACACCAACGATGCGGCTACCCTGACGCCAGACCTTGTGTACAACGGCCCTGACAATACCTGTGGGATTGCCTCACTGGGCCTGTCCCAAAGCAGTTTCACCACCTCGCACCTGGGTGCGAACACGGTCACCCTAACCATGATCGATGGCCACAACAACACAAGCACCTGCGAGACGACCGTGAACGTATGGGCGGACGATCCCGCAAGCGTATTCGTGACCACCTGGGACACGACCAATGATGGTCAGTCCAACAATAACTTCATCACCATCCCCGCCATTGGGACCTACGATGTGGACCTGGGCGCTGATGGCGATTATGAACTGACGAACCAGACCGTGTCCGGGTCCCTGCTCGTGGATGTCACCACCCATAACTATGCCGCCGGGGAGATACAGGTGGCCCTCCGCAATACCTCCGGTTCCGGGGGCCTGACCAGGATATGGTTCAACAATGAGGGGGACAAGAAGAAGCTGCTCTCGGTGGACCAATGGGGCAGCAGTATCTCCTGGAGCACCATGGAAAAGGCATTTTGGAACTGTAGCAATATGGACGTTCTGGCAACCGACGCCCCCGACCTGAGTAATGTGACCAATATGGGCTATATGTTTGCCGAATGTACCTCACTTAAGGGAATAGCAACGAACAATTTCTCCGATTGGAATACGAGCAGTGTGACCCATATGAAGGGCATGTTTGCCCTCGCCGCAACTTTCGACCAGGACATTGGTTCCTGGAACACCGACAGTGTGGAGAATATGTTCGAGATGTTCTATGATGCAAGTGCCTTTAACGGGGACATCGGTTCCTGGAACACCAGCGGCGTGACCGATATGGGCAAGATGTTCCACTTTGCCGTAACCTTCAATCAGGACATCAGCGGTTGGGATGTGAGCAATGTTAGCAATATGGAAGGGATGTTCTACCATGCTCAGGATTTCGACCAGGACATTAGCGGCTGGAACACCGGCAGCGTGACCAATATGAAATCCATGTTCCAGAACGCATACGACTTTAACCGGGACATCGGTCCCTGGGACACGAGCGAGGTGCAAAATATGCGTAATATGTTCATTGGCGCAAGTGCCTTTAACGGGGACATCGGTTCGTGGGACACCGGCAAGGTGACCGATATGGGCTATATGTTCTATGGTGCAAGTGTCTTTAACGGGGCCATCGGTTCCTGGAACACCAGCAACGTGACCAATATGGACTCCATGTTTGGTATATCAAGTAGTGCAACTGGCTCAAGTACATTTAACCAGGACCTCGGTTCCTGGGACACCGGCAGTGTGGAGAATATGGCCGACATGTTCAATGGTGCAAGTGCCTTTGACCAGGACATCAGTTCATGGGACACGGGCGAGGTGCAAAATATGGCTAATATGTTCACAGGTGCAAGTGCCTTTAACCGGGACATCGGCGGTTGGAACACCAGTAAGGTGACCAATATGAGCGAGATGTTCAAGAATGCAAGCGCCTTTGACCAGAACTTAAAGGATTGGTACATGGGGGCATTGACCACTGGTGCCAATATGCTGGACAACAGCGGGCTATCCGTGGATAACTGGGACGCTACGCTGATTGGTTGGCACAGTAAGGACTTTACCAACACACCCGATATAGGCGCACTTAACCTGATCCACTGCAGGGCCGCTATTGAGCGTGCAGATTTGATACAAAATAGCCTCAAAATTACCGGAGACAGCAAGGCAGCGACCCAGACAAAGGCAGATTGCAAGGCAGCAACACTAGAACTGGGTACCGATGGTACGGCCACCCTGACTATCGAAGATGTGGACAACGGCAGTGATGGTTGCGGAATCTCCTTGAGCCTGTCCGAAACCAGCTTTGATGCCACCGACCTTGGTGGCAACACGGTGACCCTTACCGTGACCGATCCCGACAGCACCAGTAAGACCTGTACGGCTACGGTGACCATTGAGGACAACATGGCTCCCACACCCTCCTGTAAGGACATTACCGTGCAATTGGACACTTCGGGCAGCACAACGATTACTACATCGGACATCGACAACGGCTCCTCCGATAACAGTGGTACCACCGTATCGCTATCCTTGGACAAGACGACTTTCGGCTGTTCAGATGTGGGGGACAACACAGTGACCCTGACCGTAACGGATGGCAGCAGCAACTCGGATAGTTGCACGGCCACCGTAACCGCGGAGGATAAAACGGCCCCTACGCCAAGTTGCCAGGACATTACCGTACAACTGGACGCTTTGGGAAGTGCGACTATTGTGGCGGCGGACGTGGACAACGGTTCCAGTGATACCTGTGGTAGCGTCACCCTAGCGGTATCCGAAACCAACTTTGGCACTTCCGACCTTGGGAACAACACGGTCACCCTTACCGTGACCGACCCCGGGGGCAACTCCGACAGCTGTACCGCCACCGTAACGGTGGAGGACAAGACCGCCCCCACCCCAAGTTGCCAGGACATTACCGTACAACTGAGCGCCTCGGGCAATGCAACGATCGCCACATCGGACATCGACAACGGCTCCTCCGACAACAGTGGCACCACCGTATCGCTATCCTTGGACACCACCACCTTTGGTTGTTCCGATCTGGGGGACAACACGGTGACCCTTACGGTAACGGACACCAGCAACAATTCGGACAGCTGTACGGCCACGGTGACGGTGGAGGACAAAACGGCCCCCTCACCAAGTTGCCGGGACATCAGTGTACAACTGGGCGCCTCGGGCAGCGCAACGATCACAACATCGGACATCGACAATGGTTCCAGCGATACCTGCGGGAGCATTACCCTGGCCTTGTCCACGACCAGCTTCGGCGCCACCAACCTTGGGGACAACACGGTGACCCTGACGGTAACGGACGGCAGCAGCAACTCGGACAGCTGTACGGCCACGGTGACCGTGGGGGACAGCACGCTCCCCACCCCAGGTTGCCAGGACATCAGCGTACAACTTAGCGCCTCGGGCAGCGCAACGATCGCCACCTCGGACATCGACAACGGCTCCTCCGACAACAGCGGTACCGCCGTTACCCTTTCCCTCTCCAAGACCAGCTTTGGCTGTTCCAATCTGGGGGACAACACGGTGACCCTTACCGTAACGGACGCCAGCAACAACTCGGACAGCTGTACGGCCACCGTGACCGTTGAGGATAAAACGGCCCCCACGCCAAGTTGCCGGGACATCAGCGTACAACTGGGGGCCTCGGGCAGCGCAACGATCACCACCTCGGACATCGACAACGGTTCCAGCGATACCTGTGGAAGCGTCACCCTGGGGTTGTCCAAGACCAGCTTTGGTGCCAACGACCTTGGGGACAACACGGTGACCCTCACGGTAACGGATGGCAGTAGCAACTCGGACACCTGTACCGCCACGGTGACCGTGGAGGACAAAACGGTCCCTACCCCAAATTGCAAGGACATCAGCGTACAACTTAGTGCCGCGGGCAGCGCAACGATCACAACATCGGACATCGACAACGGCTCCTCCGACAACAGCGGTACCGCCGTTACCCTTTCCCTCTCCGGGACCAGCTTTGGCTGTTCCAATCTGGGGGACAACACGGTAACGCTTACTGTAACGGACGGCAGCAACAACTCGGACAGCTGTACCGCCACAGTGACCGTGGAGGACAAAACGGCCCCCACAACAGGTTGCCAGGACCTTACTGTGGAACTGAACGCCTCGGGCAGTGCAACGATAGCCACATCGGACATCAACAACGGTTCCAGCGATGCCTGCGGGAGTGTCACCCTGGCCTTGTCCAAGACCGGCTTTGCCGCCAACGATCTTGGGGACAACACCGTGACCTTGACAGTGACCGATCCCAGCGGCAACTCGAACAGTTGTACCGCCATAGTGACCGTGGAGGACAACACGGTCCCCACCCCAAGTTGCCGGGACATCATCATACAACTGGGCACTTCGGGCAGCGCAACGATTGCCACCTCGGACATCGACAGCGGTTCCTCGGACAACAGTGGCACCGCTGTATCGCTATCCCTTGACAGAACAAGTTTTGGCTGTTCCGATTTGGGGGACAACACGGTAACGCTTACTGTAACGGACGCCAGCAACAACTCGGACAGCTGTACCGCTGTGGTGACCGTGGAGGACAAAACGGCCCCCGCACCAAGTTGCCAGGATATCAGCGTACAACTGGGCGCCTCGGGCAGCGCAACGATCGCCACATCGGATATCGACAACGGTTCCAGCGATGCCTGCGGTAGCGTTACCCTGGCATTGTCCAAGACCAGCTTTAGCGCCAACGACCTTGGGGACAACACGGTGACCCTGACGGTGACCGACCCCAGCAACAACTCGGACACCTGTACCGCTATGGTGACGGTTGGGGACAGCACACTCCCCACACCAAGTTGCAAGGACACCAGCGTACAACTTGGCGCCACGGGCAGCGCAACGATCGCCACATCGGATATCGACAACGGTTCCTCCGACAACAGTGGCGCCGCCGTTACCCTTTCCCTGGACACCACCAGCTTTGGCTGTTCCGATTTGGGGGACAACACCGTGACACTTACCGTAACGGACGCCAGCAGCAACTCGGACAGCTGTACCGCCACAGTGACCGTGGAGGATAAAACGGCCCCCGCACCAAGTTGCCGGGACATTACCGTGGAACTGGATGCCTCGGGCAGCGCAACGATCACAACATCGGACATCGGCAACGGCTCCTCCGACAACTGCGGGAGCGTCTCCCTGGCATTGTCCAAAACCGGCTTTGATGCCAACGACCTTGGGGACAACACGGTAACCTTGACGGTGACCGACCCCAGCAGCAACTCGGACAACTGTACCGCTGTGGTGACCGTGGAGGACAGGACCGCACCTATACCAAGTTGCCGGGACATTACCGTACAACTTAGTGCGGCGGGCAGCGCAACAATCGCTGTGGCGGACGTGGACAACGGCTCCTCCGACAACAGCGGCACCGCCGTTACCCTTTCCCTGGACACCACCAGCTTTGGCTGTTCCGATGTGGGCGACAGCACGGTGACCCTTACGGTAACGGATGGTAGCGGTAACTCGGACAGTTGCACCGCCACCGTGACCGTGGAGGACAAGACCGTCCCTACGCCAAGTTGCCAGGACATTACCGTACAACTGGATGCCTCGGGCAGCACAACGATTGCAGCGGCGGACGTGGACAACGGTTCCAGCGATACCTGTGGGATTGCTTTCCTGGACCTTTCCGAGACCAGCTTTACGGCGACCGACCTTGGGGACAACACGGTGACGCTTACCGTGACCGATCCCGGCGGCAACTCGGACAGTTGTACCGCTGTGGTTACCCTAGAGGATAGCACTGCCCCTATCCCAAGTTGCCAGGACATTACCGTACAACTGGACACCTCGGGCAGCACAACGATTGCCACATCGGACATCGACAACGGCTCCTTCGACAACAGCGGCACCGCCGTATCGCTATCCCTTGACAGAACAAGTTTTGGCTGTTCCGACGTGGGCGACAACACGGTGACCCTTACGGTAACGGACGCCAGCAACAACTCGGGCAGCTGTACCGCTACGGTAACGGTAGAGGACGATACTGCCCCAACGGCGGTGTGCCAACAGCAGGGGGTCATATTCCAACTGGGTACCAATGGCCTGGCCATTCCGGATGTCGCCCTTCTGGACGGCGGTTCGAGCACTCCCTGCGGTAGCGTTTCGCTAAATGTAGTCCCGAACAGCCTCACCACTGTTGGCACACACACGGTGACCCTAAGGGCAATCAATGGCAACAACAAAATGCACAGTTGCACCACCGTGGTGACTGTGGAGGACAAGATCCTCCCCACCCCCATCTGCAAGGGCATTACCGTGCAGTTGGACGCCTCGGACGGTGCGACAATATCCGCATTGGACATGGACAACGGTTCCTCCGACAACAGCGGCACCGCTTTGGCCCTTTCCCTGGACAGGACAGACTTTGGTTGTTCCGATGTGGGGGACAACACAGTGACCCTTACCGTAACGGACGCCAGCGGCAACTCGGATGGTTGTACCGCTACCGTGACCGTGGAGGACAACACTGCCCCCACGGCCGTATGCCAACAACAGGGGGTTACATTCCAATTGGATGCAAATGGCCTGGCCATTGCGGATGCCGCCCTTCTGGACAACGGTTCCAGCGATACCTGTGGGAGCATTGCCCTAAGGGTGTCACCTAGCAGCTTTACAGCCGATGACCTTGGAGACAACACCGTGACCCTAATAGTGGACGATGGCAGCAACATTGCGACCTGCCAGACCACAGTCTCCGTGGTAGACGTCACGGCCCCCACGCCAAATTGCCGGGACATCAGTGTGGAACTGGGCGCTTCGGACAGCGCAACGATTGCCATATCGGACATCGACAACGGCTCCTCTGACAACAGCGGCACCGCCCCTTCCCTTTCCCTCTCCAAAACAAACTTTGGCTGTTCCAATGTAGGGGACAACACGGTGACCCTTACGGTAACGGACGCCAGCGGCAACTCGGACAGTTGTACCGCTACCGTGGCCGTGAAGGACAGGACCGCCCCTACGGCACTGTGCAAGACATCGGTAGCGCTGGAATTGGGCACCGATGGCATGGCCACCCTGGATGCTTCCCTGGTGGACGACGGTTCCAGCGATAACTGCGGTAGCGTTTCGCTGAACGTGTTCCCAAGTAGTTTTACAGGTTCGTTCCTCGGCACGAACACGGTAATCTTGAGGGTAATCGATGGCAGCAACAACTCGGACAGCTGCACGGCTTCGGTGACCGTGGTGGACAAAGAGGCCCCCAACGCCATCTGTAGCGACATCACCGTCCAACTGGATGCAGCGAACAGTGCGACGGTTTCTTCATTGGACATCAACAACGGCTCGTACGACAACAGTGGTACCGCTATGTCCTTTTCCTTGGACAGGACCAATTTTGACTGCTCCGATGTGGGGAACAACACGGTGACCCTTAACGTAACGGATGCCGGCGGCAACCTAGCCGAGTGTACCGCTTTGGTGGCCGTCGAGGATAGGACCCCTCCCACGGCGAGCGATCCGGCACCGATGAGCGTACAGTGTCTTCCCGAAGCGGATATCACGGTAGTGACCGATGAAGCCGACAATTGTACGACCATCCCAACGGTCACCTTTATAGGCGATGCAAGCGATGGGAAGCAGAACCCGGGAACGATTACCAGGACCTATAGGGTGACCGATGCCTCAGGGAACAGTACCCATGTGTACCAGACGATTACGGTAAACGATACCCAGGCACCCACGGCCAGCAATCCATCACCAATCAACGTACAGTGCCCGTCCGATATCCCCGTTCCAAACATTACAGTGGTGACCAATGCCACGGACAACTGTACGGCCAACCCAACAGTGGCCTTTGTAGGTGATACAAGCGATGGCAACAGCAACCCGGAAACGATTACCAGGACCTATAGCGTGACGGATACCGTTGGGAACAGTACCACCGTCACCCAGACCATCACGGTGGAAGATACACAGGCCCCTACGGCAAGCGACCCGACACCGATCAATGTACAGTGTAGCGCCCCGGCGCCGGACACTGCAGTGGTGACCAATGCCACGGACAATTGCGGCACGCCAACCATCACCTTTGTAAGTGATATGAGCGATGGCAACAGCAACCCGGAAACGATTACTAGGACCTACAGGGTGGGCGATGCCGCAGGGAACAGTACCACCGTGACCCAGACCATTACGGTAAGGGACACGACACCCCCTACGGCCAGCAACCCGGTAGCCGTAAGCGTACAGTGTTCCTCCAATGTCCCTGCCGTGGACACCGCGGTGGTGACCGATGTTACGGACAATTGCGGCACACCAACGGTCAGTTTTGTAGGTGATACAAGCGATGGGAAGCAAAATCCGGAGACGATTACGAGAACCTATCGGGTGAGCGATTTGGCTGGGAACAGTACCACCGTGACCCAAACTATTACGATAAGGGATACCACCGCCCCTGCGGCCAGCAACCCAACGGCAGTGAGCGTACAATGTGCATCCAATGTCCCTGCCGTGGACACCACTGTGGTGACCGGAGTTTCGGACAACTGCACGACCAACCCAACGGTCGCCTTCCTAAGTGATGTGAGCGATGGACAAAGCAATCCAGAAGTCATCACACGGACCTACAGGGTGAGTGATTTGGCGGGGAACAGTACTACCGTGGCCCAGGTGATAACGGTTAACGACACCCAGGCGCCCATGGCGAGCGATCCGGCACCGATCAACGTACAATGCAGTGCTCCACCACCGGATATCACAGTGGTAACCGATGAAGCGGACAATTGTACGGCCAGTCCAACGGTTACCTTTGTCAATGATACAAGCGATGGGAAACAAAACCCGGAAACAATCACCCGGACCTATCGGGTGAGCGATGTCGCGGGGAACAGTACCACCGTAATCCAGACCATCACGGTTAACGATACCCAGGTACCTACGGCGAGCGATCCAGCTCCGATCAACGTACAGTGCAGTGCGCCGGCACCGGATATCACGGTGGTGACCGGTGGGTCCGACAACTGTGGGACACCAACGGTGACCTTTGTCAATGATACAAGCGATGGGAAGCAAAATCCGGAAACGATTACGAGAACTTATCGGGTGAGCGATATCGCGGGGAACAGTACCACCGTCACCCAGACCATTACGGTAAGGGATACCACCCCTCCTACAGCATTGTGCAAGGCGGCAACAATCCAACTGGGTACCAACGGCATGGCCAATTTGGACGCTTCCATGGTCGATAATGAATCCAGCGATGCCTGTGGGAGCATTGGCCTGGGCGTGTCCCCAAGCAGCTTTTTGGCCACCCACCTTGGTGACAACACGGTGACCCTGACCGTGAGCGACAATAGTGGTAATACGGACAGTTGTACCGCCACAGTTACCGTTAAGGACAGCACGGCACCAACGGCCAGTTGCCAGGACATTACCGTGGAACTGGACACGACGGGCAGTGCAACGATTGCGGCAGAGGACGTGGACAACGGCTCGTTTGACAACAGCGGTACCGTGTCGCTTTCCCTGGACAGGACGGGCTTCGGTTGTTCCGATGTGGGGCAGAACACGGTTACCCTAACAGTCACCGAAAATAGTGGAAATACGACCAACTGTACCGCCACGGTAACGGTACAGGGAACAACCGCACCGCTGGCCATTGTGACCAACAGCGGACCGATCTGCCAGGGCTCTACCCTACAGTTGAACGAAATAAGTGGCCTGGGAACCTCATGGTCCTGGACCAGCGATGGAAATGCCACATTCAGCAATCCTGACGTACAAAATCCTGAAGTGACCAATGTTTCGGATGGGGAAGAGTTCACCCTAACGATGGCACTGGCCAATGGATGTACCGTTACGGGCACTACCACTGTGTTTATTCTGGGGCTCCCCGTCCTGGAGACGGAGGACGAACAGGTATTCTGTACCCTGGAGAACCCTACGGTATCGGATTTGGCAGCTTCCGGCAACGGTACCCTGCGTTGGTATTCGGAAGCGAACAGTACTACGGAACTGGGGACCGATGTTTCCCTTGGGGACGGTGCCGTCTATTACGGATCGTTGGAGGATGGCAATGGATGTACCTCCGATAGGGTTGCCGTGACGGTAAGGATTTCCATGGAGGGTTGTGACGAATTTCCGGACGCGGACAGACGCGGCTTCTCCCCGAACGGCGATGGGGTCAACGACACCTTTTCCATTTCCTGGCTGAAGAACGATTACCCCAATTATAGCATGTCTGTCTATGACCGTAACGGTACTATGGTGTACCAAGGGAACATCAGCACACCGGAATGGGACGGCAGCGCGGACCAGGGAATTGTCCTGGGGGATGGTAAACTGCCCAATGGGGTGTACTATTATACGATAGATTTCGGGGACGGCACTACACCGCCGGTCCAGGGAATCGTCTATTTGAACCGGTAGGCAGGGAAATGTAAAAAAAGTAAGACCAATGGGATTACTAAAAAAGTAAGAGAAATTGGAAAAGTCCTGAGGTGTCAACATTGAAGTAGCATTCAAGGGCCATCCGGACAACTGGAATGGCCCAACAAAAGATTGGAGCAGTTACAGATATTTCCAATGGGACGGGCCAGTTGGAAAATTGCCTACTACAAACTACAGTTTGCGTTATGTATGCGAACTATGTCCCTGTTTTGAAGTTCTAACAGGACTTAGCTCAGAAATCGACTGGGAATTTGTGGCCAATAAAATGGCCATGGAGTGCCCAATAAATCTATTTTCAACTATAGCGGTCTAAGCTAAGACAGGATAGAAAGCCGTGCATTCATCCAAACTATTTTTATTAGGTTTATGGACAAAAACCGTAATGCCCAAAACCGAATACCGTATCTATGTTATTGAACTTTCAAAAAAGGTATTTACGGAACATCGCAGATTTCGGGAAGCCAATCCCCAATTTAATGGGGTTTTGGAATGTTTGTATGTTGGAATGACGAGCAAAACACCCAAAGAACGTTTTTTGCAACATAAAACAGGTTTTATCAATAAAAGAGGGCATAGCCTTTCCTCCAGTATCGTCAAAAAATATGGCAGCTACCTGCGGCCCAGTCTCTATAACCATATAGCCCCATTAACCAACAGGGAAGAGGCTTTACGAATGGAAGAGCGTTTGGCTTTGGAACTGCGCAGGAAAAGATATGCGGTTTGGTATAACTGATTTAGGTGCCTTGGAACACCTCAAGTAATCTTACCCCCTTTTGGCCATTGCCTTTAACAACCCAAAAACATATTCCTTGTATTTTCCCCCAATGGGAATCTCTTTGTCCCCAATTTCTACATCAAGTGCCGTATAGGCCGTAATCTTGTTCGTATTCACCACATAGGAACGGTGCGTTCTAAGAAAATGCGAAGGTAATTGTTCCGCAAACCTCCCCAACTGTTCTTTGACCACCAGTCTTTTGTCCTCCAAATGGATACGGATATAGTCCTTTACACTTTCAATATAAAGCACTTGGTCCAACACTACTTTAATCCGCTTTTTATTGAAGGCCACATAAATATGCTCAACGGGCAGTCCGTGTGTCCGAGATCCAACATCCTCGGAAAGGGGAAGAAGCTTGTTCACCGCCTTAAAAAAACGGGTAAAGGTGACGGGTTTTAAAAGATAGTCCACCGCCTCGTATTCATAACTTTCAAGGGCATATTCCCGGTAGGCCGTGGTGAATATCACCTTGGGAGGACTTGTAATGGTCTTTAAGACATCAATACCCGTAAGCTTGGGCATTTGAATGTCCAAAAAAATAACGTCCACTGTGGTGGTCCGTAAAAAATCAATCGCCTCTACGCCGTCCTTGAAAGATCCCAAGTGCTCCAAAAAAGGAACTTCCGCAATGTGTCCTTCCAATAGGGAACGTGCCAACGGTTCGTCATCTACAACAATGCACTTAATCATAGGCGGATAAGGTGTTTATGACCAATTCAACTTCATACATCTCCTTTTGATCGTTATTTTGAAAACTGTACTGTTGATACAATTTAGACAATTGCTGCCTTAGGTTGGTTACTCCAATTCCTTTGGTATAGCCCATACCATCATTGACCAAGTCTTGATTTTTGGTGTTCTTAACCCTAAAGTATAGTGTTTTTTCCGCTATGGAAAGCCGTATCCATATTTTGGGTTGTTTTAGCTGGCCGCTGGCCCCATGTTTAAAGGCATTTTCCACAATGGAAAGTAACAGTAATGGAGCAATCCTTACATCTCCGTGGATATCCTTATCGTAGTCCAGGGAACAGTCCAGTTCAATAGCGTCCCCAAACCGCAAGTGTTCCAGGGCGATGTAGTCTTTGATTAGCTTGATTTCATTCCCAAGAGGTACAAACCTATCGTTGCATTGGTACAGAATATAGTCCAAAATGGACGCCAGGGCTTCCACCATTTTAGGGGCCTTATCCGATTTCTGTACGGTGAGGGCATAAAGGTTGTTCAAGGTATTGAACAAAAAATGCGGATGGATCTGCGCTTTGAGTGCATTGAGTTCCGCCCTGTTTTTATCCCGTTGTAACTCCAGTGCATGACGCTTTGTCTCGTTACTTTCATGGACTATATTGGTCAAGGTCATGACCAATGTTGCCGTTAACAGGGCCGGTATATAACTGGTGATCATATGGGATATATCACTAAAAATCTCCAATATGGATTCTTGCAAAAATGTTCCTTTTCTAAAAATGGGTTCGTAGAGGTAAACATTCACCATTCGATCAAAGGCCCCAGTGAAATAGAAAAGCAGACCGGACATGATCATAAAAACCAAATACCGCTTCTTTTTCCAAAATCTGGGAATCCAAACAAAATTGAATACATAGGCCGCAACAAGCATCGCAGGTACCCGTTTAAGATTCTGCAAAAAAATGAGGGCCATCCTTTGCTCGTTCCCATCTTTAAAGAACTGTATCAGGGTAAAACAGGTTAAAAGCAGGCACCAAAAAATTAAATGCCTTTTGAGCCCCAATCCCGTATTTGTGCTGTTGTACGACTCCCTTTTCATCGTTTCGAATCCCTAAAAATAGGGAAATACCCCTGCTCAGATGATGTTTGTGGACGAAACCCCGCCAAGCGACGACGGATACGGCGTAACCGCCCATAGCGTATCTCCATAGGTTATAACCGACTTTCCGGTTGCACCCTACCGCAATTGGGCCATTTTTAGGATAGGCGATGCCCATCCATTTCATCTTTGAAGCATGAAAAAGACACGATTGGACAAACCCAAAAGACGACTATTGCGCAGTATAGGTTTTATTTTCTGTATATGGCTTGGTTGGACCATTTATGATCATACCACATGGGTCCTATTTCCCAAGGACGCCTATCCGTTTACCACAATGACGGTCAACAATGCATACACTACCCAAATTCAAAAAGCGGAAAAATGGATGAAAGGAGTGACCAAAAGACTTGATGTCCCTTCCTTTTCCATTGCCGTTGGCCATCAAGGCAACATAATCTGGTCCGCCACTGAGGGATATGCCCATATGAAATCTTTGACCCCCGCAACACCCCAGACCCAATACCGTGTAGGAAGCACTTCAAAGGCCATAACCGCTACCGGAATTGCTTTATTGGTAAATAAGGGGCACATCAAACTGGACAATTATTTAGGTGATACCATTGCCAATTGGCCCAAAAAGAGATGGAATTTTACAACGAGGCAACTGTTGAGCCATACGGCCGGTGTAGGTAACTATAAAGATTTTGGGATTGCTTCGGCAAGGTATACCCTGTGCAATTGCCACCAGTTCACTTCGGCATCGGAGGGCATCAAAGTATTCAATCGCTATCCATTGCTTTACCAACCTGGCAGCGATTTTAAATATTCCACTTTTGACATAAACCTGGCCAGCGTGGTGTTGGAACAGGCTGCTGATCAGCCTTTTTTGGAGTATATGCAAGAACATGTATTCCATCCCTTGACCATGGACAATACCTATGCCGATCATACCCGGCGGGGAACCCAACATTTGGCAACATTCTATGAAACCTCTAAAGGCTATTACAGGGAATATAGAACCATGGGTATATTGGACGATGCTAACCTGAGCTATAAATGGGCCGGTGGGGGATTCATTTCCACTCCAACCGATTTGGTCAAAATGGGAAACGCTTGGTTATCCGGTCCTTCATTTTTATCATCCGCAATCCTAAAGGAGTTTTGGAGCCCAGTGCAATTGGATGATGGCAACATCAATGAACAGGAATATGCCTTGGGCTGGCGTTCCTGGTTAGCCTATCAAAGTAAGGAGATTTTGGACAACACATCTGTTTGGATGGTGCACCACGGGGGAGTGAGTAAGGGATCGATGAATTTTCTGGTGATTTTTCCCCAATATGATTTGGTCATCAATGCCTCCATGAACGCAAGGGCCCAGACCTTTGGTGATTTTGCAAAAGAAGTACGACGACTGGCCAATTACTTTTTAACCGATTTGCCAAAACAACCCTTACCACTCTATAAGGAAATCAAAGCAAAAACTTTTCCATAAGTCGAAAAAAATGTAGGCCAACAAAAACTCAATCATATAATCCTAAAAAGGCTCTTATTGAAGAAGGTTCCATCGTTGTAGTTTATCCTCCAAAATTAACTCCCGTATTTCCCCCTGTCCTTCAAAAGTCCATTGCACCCCTCCTATCTTCCCTAAATCTACCTTAAGCTCTTTTTGGAAGGCAGTTTGACCATCCAAAATTACGGTGAGCATACCGTTGCTCACCTTCAATTCACATCGGGTCCATAGACTCATATCCCTACCAAAGGCGGAAAGGTCATGGTTTCTTCCAGAAATCATTTCATTATCCATAAAAAAGCCCAAATCGCCCACACATCCGGGAATACTGAACTCCAGGGAAATAACTTCCCGGGTTCCAGTGACCGTCATTCGTATGGAATGGCAAATACTATGTTCACTGGATTTTGGCATTCTAAAAGTGGTCGCCATTGAAAAATCAGTACCGTCAACACTGGGATTGGGGGAAAGCTGGGCCAAATAGAGTTCCCCGCCCTCCATACCGTCCATCTTCTCCATAACCCCTGATCGTATCCCTAGATTTTTCCCATTGTAGAACTCTTCAGGTTTTAGATAGGTTATCTGTCCCCCGTCCCCCAATAGTGATGCTTGCCACCCTTGTGTAGGGATATACAGTTCCCGCTCCAATAGGATTTGTTCATTGGCTATCAATTTGGTGAGGAAATAACCGGGCAGGTAATAGGTGGAGGTCACCAATCCTCTGGCCTTATGTAAGGGAATACGTTTATCACTGTCCCAAGACTGTTGAATGTACATGCTGTCCGGTGAAAGTGTACCCAAATCATATTGAAAAATGACCGTATTGGGATATCCAATGGCTACTTTTTCAAATGAAAATGAAACATTTTCCATGGGGAATTCAACTTTGGGAGTGGTACGGGCCTCAGTTGGATTTTTCCCTCCCCGTAAAAAAAACAGGGCCAAAAATAGTATCACCGTACTTCCTATTCCCCATTTCCAAAAGCCATAGGGGATTTTGGACAATTTATCCATGCTCCGACCGTTGGAATGCGCTTGCTGAAAATCCCGCCAACTTTCATAGCCCACAAATTCCGAAAGGATATCAAAAGTAGTAACGCTGGGATTGGCCACAACTTCCGCCCTTCCCCAAATGCGTTTTAGGGTAGTGACGCTTAACCTTTTACCGGTAACCTTAAAGATTTGATCACTAAGACCCTTAAAGTCCTTGTTGGTCCAGGAATCTCCAGTACCCCAACCCAAATGGGATTCGATACAAGTAACCAAATGCTTTTTCATACGTGAATCCTGCTTTTTCATAAATCTAGGATATTGAATTCTTTAACCCTGGATTGAACAGGATTAAACAAAATTGAACAAGCGAATCCTTGTAATTGAAAACACCCATAAATTACATTTGGTCGTATCAAATTTAATTCGAAATGACAAAAGTTAACAGCATTATCAAAAAGCTTATTCACCTATTCTTCATTTTTCTTACCGTTACTTTATATGGACAGCGAAAAGAAATTAGGATTCCAATGACCGCTGCGGGTTGGAAGTACAATACCGAAACAGTGGAGTTTGTGACCCATAGATCGGTTGCAGCGGTACGCCCAAAAGCTGGGGAGGACCTTAATATTCAACTAAAGAATCACCAATTTACCGATGGCACTATTGAATATGATGTGGAGTTTACAGGAAGAGGGTTTCCAGGCATTGGATTTCGATCGTCCAACGATCAAAAATATGCCGAGCTCTTTTATATACGCTACTTTGGTACTGTAGACCCACTAAGTAGATACACCACCCAATACGCTACGGTAATCGATGGTGTGAACATGTGGGATATGACCGATGAGTATCAAGCTGCGGCCACAATCTATGACGAAGGGTGGAACCATGTAAAACTGGTAATACATGGCAAACAGATGCGGGTCTATGTAAATGACATGGACAACGTTGCCTTACATGTACCCAGTTTGGAAGGCACTGGAAAAAGCGGGAGTATCTACCTGACCGGTGATGTCATCTATGCCAATCTCGTTATAAAACCAGATGCCGTAGGGGATTTACCGGAAGTTGAAGGCTATGACCCTACCTACAGTGACACCCGCTATCTAAAGAATTGGTTGGTATCTGCTCCTGTGGACCTGGCCTTTAATAGGGATATCATGAAACCCGGTATTGCAATCGATAGCACCTTGCTCAATGATTCCAGTTGGAAACCCCTGGTTACCGAACGCCGCGGGATGGTGAACCTTACTCGAGAATATGGGGCTACAGAAAATGGCAAACGACGTTTGGTATGGCTCAAAACCAAGATCAAATCAGACGTAGATCAGGTTCGCAAGCTTCACCTTGGCTTTAGCGATGAAATATGGGTATTCCTGGATGGCCAGCCCCTACATATCGATAAAAACTACTATGCTTCGCCAGGTATGAAGGAACCCAGGGGAAGGTGTACCATAGAAAATAGTGAAATCATGGTACCCCTTAAGAAAGGTGACAATGAATTGCTGTTAGGTGTGGCCCATTACTTTTTTGGCTGGGGAGTCACTGCACGTTTGGATAGTACCGACAACCTGAAATTTGAATAATATCCATTGCACATCATCAAGGTGGAAGATGCTTATTTGCTTAAGTACATCTTCCGCCTTGAATATAAATTATAGAATTCATCTTCCTTTAGACTGTCTATAAACAAGATACTTTCTCCCGTGCTCTTCATCTCCGGACCCAAGTTCTTGTTCACATTGGGAAACTTGTTGAAAGAGAAAACAGGCTGTTTTATGGCATAGCCTTCCAAATGTGGGTTAAAATCAAAATCCTTGACCTTTTTTTCGCCCAACATTACTTTGGTGGCATAATTCACATAAGGTTCCCCATAGGCTTTGGCAATAAAAGGAACCGTTCTGGATGCACGTGGATTGGCTTCAATGATAAATACGGTATCATCCTTGATCGCAAACTGAATATTGATCAAACCTACGGTGTTCAATGCCAATGCTATTTTTTTCGTATGGTCGCGTATCTGTTGGATAACAAATTCCCCTAAGTTAAATGGAGGTAGGGTGGCATTGGAATCACCGGAGTGGATACCGCAGGGTTCTATATGTTCCATAATCCCAATAATATAAATATCCTCTCCATCACAAATCGCATCCGCCTCAGCCTCAATGGCACCATCCAAATAGTGGTCCAACAGCAGTTTATTGTTTGGGATTTTGCGCAATAGGTCCACAACATGGGCCTCCAAATCGTCTTTATTGATTACAATTTTCATGCCCTGACCACCCAAGACATAAGAAGGACGTACCAGTAAAGGGAACCCTAACTCATCCGCAAGTGCCAAAGCCTCATCGGCAGTTTCCGCCGTACCGAATCTGGGATAGGGAATATCGTTTTCCTTCAACAGTGTGGAAAAGCTTCCCCTATCCTCTGCCAAATCGAGCGACTTAAAGCTGGTTCCAATAATATTGATTCCATACTTATCCAGCTTTTCGGCCAATTTGAGCGCCGTTTGTCCGCCCAATTGCACAATGACCCCCTCTGGCTTTTCATGAAGGATGATGTCATAGATATGCTCCCAAAAAACCGGCTCAAAATAAAGCTTATCCGCCGTATCAAAATCGGTGGACACGGTTTCCGGATTACAATTGATCATTATGGTTTCATAACCACATTCCGCTGCCGCCAATACTCCGTGCACACAGCAGTAATCGAACTCAATACCCTGTCCAATCCGATTTGGTCCCGATCCCAACACAACTATCTTTTTACGATCGGTGACTTCGCTATCGTTTGCTACGTAACGTTTGCCATCGGCAGTTTCGATTTCCTCCTCAAAGGTGGAGTAATAATACGGGGTCAACGCCTTAAATTCCGCCGCACAGGTATCCACCAGTTTGTACACCCTGTTGATTTTGAGCTCCATCCGCTTTTTATGTACTTCACTTTCGTAACAGTCCAGCATATGGGCAATCTGGCGATCGGCAAATCCCTTTTGTTTGGCTTCCAATAACAATTCCCTGGAAAGGGTGGCTATGGTATATTTTGAAATCTCCTGCTCTAAATAATGGAGTTCTTCATATTGTTTCAAGAACCACATATCGATCTTGGTGATATCATGTATCCGTTGCAAGGGTACGCCTAATTGTATGGCATCATAAATTACAAAGACCCGGTCCCAACTGGGGACGGTCAATTTTTGGATAATGGTCTCATAATCCTTGTAGCCCTTGCCATCCGCACCAAGTCCATTTCTTTTGATTTCAAGGGATTGCGTGGCCTTGTGCAATGCTTCCTGGAAGGAACGCCCAATGCCCATGACCTCACCAACGGATTTCATTTGTAGTCCCAGGGTCCTATCCGACCCTTCGAACTTATCAAAATTCCAACGGGGAATTTTTACAATGACATAATCCAATGTCGGTTCAAATAGTGCGGATGTGGATTTTGTGATCTGATTGCTCAATTCATCCAAAGAATAGCCAATGGCCAGCTTTGCGGCTATCTTGGCAATTGGATATCCCGTGGCTTTGGACGCCAAGGCGGAAGATCTGGAAACCCTAGGGTTGATTTCAATGGCAATGATATCCTCTTTTTCGTCCGGGCTTACCGCAAACTGCACGTTGCACCCCCCTGCAAAATCCCCAATGCTGCGCATCATATGGATGGCCATGTCCCGCATACGCTGAAAAGTCCTGTCCGACAATGTCATGGCGGGGGCCACAGTGATGGAATCACCGGTATGGATACCCATGGGATCCATATTTTCAATGGTACAGATAATGACAACATTATCATTTTTATCCCGAAGCAATTCCAACTCGTATTCCTTCCAGCCCATCAGGGCCTTATCAATCATTACCTCGTGAATGGGGGATACTTCCAGTGCATGGCTCAATTGATTGTCAAACTTTTTGGGATCGTACACAATGGATGCCCCTGCCCCGCCCAATGTAAATGAGGCTCGTATGACCAAAGGAAAACCAAACTCCTGTGCGATTTCCTTACCTTTTAGAAATGAGGTCGCAGAAGCTTGGGGGGGCATTCCAATACCAATTTTCAACATCAATTCGCGGAACTTTTCCCGGTCTTCCGTGATGTTGATGGCGTCTATGTCCACCCCTATGATTTCCACTCCAAAATCTTCCCAAATGCCCTTTTCATCCGCTTCAATACATAGATTTAAAGCAGTTTGTCCCCCCATTGTAGGTAACACGGCATCAATCTGCGGATGCTTTTTGAGAATCCCAATAATCGATTTTGTATTTAACGGCTTTAGATACACATGGTCGGCCATTGAGGGATCCGTCATTATGGTGGCCGGATTGCTATTGATCAAAATGGTTTCAATACCATCTTCCCGTAAGGAGCGTAAGGCCTGCGAACCTGAATAATCAAATTCACATGCTTGACCAATGATAATGGGTCCTGAACCAATAATTAAAATTGATTTTAAGTCGTCTCTTTTAGGCATTCTTCTTGTTACTTTTACTTCAATCGTTAAAAATAGGTCAAAAAAAAGGTGCTGATTTTAAATACAGCACCTATTAATTAACGAGTTATCGACAGTCCATCTATTTTTTGTGTCTTGGTTCAGATGAAACTGTTAATTTTTTTCTTCCCTTGGCCCTTCTCCTCGCAAGAACCTTCCTGCCACTGGCAGTAGCCATGCGCTCTCTAAAACCATGTTTGTTTCTTCTTTTCCTCTTGGATGGCTGAAATGTTCTTTTCATAGTTAAAGGTATTTGTAAGGACCAAAAGGCCCTGAAAATTCTGGGCGCAAATATACAAAGAGTTTTTACTTTGACAAGCGTGTAAAAAAAATGTTTCAACTCTTTTTGTTACTTTTGCCTACTTCAAGAATATTTCATTCAAATCCACAAAATTCGAACCTAAAAATGTTCCATAAGAATATAAAATTGGTGATTGCCGTATTGATCAACGCGTATGCCGTGTATCAATTTGTTGAAGGGTATATAGGTAATGGAATATTCCTGATACTGCTCTCCTTGATCTTTATTTTTTTGTATTTCAGGAATGAAATCATTCTTTTGGCGTTCCTACGAATGCGAAAACAGGATATGGAAGGCACCGAAAAATGGTTGTCAAGAATTAAGAACCCAGAAGCGGCCCTGGTAAAGAAACAACAGGGTTACTATAATTATCTGCATGGTATTATTTACTCCCAAAAAAACCTGACCCAAGCTGAAAAATACTTTAGAAAGGCTTTGCGATTGGGGTTGAACATGGGTTATGATGAGGCCATGGCCAAAATGAGCTTGGCGGGTATTGCCATGCAAAAGGGAAGAAAACGGGAAGCCACCACTTTGCTACAGGAAGCGAAGAAATTGGATAAGAATGGCATGTTGACAGATCAGCTGAAAATGATGCAGCAGCAGCTGAAAAAGGGTCCGCAACAGGTACGGACACGATATCGCTAATCCTTATTTTGCAACGCTGTAATAGCCTTTTTTTGGAATTTCAATCACATATTTCTTTCGGGAGGCATTGTTTAAATGGGGTTCCCTTAGCCATGGATTGTGCCGTTTTAGAATCTTGTAGTTGATTTCATAAAGTTTGGCAAAATCCGCCCAACTTTTTACTACGGTATCCACTTCAACGGTAAAGGTAGGGACCATTTCATAAAGGTCTTCCTGCTCCAGTTCAAATCCATACTTTTTAGGGTGGGACAGTATTTCCTTGATGGCCAAAATCCGAAATACGTAACGTCCTGTTTCCTGGCCAAGGAGCAAATCATAATAATCATCCACTTTTTGGATTCCCATATATTTTTGAATTCCGGCCGGACCTGCGTTGTAAGCCGCCGCCGTTAAGGTCCATGTTCCAAACCTTTCCTTCCATTTATTGAGGTATTCACAAGCTGCCTGCGTGGATTTTCTAACATGATATCTTTCATCTACATTGGCATTGACCTCCAAACCATATTCCCTTCCGGTTGCTTTCATAAAATGCCATAGGCCGGAGGCTCCGACGGGAGATGGCACATCCAGCAATCCACTTTCTGCAACGGCCAAATACTTAAAATCATCCGGTATCCCATTTTTGGCAAGGATGGGCTCAATAATGGGGAAATACTTATTGGCCCGTTTCATTAAAAGAACCGCATTGGATTGCCAGTACGTATTGACCAAAAATTCACGATCTACCCGTTCCATAATTTCAGGATCTTCCAAGGGGACAGGTTCTCCGGCAAAATTAAGATCGGACGGAATGGCAATCGCCGTTATTTGGTAGCTGTCGGCCACATTTTTTTCGATACCAACTTCTTTTTCCATCGTCTTGGGTTCTTCGGTCTGCAGTTGGACTGCATAAATCAAACTTGCTAAAACGAACAAAAACCCAATTCCCGTCAAAATGTTTTTAAGATGTTTCATCAATCCCCGAATTTTAAAGCAAGATACCATTAAAATCATTCCCATCATTCCAAAATAAGCCGGGGAAGGTTTTCATTGAACCATTTTGCCCGATGCAAAATCATGGTGTGCGTACCATTTTTTACGGTGATGCAATTTTTTATGTGCGCAATGGGGAAAACGGCATCTTTTTCTCCATGAATGTGTACCAGATTTTTGGGGAACTGCGTTTGTTCCCAGTTTACAATGGCATCTATGGACCAATCTATATAGTCTTTATCCCTTACGCCCAAGTATTGCTCATAAAGCTCAAGTCTTTTGGTCACCGTTTCACCAAAGGCATATTTGGCCAGAAGTTCCACATTATTGACCAATCCCGTTGGCAATAGCTTATGGATCTTGGTGTATTTCGCAAATAGCATCCGTTTGGGAAGTTCATGCTTTGTCTTGACACAGGAAATAGCAATCACTTTTTTGGTTTCCATGTGCCTGGCCATTTCCTGGACCAACATGCCTCCAAAGGAAACCCCAAGCAAAACGGGTTTTGGGTGTTTGATTTTTTTGCACATTTCCCACGCATATTCCGAGAGGGAAATTCCCTTTTTTGGTGGAAACCAATCCAATCTATGCAATTCAAAAAGAAAACCATCCAATTTTAGGCCATCAAAAATGGCCGGACTGGCAGCCATACCGGGCATTAGGTAAATATGTGTTTTTGAGGTATCCAACAATTGCAGGGCTCTGATTTTGCTAGGAAATTAGGGATTTTTTAACTATCTTTGCCTCCCGTTTATGTATAACCACACACATTTCATAGACAGAAACTGTCACCAAACCTAATAGCGTAACGTTTAGCTATTGCTTTATGGTATGGTGACCTCATTAAACCATAACTATATGAGAGAAATGGAAATCAAAGACAACAGTTTCCTTCGTCAGTTCGAGACTAAAATCAATGGTCATTTGGCAAAGATTGAGTATTCTTCGCAAGAGCGTAAAGTCTTTTTGACCAAGTTGGTCATCCCTGAGGAAATTAACCAGGAAGGATTTAAAGAAGACTTCATTAAAGAAGTTTTACACCACTTACAAGAGCAAAATGTTCGGGTAGTGCCTACAAGCCCACATATTGCTGGTTTTCTAAGAAAAAATAGGCAATATAAAGAAATGCTTCCCGTAGGAATCCGTATCTAACCTAAACGTATTTTACAAGAATATACCCTGCCCATTTCGGCAGGGTTTTTTATGCCAGGACATGTTCTGAAACAAAGTTGAACCGGACCAATCCATCTTCGGCGATTTCGGTAAGTTGCACTTGGTGCAATGTATTGACCAGTTCCGGGTTCCATGGCGCCTTTACCTTTACATAATTTTCCGTAAATCCATGGATGTACCCTTCCTTGTTTTCCCCTTCGAACAAAACGGTCCGTGTACTTCCCAATTGGTCTTCGTAAAAGGCCCTTCTTTTTTTAACCGATAGCCCCCGTAACATCTTGCTGCGTTTAGATCTGATATGTTTGGGAACAACATTTTCCATTTCAGCGGCCAAGGTATTGTCCCGTTCCGAATAGGTGAACACATGCAAATAGGAAATATCCAGTCTGTTCAAAAAATGATAGGTTTCCAAAAAGTCCTCATCCGTTTCACCGGGAAAGCCCACAATGACATCCACCCCAATACAGGCATGGGGCATTGTTTGTTTGATGCGATTTACCCGATCCACATATAAATTCGATAAATATCGACGGCGCATCAATTTCAAAATCTTATCGCTTCCACTCTGTAATGGAATATGAAAATGTGGAACAAAACTGTTGCTCTGGGCCACAAAATCAATGGTAGCATTCTTCAACAGATTGGGTTCGATGGATGAAATGCGTAATCTATGGATTCCTTCTACCCTATCCAAGGCCTGGACCAGTTCAAAAAAAGTATGCTCGTGTTTTTTATTGCCGAATTCCCCCTTTCCATAATCCCCAATATTTACTCCCGTGAGTACAATCTCCTTAATACCCTGGGAAGCAATTTCACTGGCATTTTGCAATACATTTGCCAAAGAATCACTTCGAGAAATCCCACGTGCCAAGGGAATGGTGCAATAGGTGCATTTGTAGTCACACCCATCCTGCACTTTTAAAAACGCCCTTGTACGATCTCCTATTGCATAACTGCCTACATAGAAGTCGGCCTCTTCAATTTCGCAGGAATGCACTTCCCCTTTATCGTTTTTGGATAGATCGTTCAGGTAATCCGTTAATTTAAATTTTTCGGTTGCCCCTAAAACCAAATCAACCCCATCAACCGCGGCCAACTCCTCGGGTTTTAGCTGTGCATAACAGCCCACAGCGGCCACAAAAGCCTCTGGATTCCCCTTCTGGGCCTGTTTTACAATGGTTTTAAAACGTTTGTCCGCATTCTCCGTCACCGAACAGGTATTGATGACATAAATGTCAGCTTTTTCGGCAAAGTCCACGCGGTCAAAACCTTCATTTTGAAAATTTCGGGCTATGGTTGAGGTTTCTGAGAAATTCAATTTGCACCCCAGCGTATAAAAGGCCACTTTTTTGTTCATAACCAACTGAAAATCGGCCTGCAAAGATAGTTATAAGAGGTTAGAATTTAGAATTCAGATTTTAGAAGTGATCATCCAATAGGAAAATACCGGCATGGAATTGTTCAGCTAACTTCGTAATCGGTCAATGCTCTTTACCAGTATTGAGCTCGCTTAAATGTTTTAACGGTAGCATATCACTGCTAATAAAATATAAAGTTGGAAAAACTATGATGGGATCAAACCTGATAGCATGGAAGAAAACATTAAAGGAAACCCTCCTAAACGCTTGGTGCATACGAGAGGATATTAAACTTGTAAGACTACTAAAGAATTCAAATTCGACTACCTCCGAATCCAGTCGAAATTTTTAAAGTTGTAGGCTAAAGCCTGTGGTGTTTTGTAACCTTCGAAACAAATTTTATGTTTCAATGCATTTATGTATGGTAGGTTTAGCTTGTATATTTGGGGTCAAAATTTTGACCCATGCGTAAACCCCTATACCTACTGTCTGCCATTTTGGTATTATGCAGCCACGATCTGTATGTAAAAATGGACACCTATTTCCTGCAGCCCAATCAAGAAGCGACATTGAGCCTGTACAATGGAACTTTTGAAAAGAGCGAAAATATCATTGCCCGGGACCGCATGCTGGACGCCTCCGTTATCGCCCAAGGCGAAAGAACATTTATCGATCCAGATCAATGGAAAGATCAAGACAGTACCATTACCCAATTAACTTTTAATACGGGTAAAGCAGGAACGTATGTGGCAGGTGTTTCCACAAAAGCAAGAAACATTGAACTCACAGCTGAAAAATTTAACGACTACCTGGAACACGATGGTGTTTTGGACATGCTTCAACAACGTACCAATGACAGCTTATTGGATCAAGATGCGGTAGAGAGTTATGAAAAACATGTAAAGGCGATTTACCAGGTGGGTGATAATAGGACAAATGATTGGAGTTCTGCCCTGGACTATCCAATAGAATTTGTTCCCATGGAAAATCCCTATGAAAAGTACAGTGGTGAAAAGCTGGAAGTACAATTATTGCTGGATGCCAAGCCATTATCCAACCAACTGGTCTATGCGGACTACCTGAAAAGTTCACACAGTCATACGCACCATACTTCCGGCCATGAACATGAACACGGTGGGGAAGGTCACTCCAATGACCATGAACATTCCGATGGTAATCTTAGCCATTCCAACACGCCCGAAACTGCCGAATCACACACCCATACCAGCGGTCAACAATTACGAACCAATGACCAAGGTATGGTCACCGTAAATCTACCTGAAGAAGGTATCTATTATCTAAGGACCATTTATATGATCAGAGTTACCGATAGTGATGAACTGACCCATAAATCCAAATGGGCGACACTTACTTTTGAAGTAAGCCACAAACATGGTCATGATACGCACACCCATGATCATGATCACGAGCATGGTTTTCCTACTTGGGTCTTTATTTTGGGTAGTCTTCTCCTTATAGGAGTGTTGTTCCTGATCTTCAGAAAAAAGAACTAACGATGCATTCCAATTTAAGACGGGCACTGCTGCTGATTTTGCTGTTCGTTCCGCTTTTGGGATTTGCCCACGATGTCACCAGTGCCGATCAGGAGCTTTTGCGTAACGGTGGTTTGTGGGCCTATATTCGAGTAGGTGCGACCCACATGCTCACTGGTTATGATCACCTGCTTTTCCTGACCGGTGTTATATTTTACTTGAACAGCTTCAAGGACATCTTGAAGTTCATTACAGTTTTTACAATAGGGCATTGTATTACCCTAATAGGTGCCACATATACTGGAATCACGGCAAATGAGCATTTGGTGGATGCGGTTATCGCCCTAAGTGTTTTGTACAAGGGATTTGAGAATTTGGGCGGTTTTGAAAAAATAAAGGTCAAATCGCCCAATTTACTACTCATGGTCGGTCTTTTTGGGTTGATTCATGGCTTTGGGCTTTCCACAAGATTACAGTCCTTTGACATGGGAAAGGAGCAATTTCTGGCAAAAATCCTGTGCTTTAATCTAGGTGTGGAGGTAGGACAGGTCCTGGCATTAATTCCAATCGTCTTTATACTCACACTTGCACGGAAGCACAAACAATTTCCTGCTTTTTACAAAGCAGTTAACGGGTACCTCATAATTGCGGGGATAGGCCTTTTTGTATATCAATTGTATGGCTACTTCACGGGGCACTGATACTATGGGGAATAGGTTATATTGATAACAAAATAATCCAACCCTCTCCCGAACGACATGTAAAAATTAAAATGGCAAGGCTAGGATGCCATTATACGTGCATCTGCCAATAGTTAAAGATTAATCCTTCCGCCACCTTTTGGTCAACTCAAAAACATGTTCCAAAATGTTTTGTTCCGTGGTGTCAAACCCGACCCCCTTCCTATCCATCATGGCTTTAGCGGTTTCAAAGGCTTTAGGGGTTCTATAGGTGGTAAAGCCGGAGGCGCCTCCCCAGGAATAGCTGGGAATAAAGTTCCGGGGAAAGCCACTACCGAATATATTGGCACTTACCCCAACAACGGTACCCGTATTGAACATGGTATTGATACCCGCCTTGCTGTGGTCTCCCATCATCAATCCGCAAAACTGTAAGCCAGTATGGGCAAAACCTTCCGTCCGGTAATCCCAAAGCCGCACTTTTGCATAATTGTTTTTCATGTTTGAGGTATTGGTATCGGCACCAAGGTTGCACCATTCACCAAGGACGGAATTTCCCAAAAAGCCTTCATGTCCCTTATTGGAATACGCGAACAATACGGCATTGTTAACCTCTCCCCCTACCTTACTATACGGGCCAAAGGTGCTTGCCCCATAGATTTTGGCACCCATTTTTAGGACGGAATTATCACATAATGCCAAACCACCACGGATAATACAACCTTCCATGATCAAAGCATTCCTTCCAATATAAATGGGACCGGTTGTGGTATTGAGAATACTGGCTTCCACTTGTGCCCCTTCTTCCAGAAAGATAGCATCACCAATGATCGTATTGGTCTCCGATATGGGTTGACTTTTTCTTCCCTGGGTCAATAATTCAAAATCGGCCCGAAGGGCTTCGTCATTTTTGGAAAATATATCCCATGTGTTTTTTATGGTCATACATTCGTCCTCATAAGCAATGGAATCATAGGCTCCAACGGTAAAATGTTCTCCCACATCATTGGTTCGGTAAGCAATGATATCATCACCAAATACCAATGCCTGCTTGTTTTTAAGGGTCCCAATCTTTGCCTTTAAAGTGGAATTTGGCAAATACGCCGCATTAATGACCACATTATCGGCTGCTGTGACCAAGGGAAACCTTTGGACCAGATAGTCTTCCGTCCAATAGCTGATCTCAACTCCAAGGTGTTTTTCCCATTTTTCCGCAATGGTCAAAATTCCCACGCGTATTTCAGCTACAGGCCGGGTAAAGGTAAAGGGCAGCAGGGAGTTTCTTGTGTCTCCGTCGGCAAGGATATAGTTCATTGGCTATCAAATAGGGTTGGTCAAAAATAAAAAACGCCTCCGTGTTCGTAACGAAGGCGTTAAAAGTATATTTTCTAAATGTAGGAAATTACTTTTCCTCTTTTTGGAATTTTTTGTATTTGTTCTTGAACTTATCAATCCTACCAGCGGTATCCACCAGTTTGGTTTTACCAGTATAGTAAGGATGGGAGGTTCTGGAAATTTCCAACTTTACCAATGGGTATTCCACACCATCTACAGTAATGGTCTCTTTGGCCTCTGCGGTAGACTTGGTGATAAAAACATCATCATTGGACATGTCCTTAAAAGCTACCAATCTATAATTATCCGGGTGAATTCCTGCTTTCATCTCGTTACATCGATTTTTCGGACTGCAAATTTAGATAAATTCCTTTTACAAACAAGTGGGTTTGGGCAAAAAACAAAAATTGTACTTTTAAATTGTAGCAAAACCAGGGTAATTTCAACAAATAACAGGTAATCAACTAAAATTAAAACAAATGGAAGGACAAGATTTAAAAACACAAAAGCATATTCTCACTTATGGGGGACTGGCCGGCCTGGTCGGTGTGGTTTTTGGCATAATGCTGTATACCCAAGGCTTACATTATGAACGTAGCTTTACAATTCAGGCGATACAGTACGGCATTTTGGCTGTTTTCATTGTTATTGGCATTGTCCAATACAAAAAATCCAATGAAAACTACTTAAAAATTGGACAGGCAATTAAAATTGGTGCCGGTATTGGTGTAATTGCAACAATAATCGGTATCATCTGGTTTTATCTGATGTCCGGCGTCCTGGAACCGGATTATATGGACAAAGCAATGGAAATTGCCAAGGTAGAGGCATTTGAGGCAAATCCTAAAATGACACAGGAACAATGGGACCAGGGTGTTGAGTTCCAGAAAAAGTTCTTTCCCATATTTATGGGTGTGGGGGTACTGTTAAGCGCTATCTTTGGATTGGTGGTGGGTTTAATTACCGGTGCAATAGTCAAAAAACCAAGGCCATCCTACTAAGGAAAAAATACTACTTTTGGGGAGTTTACCACGGTAGCATATGCAATTATCCCTTGTAATCCCCTTACTTAACGAAGAAGAATCCATACAGGAATTGTACGATTGGATTGTATCCGTGATGCAATCCAATCGCTTTTTGTACGAGATTATTTTTATTGATGATGGGAGTACGGACAGGTCATGGGAAACCATCTTGACCATAGCCAAAAACGATGGCAACGTTAAAGGTATACGCTTTTCGAAAAATTTTGGTAAATCCCAGGCATTGCATGCCGGTTTTAAGGAAGCCCAAGGCGATGTCGTCATCACCATGGATGCCGATCTTCAGGACAATCCCGAGGAAATTCCAGAATTGTATCACTTAATTTCCAACCAGGGCTTCGATATTATCTCCGGATGGAAAAAGAAACGCTACGATTCCATTCTAACAAAAAACCTTCCTTCCAAACTTTTTAATTGGGCCGCCAGGCGAACCTCCGGTGTTAAGCTACATGATTTTAACTGTGGTCTAAAGGCTTTTAGGAATGAAGTGGTCAAAACCATTGAAGTTTCCGGGGAGATGCATCGCTACATCCCTGTCTTGGCCAAAAACGCAGGTTTTTCCAAGATTGGTGAAAAAGTGGTGCGGCATCAAGCCAGAAAGTACGGTTCCACCAAGTTTGGTGCAGAACGATTTATCAATGGTTTTTTGGATTTGACCACAATCTGGTTCGTATCCCGGTTTGGTAAAAGACCCATGCACCTTTTTGGCGCTTTGGGCGTTCTAATGTTCGTGATTGGTTTTGGATTTTCCATGTACCTGGGGATAGATAAGCTTTTTTTGAATCCCATGGGACGCTTGATTACGGACAGGCCCCAGTTTTATATTGCCCTTACCTGCATGATCATTGGAACCCAATTATTCTTGGCGGGTTTTCTAGGGGAATTGTTCATCCGCACCAAAAAACAAAGTGAACCTTATAAAATGCAGGAAACCATCAACATTATTGAATAATCAAATTGGGTTTCTCCTTACATTTGTTTTTAAAGAGCAATAACAACACTTATGGATACTTTTCTGACCACTGCCAAATCATGGCTTTCCAATTTTTTTGACCCCGAAGTACGACAAGAAGTCCAGAATTTAATGGATACCGATCACGAAGAGCTCAAAGAACGTTTCTACAAAAACCTGGAATTTGGCACCGGTGGTATGCGCGGCGTAATGGGCGTGGGAACCAATCGCATCAATAAGTACACCTTGGGGAAAAGCACCCAGGGCCTAAGCAATTATTTAAAGAAAACATATCCCAGCGAAACTATTAAAGTGGTCATTGCCTATGATTGCAGGCACAATAGTGACACGCTTTCCCAAACAGTGGCAGAAGTACTGTCCGCGAATGGAATAAGGGTATTTCGGTTTTCCGCGCTAAGGACGACTCCTGAGCTTTCCTTTGCCGTTAGGCACTTGGACTGCCATGCTGGTATTGTGCTCACGGCTTCCCATAATCCACCGGAATACAATGGTTATAAAGTCTATTGGGGCGATGGAGGACAAATTGTACCACCACAGGACGGTGAAATAATTACCGAAATCAATACCATCGCCTATGAGGATATCAAATTTGAAGCGGACCATAACCTAATTGAATCCATAGATACCAAAGTCGATAACGCTTTTTTTGATGCGTCTGTCCAGGCAGGAAATTTTAATGCAGCGGGGAAGGACAATTTTAAAATTGTGTTTACCTCAATCCATGGGACCTCCATTACGGCCATACCCCAAGTCCTAAAAATGGCAGGCTATCCCCATGTCACCGTTATTGAGGAGCAGGCCATTCCGGACGGTAATTTCCCAACGGTAAAATCCCCAAACCCCGAAGAGCCGGAAGCCTTGGCCATAGCTTTGAAAAAAGCCGAGGCCATTGGAGCGGATATGGTTGTGGGCACAGACCCGGACAGCGATCGTTTGGGCATTGCGGTCCGTAATTTGAAGGGGGAAATGGAGCTGTTGAATGGAAACCAAACCATGGTGCTCATGACCAAGTTCCTTTTGGATAAATACAAAGAAAAAGGATTTAAGGGCAATGAATTTATAGCGACTACCATTGTTTCCACTCCTATGATGGAGCAAATGGCTAAATCCTATGGCGTAGAATTCAAAACAGCCTTGACCGGTTTCAAATGGATCGGTAAAATGATCAAGGATTTCCCGGATTCAAAATTTGTAGGTGGTGGCGAAGAGAGTTTTGGCTATATGGCGGGCGACTTTGTTCGCGATAAAGACGCCGTTACCGCTACACTTCTGGCTTGCGAGGTTGGCGCGGAAGCAAAAGCAAATGGCAGTTCCTTTTATGAAGAGTTGATCAATGCTTATGTGGAATTTGGTTTTTATAAGGAAAAACTGATCTCATTGACCAAAAAGGGAATCAGTGGTGCGGAGGAAATCAAGCAAATGTTGAAGGAATTTAAAGAAAATCCCGTGGAAACGGTTCAAGGTTCAAAGGTGGTTTGGATTGAGGATTACAATACATCAATCGCAAAAAATGTGGTGACCGGTGAGGAAAAATCCATTGATTTGCCAAAATCCAACGTACTGATCTACGAAGCCGAAGATGGTACTCGAATAGCGGCAAGACCTTCTGGTACAGAGCCTAAGGTGAAGTTCTACATGAGTACCAACGCTGTATTGCCCAGTGCTTCGGAATTTAAATCCGTAAATTCGCAATTGGATGCCAAATTGGATGGCATTGTAGCCGAATTGAATTTAGGTTGATGAACAACATCCTTAAAAAACTGTTGCGGTTCGCTAAACCGTACAAACTTTATGGCATACTGAACATTATATCCAATGTATTGTATGCCTTTTTTAATGTGCTCTCCATTATCATTTTCATCCCTACGTTGGGGATACTGTTCGATAATCAAGAGGAAGTTTTTGAAAAGCCCGTTTATCAGGGGTTTTCGAACCTAAAAGGATATGCCGAAGATTCCCTGAACTATTTTTTGACACAGAAGGTTACCGATGACGGGCCCATGGCCGCTTTGGTATTCATTTGCCTGGCCAGTATTGTGATTTTCTTCCTTAAGAACTTATTTCGCTATATGGCCATGTACTTTTTGGCCTTCTTACGTACCGGAATGGTAAAGGACATACAGGATTCCCTGTATCACAAAGTGGTGGATTTGCCAATTTCCTTTTTCTCGGAAAAGCGAAAAGGTGATCTGTTGGCTCGAATGACCTCAGATGTCAAAGAAGTGGAAAGTTCCATAATCAACTCTTTGGAGGCGCTGGTTCGGGAACCCATTACCATTGTTATTGTGTTGATTTCCATGTTGTTGATAAGTGCCAAACTGACTTTGTTTGTTTTCATCTTCCTACCCATTACCGGATTTATAATCTCTGCGGTAGGGAAACGTTTAAAAGCACAATCCCTGGCCGCACAGAAGGAGAATGGGGTGTTCCTATCTTTTTTGGAGGAAACCCTTACGGGGTTAAAAGTCATTAAGGGCTTCAATGCAGAAGGTAAATTGGCAAAAAAGTTTACGGATTCCACGGAGCGATTCAAGAATATCATGAATTCCGTTCTACAACGAAAAGGGCTGGCTTCCCCATTGAGTGAGTTCCTTGGGGTTGCGGTGGTCATTACCGTGCTTTGGTATGGAGGAAGCTTGGTATTTGACGAAAACAGTGGACTAAAACCACAGGATTTCATGGGCTACATTGGACTGTTCTATACCATTATCAATCCGGTCAAGGCCATAACAACGGTCAATTACAGCATTAAAAAAGGAAATGCGGCAGGAGAACGGATCTTTGAAATTCTGGAAACCGAGAACTCCATAAAAGAACCTGTAAATCCAACGGAAATTGAAAAGTTTGACACGGGGATTGATTTTAAAAATGTCTCCTTTGGATATGAAAATGAAAATGTTTTGGAGGGGTTCAACCTCAAGGTAAACAAAGGACATACCGTTGCTTTGGTCGGACAATCCGGGAGTGGCAAGAGTACCGTGGCCAACTTGGTGACCCGATTTTATGACGTGAACGAAGGAAGCATTGAAATTGACGGTATCAACATCAAGGATATTTCAAAAAAATCGCTCCGCGAACTAATGGGCCTGGTAACCCAGGATTCCATTTTATTCAATGATTCGGTAAAGAACAATATCGGTTTGGGCAAAACCAACGCCACCGAGGAAGAAATTGTGGAAGCCGCCAAAATTACCAATGCCCATGATTTTATCATGGAACTACCTGAAGGCTATAACACCAATATTGGCGATGGTGGAAACAAGTTGAGTGGCGGGCAAAAACAGCGTTTGTCCATTGCCCGGGCCGTACTAAAAAATCCTCCCATCATGATTTTGGATGAAGCTACTTCGGCCTTGGACACGGAAAGCGAACGTTTGGTTCAGGATGCGCTGGAAAAAATGATGCGCAACAGGACCTCAATTGTTATTGCCCACCGATTGTCCACTATTCAAAATGCGGATTCCATTGTAGTCATGAGCAAGGGCAAGATTTTGGAGCAAGGTACCCACCAGGAACTGATGAAATCCAAAAAGGGATACAAGAAGCTGGTGGAAATGCAGACCATGGCATAAAAGCACTGCTGTTCCCGTTATTTGGTCAAAAACTCCAAAAAGCAAGGATAAAAAACTGTTTTCGGCACCATTCTCAAATAATCCACCACCCCTGTGCGGTTTTCGATGCATTTTTAAAAGTGGAAAGTAGAATTGGCAATCATTCTCAAATAGGGATTTAAACCTTTCGCTATTTTTATGGTCAAACCTCTAAAATATCCCTTTTGTCAGCTGAGGAATCCTTAGTATTCGAATTAAAGGACAAAGCTACACAGTCCAAGGCCTTTGAAGTGTTGGTGAACACCTATAAGGAACGACTGTATTGGCATATAAGGCGCATTGTCCTTGATCATGACGATGCCGATGATGTGCTTCAGAACACGTTTATAAAGGTTTACCGAAGTATTGACGGTTTTAAGGGGGAAAGTAAACTGTACTCCTGGATGTACCGAATTGGAACCAATGAGGCATTGACATTTCTAAAGCAAAAATCAAGAAAATTGGGGGTGTCCAATGAAGAACTACAACAATCCCTTGTAGAAAACCTACAATCGGATGTCTATTTTGAAGGCGATGCTATTCAGTTAAAGCTCCAAAAGGCACTTGCCACCCTACCGGAAAAACAAAAACTGGTCTTTAACATGAAATATTTTCAGGAAATGAAATATGAGGAAATTTCACAAATTTTGGAAACCTCGGTGGGTGGTCTAAAAGCATCGTACCATTTGGCAGTAAAAAAAATTGAATCGTATCTTACCGAACCGGATTAAACCTTTTCGCCATAGATTGGTCTAACTAACAGCATGAAAAAGAACCACAAAAATAAATTCAAGACCCCGGAAGGCTACTTTGACAATTTCAATGAACGTTTGTTTGAACGTTTGGCGATTGAAGAAACTTCCCAGGAAAGTACGCTAATTCCGAAATCCGACGGATTTGCGGCACCCGAAGGTTATTTTGATTCAATTTATAGCTCCACTATTGAAAAAATGAAGGGAAAATCCCCAAAAGTGATTTCTTTGGTGGGATATAAGGCGGTGTACTATGCCGCGGCCACGGTGGCCCTTATTTTTGTTCTGGCCCTGGCATGGAACCGGAACCAAGGCCCTGACCTGAATTTTGAGGATTTGGCCAGTATGGATATTGAAACCTATTTTGAGGACACTGCCTATGGCCTTTCTTCTTATGAGATTGCAGAAGCCGTAAATTTGGATGATATCTCCATTGCGGATATTACCGAAAAAATATTGGAAGAAGAAAGTATATTGGAGTATTTGGATGCAAATGTGGAGGATTTGGAAGATTTAGATTTGGATTATGATGAACTACAGTACTAAAATATTGGTTCTACTGCTCGTATTGCTGACCATGGGTGTTTATGCCCAACGGCCGGCACAAGAGCGTATAAAAACCCTAAAGGTAGCTTTTATCACGGAACGTTTGGGACTTACCCCATCCGAAGCACAGGATTTTTGGCCCGTTTACAATGCCCATGATGAAGCACTGCACAGGCTTAGGAGAAAAGAACGTCAACGTTTTGGAAGCCAACTACCTTATCTGGATGATTTGACCGATGATGAAGCTGCAAAATTGTTATCGGAATTTCAAATCCTACAAAATGAGAAACACGGTCTGGAACAAGAATTCCTACAGGACCTGGAGAAGGTACTTCCGGCTAGGAAAATTGTATTGTTGTTAAAGGCAGAGGAAGACTTTAAAAAAAGACTTTTGCAACAGGTACGAAAACGGCGGGGACAGTAATAGCGGTGTTAAATAATCATAAAAAGGGGCCGACCGCCCCTTTTTTCATTAAACCAATTTAGAAAGCAATGGTCAAACTACAAATTCAAAAACACTTGACCAATGCGTATTCTAAAAAACTTTTTGCTTTTATACCTGTTCCTGCTGGCCTCTTGTTCCACCTCGGATGATTCGGAAATTACTTTAGCGGACAATGGTTCCAATTTGGATTGTTCCGGTTCTTCAAACGTTTTCACCATAAACCTTGATGCTTCCGGCTGTACCGTGGACATTGCCTCCGAATTGGGTGGTACCTCCTTATATTCCGAATCCATTTCCGGTAATACAAGGAGCATCACCGTAAATGGAGTGGCTAATCATTTGGTGGGCCAATTCCCAAATAGCGGCAATCCAAACACTATTGCCCCGGTATCCGAAACCTACAGTATGAACGTGACCCCGCAATTGGCCAATGCAACCACGGATGGTGCTGGTTATACTACGGGGGTATTATTTTCCGGGGTGGTCATTGAGCCCTACACTGCGGAATTTTTTATAGGTTCGGATGGGACCATTAACAGGGAGTGGAACATCACAACACTACAATCCACAACCCCTTTAGGCTTGGATTGCAATAATGCCCATGTACAGCCCACTGGTCGTTATCATTACCATGGCACGCCATCCAATTACATTGATGGCCTAAATGTAAATGGCACTGAAATGGTCAAAATCGGTTACGCCGCTGACGGGTTTCCAATATATTATAAGTACGTCTATGACAGTGATGGTGTAACCTTAGTAGCTTTGGAAAGTGGTTATCAACTAAAAACGGAACCCAGGGGTGGCGATGGCCTATCAGCACCGGATGGCTGTCCAGATGGATACTACTTTCAGGATTATGAGTACATGGATGGCAGTTCTACCTTGGATGCCTGCAACGGGCGTTTCGGCAAAACTCCAGAAGCGGAGGATGAGTACTACTATGTAATTACGGATAATTTTCCGTCGATGCCGCTTTGTTTTTCCGGCACACCGAACCCAAGTTTCAGTTTTAGACCGTAGTTCCATGGGAAAATACATATCCATCGCATTACTGTACTTTTTTGGGACAATTCAAGTCAAGGCACACAATCCAAATGACATCAGTTACTTTTTTAAGTTGGATGAAAAACAATTGGTCATTCATCTGACCCCAAAATCAGCAATTGACCTTTTGGAACATATGCATCCCCAATTGAGGAACGAAAACCGATTTTTATTGCATTCGTATTCCCTGGATTTTCAATCCTATTTTGAAAGGCATGTTCTGTTGACTATTGACCGTATACAAATTTCCATGGCGTTGATCGAAACCCAACTGGACAAACACGATGCACGATTGGTCTTTGAACTGGTCAATGTGCCCAATACGCCAAAAGACTTTGAACTCACCGTATCAAGTTTTCTTGGGCGCTACAAAAAGGTTAAAAACTATGTCTTCGTCCATTCCAATGGGGTAAAACATCATTATCAATTGGACAACAATCGAACACAAGTCCTTGACAGTTTTCAAATTACTGACAATCAATATACTATATCCAAAATCCCATTTTTTTCAGGTGGTCTGGCACTATTGTTTTTATCGATAGGTTGGGTCGTTTATCGAATAAGAAAGGGGGTAGTTAAACCTTCTCCTATAACCTGAGTCAAAGAGATAAACCCAAAAAAACTGATTGTTATGAAAAATCTTAATCGTATCCTTTTGATGGTGGCATTTGTAGGTGGACTATTGGTTTCCCAGGCCCAAAGAACCGTGGTCCGCGTATACCCAAAACAGGGAACTGTGGTTACTACCCTTACCAAACCCAAGGTCTTTGTCCATAGGAATACCAACTTTTATTTCGCTGATGGGGTGTGGTATCGTGCCAGAGGGCGCAACTATGTGGTGGTTGGTGCCCCTATTGGAATTAAAGTGAGGACGCTTCCCAGAGGAAATAAGGTGGTTGTGGTCAACGGCAGAAAATTGTACAAATACAAAGGTATTTGGTACAAAAAATCGGGCCGAAGGTATGTGGTGGTGAGCGTATAGTAACATTGGACCTTAGGCCAACGAACAAGGCGGTCGCTCCTATGGAATTTTCATATTAAATTAGGAGCATGATAAAGCGCAGGGATTTTATCCAAAACAGTTCGGCCGCTTTGTTGGCCGTAGGTCTGCCCGTGAGGGCTTCAGTTAAGTCTCAAGAAACTACCCATCCTCCAAAAGTCAATAAACCCAAACGTTTAAAAAAGGGTGACATCGTGGGTCTGATCGCACCCGGTTATGCCATTACGGAAGAACAATTGGAACGTTCCATTAAAGCCATCAAGGCCATGGGAATGGAACCTTACCATACTTCACGAATTTTTGGCAACCACGGCTATTTAAGCAATACCGATACAGAACGGGCCGAAGATCTGATGCATATGTTCCGTAACCCAAAAGTTGATGCCGTTTTCTGCATACGCGGTGGGTATGGTTGCACACGGATTTTGGATATGTTGGATTTTTCACTTCTGGCCCAACATACCAAGATACTCCTGGGGTATAGTGATATCACGGCGCTCTTGAACACCTTTTACCAAAAAATAGGCCTCATCGGCTTTCATGGTGCCATGGGCCCCGAACTGGATTCCTACGCCTACAATGGGGTAAAGGATTTGCTCATGCACCCCAAGAAAAAATGGATTTTGGAAAACTACCAGTTTGATGAAGATACCTTGTTAAACAACCCTGTTTATGAACCTTATGTGATTACACCGGGAACGGCCAAAGGCAAATTAGTGGGTGGCAACCTTTCCCTGCTTTCGGCCATGAATGGTACCGACTATGGCCTGGATTATAGCGATACCATCGTTTGTATTGAAGATGTGGGTGAGGCTCCCTATCGCATCGACCGAATGTTGACACAATTATTGTCCACCCCCAGTTTTAAAAAAGCGTCGGGAGTCGTCTTTGGTGTTTGTGCGGGCTGTGACAAAAAAGAGGGTTCCGATTCCTTTTCTTTGAAGGAAGTGGTAACGGATCGCTTGGCTCCGATGGGTATCCCTGCCGTGTATGGCATGAGCTTTGGACATATTGCGGAAACCTTTACCTTTCCCATTGGCATTGAAGCCGTTTTGGATACGGCCTCCTTTTCACTACGGCTGGAAGAAAAACCCTTGACCTGATTATTGAAAGGTTAACCGGGCAATCCGGTTCCTACCTGCGGCATAGGCAATGGAGTCATTTAAAAAGCGAATCGTGTAAAAACCTTCTTGGCTCAGGGATTCCCAACTTTCACCTCCATCATTTGAGTAGGCAATTCCCGTAAAACCTATCGCAACAATGGCTTTGCCCGCTGCATTGGGGACAAATTGCACACAACTCTTATATCCCGGTAAGTCATCATCAGCAATCACATTCCAGGATTTCCCACCATCCGTTGTCAGGGCTTTGTTTGCCATGGAACCAACGGGGTTCGTATAATCCCCACCAAAGGCCATACCAAGGTTTTGGTCGTAAAAATCTATGGAATAGATACCTTCCGTAGCTGAGGTATTTACAATGGGCACGACCTGTAGTTGCCAGTTTCCTCCTTTATCCGGTGAAAAATAAATACGACTTTCCGTTGTGGCCACCCAAGTCCTGTCCCCTTTTATTTCAATATTGGTGTTGCTGGCTGCAAAAGCTCCTTCACCTTCAATTCCCTTGGGCAAGTTAGCGCAGGAAACCTTTTCCCAACTTTTACCCCCATCCCTCGTAATGATAATGGACAAGCATCCATCGACCGTATCACCAACGGCTATTCCTTCCTGGTCGTTCCAAAACTTCATGGCATCGTAAAAAACACCCTTGCCACGCTCCTTATACACCAGTTCCATAGTGCCGTTATCCCCCGTTTTATAAAGCAGGGCAGGATTTCCCGCGGAAAGCATAAAAAAGTCCGTTTGGGTATGTGCTATGGCACGGAATTCCGGAACTATGGAATCGTATGCTTGTATATTGGACCTCAGTTTACCGGTTTTCACGTCTACCGTACCATATGTTCCATTACTTCCGGCAAAGGCCAGCGTGTTTTCATCCAAAAATTCAATGGCCCTAATACTCAGGGAGTCTTCAAAGACCGTTTCTATTTGAATCGAATTATAGCTATGCGATTTTTTTTGTTCCGAGCAACCAAAAATCATCGCAATAATACATAACAAACAACCCAATTTTCCCATATAGTGGTTTAAAAAAAATGCTATCCTGACTCCCATTATTGATTTTTTGTTGGTGAACTCATTTAAACTTTTTACGTCTTAGTGAAAATTAGACATTTTTTGTTCCTTTGAAGGCTTTTTTGAGTTGCATAGCAGGACTATGGAGCAAGAAAAAGTCAAAAAAGGAGCCAAAAAGAGCAATTTTTTAGCGAATGGAAAAAGTTTAAGTGAGTTCAGCTATCCAATACATATCGTAACCATGCAACTAAAGTATTCGTCATTGTACTGAACGTACTTCAAAGATATATTTGCTGTCCCCTAAAAGACAACTAAAAAAGAACGGAAAACAGACCAGTTCCGTTTTTTGTAATTTTTAAGCAATCTAACTTTAAATAATTGATTTACAATTATTTAAATTCATTCTATCCATTCTCGGTCGTATCTTTAATAGGAACTTTAAAACAGTGGGTACTATGGCTATACGATTAGGAAACACCTGTGCGAATTGTGACAAATTAATGAGCGATAGCACATGTACGGTTCACAACGTGAAGGTCGGCCACCTTTACACCTGTGACAGTTTTGAAATGAAAGCGAGATTGGCCGATGAAAGAAATTGCACAAGCTGCCTCCGTTTTGAAAGGGAGGATTGTGCCAACCCGCAAAAAGCAGCTCCAGGGATGATGTGTGCTGTTTGGGCGCCCCGAAGTATGAGTGCCTAAAACCGGGCTTGAACGTATTGGGGGCGGTATTTCCCTATCGGCCCCATTTTTCCTTCTCATGCTTTGCTTGAAAAATACAAGTCCCCAAGAATGGACATCGAATCCAAAATAGAAGTGGTCAAAAAGGTATTCACTGAGTACCTACAGAATAATGGGCACCGAAAGACTCCCGAAAGGTTTGCCATTCTAGAGGAGATTTATTCCAACAACGAACATTTTGATGTGGATGAGCTCTACTTCCAAATGAAGAAAAAGAACTACCGGGTGAGCCGGGCCACAATCTACAACAACATCGAATTGATGATAGCCTGTGGTTTGGTTAGAAAGCACTTGTTCGGGGACGCCAAGGCGCGATATGAGAAATCATATTTTGATAAACAACACGATCATATTGTCCTTACGGACACCGGGGAGATACTTGAGTTCTGCGACCCTAGAATCCAGCTCATCAAAAAGACCATTGAGGAAGTATTCAAAATCAATATCCATAACCATTCCCTTTATTTTTATGCCACACTCAAACCCGCCACTTCAAGTGTTAAGGTTGAGGAATAATTTTTTTAGGGGTTTCTTAAAACGGACCTGTTGGCAAAAGAACATTTCACAGGTAGGGGCGGTGATTTCCCTGTAGATGCTTCAAAAGTGTGAAATTGCCATTCGCTGTCAGCATTTGATGACTTATGTAGTGGCGTTTTAGCTCAGTCCAACAACAAAATGTACCAGAAAGGCTACCTTTGCAAGCTCATTCTATGCTATGCGTCTCCACAGGAATTTGGTCTTTGCCGTTATTGATGCCCTGAACCTTATCTTCAATGAAAATGGCTATGCCGATAAGGTAATTGAAAAAGTCCTTAAATATGACAAACGATGGGGGGCAAGAGATCGTGGTTTTATTGCGGAAACAACCTATGAAATTGTCCGTTACAAACGTTTGTATTCAGAAATCGCGGAGGTAAGTGCACCCTACTCACGGGCCAATCTATTTCGTTTGTTTGCCGTATGGGCCGTATTGCGGGGGATTCCACTGCCCGATTGGAAACAATTGGAAGATACGCCCGTTAGACGGATCAAAGGACGCTTTGATGAGCTGTCCAAAATTAGAAAACTGCGGGAATCCGTCCCGGATTGGTTGGACGAACGTTGCGAAAAAGCACTCGGCAAGGAATTATGGGACAAGGAAAGTGCCGCCCTGAACATACAGGCCGAAGTGGTCTTACGAACGAATACCTTAAAAATGAACAAAGGGGACCTTCGTAAGATATTGGGCGAAATGGCTATTGGGACTGAAACGGTTTCCGGTGCCATTGATGCCCTAAAACTGAAAGAAAGAAAAAATGTGTTCACCACAGAAGCGTTTAAGACAGGCTTGTTTGAAGTACAGGACGCCTCATCGCAATTGGTTGCGCCCTACTTGGATGTTGCTCCAGGACAACGTGTAGTGGACGCCTGTGCAGGGGCAGGTGGCAAAACACTGCATTTGGCCGCACTGATGCAAAACAAAGGGCAGTTGATTGCCATGGACATCTATGAAAGTAAACTGAAAAAGCTAAAAATCAGGGCCAGACGCAATGGTGTCCACAATATGGAGACCCGAATTATAGAAAACGCAAAGGCCATCAAAAAACTTCATGGTAAAGCGGACAGGGTCTTGTTGGACGCCCCATGTTCCGGTCTTGGTGTACTAAGGCGTAACCCCGATAGCAAGTGGAAATTGGAACCCGACTTCGTGGAACGCATCAAAGGGGTACAGCAAAAAATTCTGGGGGAGTATTCCAAAATGGTCAAACCGGGCGGTAAATTGGTCTATGCCACTTGTTCCATCCTTCCAGAGGAAAACACGGAACAAGTTGCACATTTTTTAGCTTCGGAATTTGGGCAAACCTTCACTTTGATAAAAGAACAAAGCATTTATGCATCGGAAAGTGGTTTTGATGGGTTCTATATGGCCCTTTTGGAGAAAACAGGATAATTATTTGATTTATGTAACTTTGGGACATGCAAAAAAAAGTGTCGATAGAAGACTTTTACGAATCTACCCATCACTATGTCCCGGAAAGTGTAAAATCCGGTATTGGTCATTTTAATGTATTTAAACTCGATGAATTTGCCGGCCCCAAACCCAAACCGATGCCTTTCAATAGAAGGGATTATTATAAAATAAGTTTGGTAAAGGGCAAAAGTAGGGTTCACTATGCGGATAAAGTGGTCACTGTTGAAAAACAGGTGATGGTTTTTTCCAATCCCCAAATACCCTATAATTGGGAGCGGATAGATGAACAATTGACCGGTTACTTTTGCGTTTTCACGGATACCTTTTTTCACCAATTCGGGGATTTGACCCAGTATCCCGTTTTTCAACCCAATGGGAATCCCGTCCTTGAACTTTCAGATGAACAGTTAGCGTCAATTATTCCCATATTCGTGCGTATGTTGGACGAGATCAATTCCGACTACGCCTATAAATACGATTTACTGCGCAATATGGTGTTTGAACTGATCCATTCCGGATTAAAGATGCAACCGGCCCAGGTTGCCCTACAATCCAATTCCAATGCGTCAGAACGTATTTCCGGACTTTTTATGGAACTGTTGGAACGGCAATTCCCAATAGAAAGTCCATTGCAACGCATGGGTTTGCGTTCGGCATCCGATTTTGCCAATCAGCTAAGTGTTCATGTCAATCATTTGAATCGCGCGTTAAAGGAAACCTTGGAAAAAAGTACATCGGTATTAATTGCCGAACGCGTGGTCCAGGAAGCCAAAATCCTGCTTCGCCATACCAATTGGAACGTTTCTGAGATAGGCAATTCCCTGGGTTTTGAAGAAACCGCCCATTTCTCCAATTTCTTTAAAAAACATGCGGACCACTCCCCTGCCGCGTACCGGAAATTGGAAATTGTTTGATTTTTGCAACTCTTGGTTTCACTTTCGTAAGGTAAACCGCGACCCACAATGGAACTTTGTAGTGTTCAATTTAAAAAACAAAAACACTATGGATTCCAGAAAAATAGCATTGGTTACAGGGGGTAGCCGGGGACTGGGCAGGGATATGGCAGTTAACCTGGCCAAAAAAGGATTGGATGTGGTCATTACCTACAATTCCAACAGTGGAGCTGCCCAGCAAACCCTTGAATTGATTGGCGCCGAAGGCGCGCAGGGCATCGCACTACAATTGGATGCCCGAAACAGTACTGCTTTTGAGGCTTTTAAAACCAATTTGGTAACAGAACTAAATAAGCAGTGGAACAGATCCAAAATTGATTATTTGGTCAATAACGCAGGTTTTGGCCACGAGGGTTCGGTTTTCGATACTTCAGAAGAAGCTTTTGATGACCTTATGAACGTCCATTTCAAAGGCGTATATTTCCTTACCCAAAAGCTACTTGACGCCATGAATGATGGCGGGGGCATTGTAAACATTTCCAGTGGTTTGGCCCGGTTTTCGTTCCCAGGATATTCTGCCTATGCGGCCATGAAGGGAGCTGTTGAAGTCTATACCCGATATCTGGCCAAGGAATTGGGGACACGAAAAATTAAGGCCAATACGGTCGCTCCAGGAGCAATCAACACGGATTTTAATAAGGATCGTTTTGAAGCGGCACCTCAGGTAGTCGAGATCATAGCTTCGTTAACGGCATTGGGTCGTGTTGGCGAAGCAGAGGATATTGGTAGTGTGGTGGCGTTTTTGTGTATCGATGATGCTGCCTGGATCAATGGTCAACGCATTGAAGCCTCTGGAGGGATGTTTGTCTAAATCAATAAAAGCCCCAAATTGGGGCTTTTTTATTCTTTTTTAAGGTGGGATAAGCCATTCCCAACCGCACCACACAAAAATTGTATTTGGTTTCATCCTGTAGGCAATTCAGGCGTTGATAGTTAAAAACATTAAAAATTAGAGCTTTCTTAGGATAACTCTTCCGCAGTATCCCTTATTTTTACAGTACAACCTTACCAAGGCCATCAATTGCTATGATTAAAATCCATAAACTCCTTGGTATACTTCCCATTTTGATTTCCTTCGTATCTGTCTGTGCCCAAGATGGTCCTTACTCGTATAAAAAGAATGACCCCAATGGAATTGGCAAATGGTATATGGGTAGGGAAATTGCCCATGTAATGGGGTTTCAGGGCATGTACTGGTTGGAACGCCCAGAGCGTGAAAGGGAGGAGAAAGCCACTAAGCTATTGGAAAATATGCAACTATCCGAAACTGATGTCATTGCGGATATTGGCGCAGGTTCTGGATATCATGTTTTCAAAATGGCAGAAAAAACACCTAAAGGAATTATCTATGCCGTGGATATCCAAGAAGAGATGTTGGAAGCGCTAAAATTCCGAAAACGGGAATTCAAGGCAGGTAATGTTGAAATCGTTAGGGGTTCTGAAAAAAATGTCAATCTCCCCAAAAACACACTGGATAAGGTGCTTATTGTAGATGTATATCATGAAATGGGTTATCCCATGGAAATGATGCGGTCCATTTACAATGCCATGAAAAAAGAAGGCAAGCTATTCCTGATCGAGTATCGAGGTGAAGACCCAAGTGTACCCATTAAACGGTTGCATAAAATGACAGAGGAGCAAGCGGTTAAGGAAATGGCCGCCGTAGGATTTGTGTTGAAGGAAAACATCGATAATTTGCCATGGCAGCATTGTATGGTATTTGTCAAGGAAATAAATTAAATGCAACAACAAATTGTCATAGTAGTCCTATTTTTAATCCCCATCATTATGAAAGCCCAAACCCTTTTTGATGCCAACACCAATCCAAATTCCAAAAACTGGTATATCATTGATGATGTTGTTATGGGGGGGCGTTCCTCTGGTGAGTTTGGGATCACCAAAGAGGGGAATGCTAAATTCTCCGGAACGGTTTCCCTGGAAAACAATGGAGGATTTTCTTCGGTACGATATGTTATGGAGACCCTAAGGGTGACTCCGGAAAGTAAAGTTCGAATCCGCCTAAAGGGGGATGGAAGCAACTATCAATTCCGTGTTAGGCACCAAAGGGGAAGTTATTACAGTTATATCACCAAATTTGAAACGACCGGAAACTGGCAAACCTTGGATTTTCAACTTAAAGACCTCTACCCCACCTTTCGGGGACGACGATTAAACTTTCCGAATTTCGATCATCATAAAATTGAAGAAATCACTTTTCTTATTGCAAATAAGGTTCCCCAAAAATTTGAACTGACCATTTCAAGAATTGAATTGTTGGATTGACGTATTTAGAACCACAATAAACTAAACCGTGACCAACCCAATGAACCAAACATTGGACTATCTTTCCTTCTGGTTTAGTGACCACTATTGAATCCAAACTGTGCGAACCATAAAACTGCTTCAGGCTTTCCAATCAGTCCTACACCGCTTATTGGCATTCATTCTGTTGCTCGGTTTTATGGAGCTTGGTTTTGGTCAAACCATTGAGCGACCCGAATTTGCCTCTGGAAAGTTGACCGAATCCTTGGATTTTGACGGGGCCTTGAATGAAGAGGACTGGAAAAACGCCCCTGTGCTCACCAATCTTAAGACTACCGTTCCCGAAGAAGGGGGAATCCCATCACAGACTACTTTGGTTCAGGTCATAGCTGATGCCAGAACGGTAGTGATTGGCATTACCTGCAACGATAGCAATCCCGATGGAATTATTCGATTCTCCAAACTTCGGGATGCGGACATTTCTGAAGAAGACCATGTGAAGGTGGTCATTGATCCTTTTTTGGATGGGCAATCGGGTTACATCTTTGCCGTGAATTCATTGGCAGCACGTTATGACGCTTTGGTTTCGGACCGTGGTGAAGACGAAAACGAAGATTGGGATGCTGTGTGGGATGCCAAAACACAGATAACCGAGAGGGGCTGGACAGCAGAAATTGTGATTCCCATTCAGAGTATCGCTTTCAAAAAAGGGTTATCAAAATGGGGCTTTAATATAGAGCGGCGCATACAACGCAATTTGGAGACCATTCGCTGGGCCAATGTCAAGCGTGACCAATGGATTGCCCAGACGAGTCGCGCAGGTGTGGTCACTGGGCTTCCTGAATTCAATTATGGCGTTGGGATCAATATTCGCCCCTCATTGATTGCCAATGCCAACCAACTGGGACCGGATCGTGCTATGGTCGTGGACCCTGACGTCAGTTTGGATGCCAACCAACGTATTGGTCCCAATGTGCTCGCCACATTTACATTAAATACCGACTTTGGTGAAACCGAAGTGGATACCCGCCAAACCAACCTCACCCGTTTCCCCTTATTTTTTCCTGAGAGAAGGATATTTTTTCTTGAAGGTTCCGATATTTTCGAATTTGGCTTTGGTACGGGTACCAGCACGGTACTGCCTTTTTTTAGTCGTCGGATCGGTTTACGAAACAATGTGCAGATTCCAGTAGTTGGGGGCACCAAACTCAATGGTCGTATTGGAAAGACTGCCTTTGGCGGATTGGGCATTCGCACTGACGATTTCAGTTTAGACGATGACAGTTTTGATGCCACCAATATGGGAGTGGTCCGGGTTCGCCGCAACGTGCTCAAAGAAAGTTCGGTAGGGTTTATCGCCTCGTCAGGTGATCCCCTGGGAAGGGACGGCAGTTGGATGTCCGGAGGTGATTTTACCTTTCAGACGACCCGATTCAAGGGAGACAAAAACTTTTTGGTCGGGGGTTGGGCACTATTCACTGACCGAGGGGATCTATCGGGTGACCGTTCCGCGGCGGGTTTTAAAATTGATTACCCTAATGACCGGTGGGACGTTGCGGTCACCTATGCCCGTATTGGGGAGCAGTTCGATCCCTCCTTGGGCTTTGTGCCCAGACAGGGTGTCAACTTTTACCGTTTCGGGGGCACCTTTGCTCCCCGGCCGAAAACGCCTTGGCTCCGTCAAATGTTCCACCAATTTTTTGTGACCTATATCAACAATATTTCCGGGCCATGGCAATCCTACAGTGTGTTTACCGCGCCCATCAACTGGCGTTTGGAAAGCGGCGACCGTATTGAGGCCAACGTTCGGCCTACGGGTGAAAATATTTTGGTGCCTTTTGATATTTCCGAAGGAGTCACCATTCCGGTGGGGGAATACAATTTTATGCGTTATCGATTGGAAGCGGAATTTGCCCGTAAGCGACGATTGAGCGGTCAGGCTACTTGGTGGTTTGGTAGTTTTTATGAAGGTACCTTGGATGAGTTTGAACTCACCCTCAATTGGAATCCCAGTGCCTTGCTGGCCTTTGAATTCAATGGCCTTCACAACCGTGCCCGGTTGCCCTTTGGGGATTTTGATCAAAGCTTGGCAGGACTTCGTGTACGCTTTAATGTCACCTCCAATTTGCAATTGAACAGCTATTTGCAATACGATACGGATAGCCGGGTATTGGGATTAAACGCCCGTATCCACTGGATATTCTCATCGCTGGGCGATGTCTTCCTCGTTTTTAACAACAATACCATAAACAACATCAACCAACCTTGGGAGCTTCAAAACCGTCAGATTTTATTAAAAGTCCGGTATAATTTTAGGTTGTAAAAAAATACTGTTCTAGAATGTAGAAAGTCCATTGGTTTAGAAGTCACAATAGATTTTCCACCAATATTTATAATTCTTGCAACCTATTGCATCCGGTAGAAGTGGAAATACAATATTAAAAACGCCGCAAGCTCTCTAAAGATCAAAATTATTTTCTACATTAAATACTTCAATAGCACTGAACTCCTCTGATTTAGATTTTGAGTATTGATGACCTTGACAAAACACAGAGTAGAAAAAATATTGATTTGTAGTTACCAACCATCTCCAAAATGAGAATTGCCATACTCAATAAACCTAAATTTGTAGATTTGATTTGATGATAGAGAATGACAAAATTCCAGTTAACAGCAAAGTTCTGGTTTGGGCAAGAGAGTCGATTGGTCAATCACGAAATCATGTTGTCGAAAAAACAGGAATTAATTTACGTCGATTAAATCAAATTGAAAATGGCGAAAAACATCCTGGTTTAGAGGAATTAAAACTACTTGCTAAAACCTACAAACGGACGATTGCAACTCTACTCCTACGAGAGGCGCCCCAAGAAAAGCCACTTCCGAAAGACAGAAGGACAATTGATTCGAAAGATATAGGAAAATTTCATGAGAAAACAATTTTAGCAGTCCGTAAGGCAAGAGCTTTCACTCAATCCCTTATAGAACTTAAAACAGATGCTGGAATTGCTATTCCTAAATTCAAATATTCGGCAAGCGTAGATAGTAATGTTGATGAATTAGCACAAACAATTAGAACTGACCTAAATCTTAATGAAATAAGAGAACTTGAAAATATTAACGATATTCTTGAAGCTTACATAGATAAAGTCGAATCATTAGGAGTAGCTGTTTTTCAAATGAGTTTAACTCAGGACAACCTAAGGGGGTTTTCAATCATAGATGAGGATATTCCAATAATTGGAATAAAACGAGGAAGCGAAAAACCTACATCCAAAATTTTTACCTTATTTCACGAATTGGGCCATATAGTGCTAAATCGCGGTGGACTTTGTGATTTATCAATTAAAACAACAAGTGAAATTGAGAAATGGTGCAATGCTTTTGCCGCCGAAATTCTTATTCCTAAATCTGATCTACTTTCAAGAGATATTGTACAAGACTATAAATACAAGCAGAATAAAGTTTGGTTGAAAAAAGACCTAATAGAATTATCTAATTATTTCCATGTAGGACCTCTTGCAATTTTAAGGTCACTTCTAACAAATAAACTTACAACTTCAAAATATTACAACGAAAAACATCAGGTATGGAACAAACCTTCATTTGGACGTTCAAAAAATCCTAAAGGGCGCGACATTGCGAAAGAAACTATTAGAGAAAAAGGGAAAAATTATATCTCTTTAGCATTTTCTGCTTATGACAAAAACAGAATTGACATTAAAGACTTATCTGACTTTCTGGGTGTTAAACTTTCATATATTCCCAAAACACGAGAACTATTAAATTCTCGATAAATGGAAATAAATTTTTGCGAGAATGAAACTGTTTATGTTATTGACACCAGCGCTTTAATAATGCTTGAATATACATACAAGTATGACAATCCGGTCTTTCAAGCTATTTGGGAAGAGATTGAGGAATTAATTTCAATAGGCTGTTTCAGGACGATAGACTTCGTTGAAGATGAAATAAACAGCTATGAAGGAAAAGAAGATTTTTTGAAAAATTGGATTAAGAAGTGGAAAAAACTTTTTGTTCACAAAACAGATACAGCTAGCATAACTGCTTCTATTCCAATTATAAATGACGAGTATAACACTGGATTTCTAGATTCAAAAAAGCAGGCTCTCGGAAAAGAGGAAGCTGACCCTTATTTAATAGGCTATTGCAAGACATATAATTACGTTCTCATTACGAATGAAAGTAAAATTAAACCTAATAAAGTTCCAGCTATAGCAAAGAAAAATGGAGTCAGATGTATTGACATCAACGATTTTCTTAAAGAAAGAGGATTGAGAATGGAACGTAAAAGAAATAAGTAAGACGAGGCAAAACAATCCTTAGGCGTAACTTTCGAAGAACTATTGTATATATCAACAGACCTCGTTAACAACTCCCCTATTCCACCATTTAAAATCCTTTACATTTTGGTAAATTTGCATTTTCCAAATAAATGGCAATGATTCACTTTTTCGGGGACCCAAAAACCAAGGTTTTCGCCCTGCAGACCAATCAAGACCTAAGCTCCCAAGATCAAGAAAAGTTACTATGGTTGTTCGGCAACCAACCCAAGATAGAAGCGGCGTCACTTGACGCCTTTTTTGTTGGTCCACGCGCCACTATGTTAACGCCTTGGAGTACCAATGCCACGGAGATTACCCAAAACATGGGGATTACCGGTGTTTTAAGAATTGAGGAGTTTTATGCGGTAGAAGAAAATGAAAGCGATTATGACCCTATGCTTTTCCAAAAATACCATGGTTTGGACCAGGATATCTTCACCATCAATATCGCCCCCGAACCGATTTTGGAAATTGAGGATATAGCGACATACAATCAAAAAGAAGGCCTGGCGTTGAGTGAGGAAGAGGTAGCCTATTTGGAGCAACTCTCCAAGGATTTGGGACGTAAATTGACCGATTCCGAGGTGTTCGGTTTCAGTCAGGTGAATTCGGAACACTGTCGACATAAGATCTTTAACGGCACTTTTGTAATCGATGGGGAAGAAAAGCCCACTTCGCTCTTCAAGCTCATCAAAAAAACGTCCCAGGAACATCCCAATGGCATTGTTTCGGCCTATAAGGACAATGTAGCTTTTATAAAAGGGCCCAAAGCCGTTCAATTTGCCCCAACACGTGCCGATGGACCTGATTTTTACCAAGAATCGGAATTTGATTCCGTGCTCTCCCTAAAGGCAGAGACCCATAACTTCCCTACTACGGTAGAACCTTTTAATGGGGCGGCCACAGGTTCGGGAGGTGAAATTCGGGATCGATTGGCGGGCGGTAAAGGAAGTTTACCTTTGGCCGGTACCGCAGTGTACATGACATCCTATTCCAGGTTGGAAGACGACCCTGCCGACCCTCTTCAGGGCAGGGCTTGGGAAAAAGCCTTTCCGGAACGGGATTGGCTGTACCAAACCCCTATGGACATTTTGATCAAGGCCAGTAACGGCGCTTCGGACTTTGGAAACAAATTTGGGCAGCCACTGATTGCAGGGTCCGTACTGACTTTTGAGCACAAGGAAGAAGCACAACGATTAGGGTTCGACAAGGTCATTATGCTGGCCGGAGGTATCGGTTACGGGAAAGCTGAACAGGCCTTAAAAGACACTCCCCAAAAGGGGGATAAAGTAGTGATTCTGGGAGGAGACAATTACCGAATAGGTATGGGTGGTGCCGCCGTGTCCAGTGCAGATACCGGGGAATTTGAATCGGCTATCGAGTTGAACGCCGTGCAACGGAGCAACCCCGAAATGCAGAAACGGGCGGCCAATGCCATTCGTGGTTTGGTGGAAAGTGAAGAAAATCCCATTGTTTCCATTCACGACCATGGTGCAGGTGGACATTTGAACTGCCTATCGGAATTGGTGGAAGAAACGGGCGGCCATATTGATTTGGACAAACTTCCTGTAGGCGACCTTACCCTTTCGGCCAAGGAATTGATCGGTAATGAAAGTCAGGAGCGTATGGGCCTTGTGATGGGTGAAAAAGACATGGAAACGCTGACAAAAATAGCGGCTAGGGAACGTTCCCCACTTTTTGAGGTAGGCGAGGTTACAGGTGACCATCGTTTTACGTTCGAAAGTAAAAGTAAGGGAGATAAACCCATGGATGTAGCGTTGTCCGCACTTTTTGGCAGTTCTCCAAAAACCATCATGGAAGACTCGAAGATCGAAACCCGGTTTAAAGATGCCCCCTACAGTTTGGAGCATTTCCATGATTATTTGGAAAGTGTGTTACAGTTAGAGGCCGTGGCCTGCAAGGACTGGTTGACCAACAAGGTAGATCGTTGTGTTGGGGGCCGTGTGGCCAAGCAACAGTGCGCTGGTCCGTTGCAATTGCCCCTCAACAATTGTGGGGTAATGGCACTCGATTTTAAGGGTAAGGAAGGAATTGCAACCAGTATAGGCCACTCCCCTATTTCGGGACTGATTGACTCCGTGGCCGGCAGCAGAAACAGTATTGCCGAGGCCCTGACCAATATTATTTGGGCACCCTTGGAAGAAGGTCTGCAATCGGTTTCACTCTCCGCCAACTGGATGTGGCCGTGCCACAACCCAGGGGAAGATGCACGATTATACGAGGCGGTGGAAGCCTGTTCCAACTTTGCCATTGCCTTGGGCATTAATATTCCTACCGGTAAGGATTCCTTAAGCATGAAGCAGAAGTACAAGGACCAGGAGGTTATTGCCCCGGGAACGGTCATCATTTCCGCTGCTGGTCATTGTTCCGATATCAAAAAAGTGGTGGAACCCGTACTGCAAAAAGATGGGGGGGACATTTACTATCTCAACCTAAGCAAGGACAGGCCCAAATTGGGAGGTTCCAGCTTCAATCAAGTCTTGAACCTAGTGGGCAGTGAGGCACCTTCGGTAAACGACCCCAACTATTTTAGGAAAGCGTTCAATGCAATGCAACAGGAAATCAAGATGGGGACCATTCAATCCGGTCACGATATAGGTTCGGGTGGATTGCTGACCACCTTACTGGAAATCTGTTTTTCAGATACGGATTTGGGTGCTGAAATTGATATAACCGAACTTGATGAACCGGATACCATAAAGCTTCTCTTTTCAGAAAACTGCGGTATTGTTTTTCAGGGCGATGCACCGGTTAAAGAGCGTTTGGAATCCCAAGGTCTGGAAATCATCAAAATAGGTTGGCCTATTTCAGAAGGTATCCTGAAACTTAAAAACCATGGTGTTGAAATTGGTTTACCTATTGATTCCCTCCGCGATATTTGGTTTAAGACGTCCTATCTCCTGGACAATAAACAAACGGCCAAAGGCCTGGCAAAAGCGCGCTATACGAATTACAAAAAGCAACCTCTGGTTTACACATTTCCGCAGGGGGTGACTTCAGGTGACCTCGGCCACGCCGTTACCGAACCAAGCCGAAATGACCGTCCCAAAGCGGCCATCCTCCGTGAAAAAGGAAGTAATTCCGAACGTGAAATGGCCCATGCCATGTACTTGGCAGGATTTGATGTAAAAGATGTGCATATGACCGATTTGATATCCGGCCGGGAGGATTTAAAGGACATTCAATTTCTTGGTGCCGTTGGTGGATTTTCCAATTCCGATGTTTTGGGATCGGCAAAAGGTTGGGCGGGTGCCATCAAATACAATGAAAAAGCGAAAAAGGTAATTCAGGATTTCTTCGCAAGGCAGGACACGCTTTCAGTGGGGATTTGTAACGGTTGCCAATTATTTATGGAACTGGATTTGATCAATCCGGAACATGGCGACCGGCATGGCAAAATGACCTACAACGACTCGGACAAGCACGAAAGCAATTTCACTTCGGTAAAAATCCAAAAAAACAATTCCGTGATGCTCTCCAATTTGGAAGGTACCACCTTGGGGGTTTGGATAAGTCATGGTGAAGGAAAGTTTCGCCTTCCCCTTTCTGAAGATAAGTACGCCATTGTGGCCAAATATGGGTATCCGGAATATCCGGCCAATCCCAATGGGAGTGATTACAATGTAGCTATGCTTTGTGATAGGACCGGTAGGCATTTGGTGACCATGCCCCATATTGAACGAAGTATTTTCCCATGGAATTGGGCGCATTATCCCAAGGACCGAAACGATGAGGTTTCTCCCTGGATCCAGGCTTTTGTGAACGCGCGCGAGTGGATCAAGGAAAACACTTGATCCAATGAAAATCCGCGAAGCTACAGAAGAGGATATCCCAGGTATAGTTGAAATGCTCGCAAATGATGAACTGGGTAAGAAACGTGAGGATTTTAGACTTCCTATCCCAAAGAACTATCTTTTGGCATATGAACGAATAGCCAGTGATGCCAATCAAGAGCTGCTGGTTTTGGAAAACGATTCCACAAAGGTTATTGGTACTTTGCAGCTTTCATTCCTACAATATTTAACCTATCAAGGTGGCCTAAGGGCACAAATAGAACAGGTACGAATCCACCATTCATATCGCGGAAAAGGGTTGGGCAAGCTTCTTTTTCAATACGCCATCAATCGCGCCAAGGAAAAGGGGGCACATGTGATTCAATTGACAACCGATAAAAAAAGACCGGAAGCCCTTGAGTTTTATACCAACCTTGGTTTCCAGCCTTCACATGAAGGGATGAAACTACACCTCTAAATTCACCTTGAATGGGAAACGTAAAAGGAACCCCTAGCTTTTTTTAGGTTTTTGCCAGTGAAACCTTGTTCCCCATTTCCTTATAGGCCTTTACAACCTTTCTTTTCATTAAAAGGGACACTATTAGGGCCACAACAAACAATCCCGCAAAAACACCCAAAGTAGTATCCAGGGAACCGGTGGTCTTTTTGACCACATCGTAAATAGTAGGACCGACAACTCCGGCCAAAGCCCAGGCGGTCAATACCATTCCATGGATGGCCCCCAATTGTTTGGTTCCAAACAAATCCCCTAAAAATGCGGGCAGGGTAGCAAAACCACCGCCATACATAGTGATGACCAAAAAGAGGATAACCAAAAAGGTCAGTTCCATGGAAATCCTCGGCAGGAAATAAAAGGCCAATATTTGAAATGCAAAGAAAAGAATATAGGTGTTGGCACGACCAAAATAGTCCGAAAGACTGGACCAAAGTATTCTTCCCAAGCCATTAAACACCCCTATTAAACCTACAATGGCGGCAGCTTCCATAGGGGAATAATTCAACTTCTCCTGCATCATGGGGCTGGCGGCGGCTATAACGGCAATACCACAGGAAATATTAATGAACATCATGATCCAGATATAGTAAAACCGGGTTGTCCTTAAGGCTTCATTGGCACTTATGTTTGCCATATCCGCCTTTACCCGATTGCCTTCACCTGGCGCAAAGCCTTTAGGCATATAATCTTGTGGTGGTTTTTCCATATAGCTGGCGGACATCAGTATCATCACCATATAAATGGCCCCCAAAATGTAGAAAGCTGTTGAGACGCCGACCGCATCAAACAAAGCTTGCATAATGGGGCCAAACAATAAAGCGGCAAAACCAAAGCCCATAATGGCCATTCCTGTCGCCAGTCCCCTCTTATCAGGGAACCATTTGACCAATGTACTTACCGGGGTGATATAGCCAAGGCCCAATCCAATACCCCCAATTACCCCATAGCAGAGGTAAAATAGTGGTAATGATTCCAATTGCACGGCCAGTCCGGAACCTAAGATACCGATACCATAGAACAAACCGGCCGCAGTTCCACTTCGCTTGGGCCCCACCCTTTCTACCCAACGTCCTAAAAAGGCCGCTGAGAGTCCCAATAACAAAATGGCTATTTTAAAGGCCCATTTGATAACACTCCCCTCCACGTCAAAAATATCCTTCACGGGATTCGTCATTACGGAATAGGCATAAACCGAACCAATGGAAATATGGATACCTACAGCGGAGGCGGCAATTAGCCAACGGTTTTTAAGCTTTCTTGTGTTCATAATCTTTGTTGTATGCGTGTTGCTGTCCAACACTGTTTTAAATTCCTTGGTTTAATTCACGGTTACTTTCTTAAAATAGGACTCGAGAATGCCAATGGCGGCTTCCAATTCCTCTTCTGTATTTTCACGGGCCTCTTTGATGGGATATTCCCAGCCCAAGGCCTCCCATTTATGTATTCCCAATTTATGATAGGGCTGAATTTCCAGACGTTCAATGGTTTGGTATTCTTGAAAATGCCTCCCCATTTGATGTAACAGTTGTGGACTATCCGTCATTCCGGGGATAAGCACATACCGCAACCACATCTCCTTTCCCGAATCCTCACGGTATTTTGCCAAATTGAACGTGGTTTCCTTGTTTTGGACACCTGTGATTTCCCTGAAACCTTTTTCTGTCATGTGCTTAATGTCCAACATGACCAGATCGGTATAGTCATCAAGCAGTTCCTTTGTAAAATTATTCAGGATCCTACCGTTGGTATCCAAATTGGTATGGATTCCCTCCTCTTTCAATCTTTTAAAGAACGGTATCAATGCCTTGGCTTGTAACAGGGGTTCACCACCAGAGACCGTTACCCCGCCCTTTTTACCAAAATAAGGCTTCATCTTAAGGACCCGCTCCACCAATTCCGTTACCCTATATTCCTGACCACCCTCCATGGCAATGGTATCGGGATTGTGACAATACACACATTTCAGTTTACATCCCTGTAAAAAGATTATGGTTCTTATCCCCGGTCCGTCGTGGGTGCCAAAAGATTCGATGGAGTGTACCCTTAAGGTAGGTGTGACCAATTCTTCCATAGTAGTTCCCATACCATAAGGCACCTGAAAAAAACCAATATTATTTTTCTCAGGTGCCGTCATCATGGAAAAAGGCAGTTACATAGAGTCATGAAATGATCTTGTAATGACCTCTTGCTGTTGTTCCCTGGTCAGTTTCGTGAAATTCACGGCATAACCAGAGACCCTAATGGTCAATTGTGGATATTCCTCAGGATGTTCCATGGCATCCAATAAGGTTTCCTTGTTCAACACATTAATATTTACATGCTGTGCATTTTTGGAGAAATACCCATTTAAAATGCTCACCAGGTTTTCTTTTCGATCCCCATCATTGGCCCCCAATGACTTTGGTATGATGGAAAAGGTGTTGGATACACCATCCAGGGCATCCTGATATTTGATCTTGGCCACGGAATTCAATGATGCAATGGCACCATTGGCATCCCGACCGTGCATAGGATTGGCACCTGGAGCGAAAGGCACGCCCATGGCCCTACCGTCCGGAGTTGCCCCCGTTTTCTTACCATAAACCACATTGGAGGTAATGGTTAAAACGGACAAGGTAGGTCGTGCATTTTTGTACACTCGAAACTGTTGCAGTTCCCTGTTAAAATCAGCTACTGCATTGGCAGCCAAGGTATCCACCCTGTCATCATCATTTCCATATTTTGGAAAATCACCCTCAATCTTGAAATCCACTGTCAATCCCTCTTCATTTCGCACGGGAAGTACTTTCGCATACTTGATGGCGGACAAAGAATCTGCCACAATGGATACCCCTGCAATACCATAAGCGATATCAATGCTAGGATTGGTATCTATCAAGGCCATTTGAGCCTTTTCATAGTAATACTTGTCGTGCATGTAGTGGATGATACTCATGGTATCGCTATACACACGGGCAATTTCCTTGGATGTTTTTTTGTAGTTGGCCATCACCTGATCGTAATCCAAATACCCTTCTCCGATGGGTTCAATTCCATCCACAACCTTCTTTCCGGTAATTTCACACCGACCTTCGTTTAAGGCAAGTAAAAGTGTCTTGGCCAAATTGGTACGTGCCCCAAAAAACTGGATTGACTTTCCTAAATCCTGATGGGAAACACAACAAGCAATACCATAATCATCCGATCCCCGTAGCGTACGCATTAAATCGTCGTTCTCAAATTGGATGGAAGAGGTATCTATGGCTACCTTGGCACAGAATTCCTTGAAATTCCCGGGTAACTCGGAGGCCCACAACACCGTAAGGTTTGGTTCCGGTGATGGTCCCAAATTGTAAAGCGTGTTCAAGAATCGATATGAGGTCTTGGTGACCTTTGTCCTACCATCGTTCAGCATACCTCCAATCACCTCAGTTACCCAAGTGGGATCCCCAGCAAATATTTCGTTATACGCATCCATGCGTAAATGACGTACTACTCGCAACTTCATCACGAACTGATCAATGAGTTCCTGGGCTTCTTCTTCGGTTAATTTGCCGTCTTCAATATCATTTTCAATAAAGATATCCAGGAAGGAAGAAACATTCCCTAATGACATTGCAGCTCCATCCTGCTCCTTAACGGCAGCCAAATAGGCCATATACGTCCACTGAACGGCCTCTTGGGCATTACGTGCGGGACGTTTCAAATCCAGTCCGTATTTTTCACCTAGGACAATCATGTCCTTCAACGCACCAATTTGATCGGAAACCTCCTCCCGTAGACGAATAACCTCGTCCGTCATTGGCGTATCAAGGCCATCCAGATCCTTCAACTTGGATTGGATCAAAAAGGAAATACCGTAAAGGGCAACACGTCTATAGTCCCCAATAATACGTCCCCGTGCATAGTTATCTGGAAGACCGGTTAAAATACCAAGGGAACGGTATTTTTTTATTTCTGGGGTGTACGCACTAAATACCCCATCATTATGTGTCTTGACATGTTTGGAGAACAAATCGGTCAAATGTGGATTGGGTTCCAATCCTTGTTCCGAAAGTGCTTTCTGCACCACTTGAAAGCCACCAAAAGGCTTCATGGTCCTTTTTAAAAGCTCATCGGTCTGCAAGCCTACAATTACTTCATTTTCCTTATCAATATATCCTGCATCAAAGGCACTTACACTGGATATCGTTTCCGTATCCACTGCCCGTACCCCGTTGTTTTCACGCTCTTCTTTCATCGCAAGCTTACAAGCTTCCCAAACCTTTTTGGTTTTTTCACTTGGGCCGATCAAAAAATCCGCTGTGCCATGATAGGGTTTAATATTGTTGATGATGAAGTCCCTGACATTGACTTCTTTGGTCCACACTCCTTCTTTAATTTGGTCTTTTACCACAGTCGCTATTATTTTAGGATTAACATTATTTGGTGAATTTCTGGAGCAAAATTAGAGGCGTATAAATAGAAGTAATATGACAAATGTCATTAAACACAGAAAAAAATCGCGTATATAAAAGCAAACCTATTAATTTAATGTTAAATACTATTAAAAACAACTTTTGTTTAGAGATTCTCAAATATTAACAAACAATTTTGTCGATTCGTTTTTAAAATCTAGACTCCTTTCCCTATTTTGCAATTACTTTAGCGAAACTTACTATGCAAACCGTAACCAGACTATTCGATTTTCCGTACTATCAACAACAGAATTATAAACTCCCAGCAGCTTTTGCCATGAAAGTTGGAGGTACATGGGAATCCATTACCACCGACGAATACATTGATAAGGCCAATGCCATAAGTAGGGGGCTGCTCCGTATGGGGGTTAAACCCAACGATAAGATTGCCGTAATTTCAATGACCAATAGGACAGAATGGAACATTATGGATATTGGAATACTTCAAATTGGGGCACAAAACGTTCCTATATATCCCACCATTTCGGAAGAGGATTATGAATATGTCCTTAACCATTCAGGAGCAAAATATTGTTTTGTTTCCTGCGATGAAGTGCTCCAAAAGATATTGGCCATAAGTGGAAATGTAAAAAAACTGGAGGATGTTTTTTCCTTTGACGAATTAAAGAACTGCAACCATTGGAGTGAGGTTCTCGAAAAAGGCAAGGACGATTCCAACCAAGATGAGGTCGAGGCCCTCAAAGCTGCGGTTAAGCCAGACGACCTGGCCACATTGATTTATACCTCCGGAACTACGGGCAGACCCAAGGGAGTAATGCTTTCCCATAATAATATTGTTTCCAATGTTGTGGCAAGCAAGGTACGTGTTCCCTTTGCATCCGGTGCCAAGGCACTGAGCTTTCTCCCCGTCTGTCATATTTTTGAACGGATGATATTGTATCTGTACCAATATTGTGGTATCCAGGTATATTTTGCAGAAGGCCTGGACAAAATCAGTGAGAATATCAAAGAAGTTAAACCCACGGTCATGACCGTGGTACCAAGACTTTTGGAAAAAGTCTACGATGCCATCATCGCCAAAGGTGCCGATTTGACCGGGATAAAAAAGAAACTTTTCTTTTGGGCAGTGGAACTGGGACTAAAATTCGAGCCTTATAAAGTTAATGGCTGGTGGTACGAAAAGCAATTGGGATTGGCCCGAAAACTGATCTTTAGCAAATGGCAAGAAGCACTGGGAGGCAATCTGGAAATGATGGTTTCCGGAAGCGCGGCCCTACAGGCCCGTCTGGCCCGGGTTTTTGCCGCTGCCGGAATGCCCGTAATGGAAGGATATGGCCTAACGGAAACTTCCCCTGTCATATCGGTCAATGACGAGCGCAACAACGGTTGGAAAATTGGAACGGTCGGTAAAATTATCCAAGACGTGGAGGTGAGGATTGCCGACGATGGCGAAATCCTGTGCAAAGGGCCCAATGTAATGCAGGGCTATTATAAAGACCCGGATAAGACGGCACAGGTACTCAAGGAAGGCTATTTCCACACTGGGGATATCGGGGAAATCGATTCAGAGGGCTTTCTAAAGATTACCGATCGGAAAAAGGAAATGTTCAAAACCTCGGGGGGCAAGTATGTAGCGCCCCAATTATTGGAAAATCGGTTCAAGCAATCCCGGTTTATAGAACAAATCATGGTTGTTGGAGAAGGGGAAAAGATGCCCGGAGCCCTGATTCAGCCCAATTTTGAATTTTTGTCTTCCTGGGCAGAAGAGCATGATATTACCTTAGGTACCACTGCGGATATCTGTAGTAACGAAACGGTAATTTCCCGTATCCAGGAAGAGGTGGACGATGCCAACGAAGATTTTGCCAAATGGGAAAAAGTAAAGCAATTTCGTCTAACACCGGACGTATGGAGCATAGAAGAAGGTCATCTGACCCCTACCATGAAACTTCGTCGTAAGATTGTAAAGGAAAAGTACATGAAACTTTACAATGATATCTACGGGCGATAACCGTCCGTAAAAAGTATGCTGACCGGACCTCCTTAAAACCTCGAAAAACCAAAATTCTACTTGGGGTACCCATTAGTATGGCTCTTGGGCATTGACTTATGTATTGGTATCGTCTTGGCGCCTTAAAAATGGTTTCGCCCTAACCTCCACAATGGCCTTTATGCCGATTCCGTCGCCACCTTGCACAGCAATACCAATTGTCATAATACGAAAAAAAAATTGTAAAAAGAAGTAGGAAGAATTGGTGATGTCCTTCGCAATTTCAAATGGGCACTTGTCCAAGCGGGCTTTTTTGCTGAAAAATATTTATTATGCATGCATAATAAATTTTGTTATCTTTGGGTGACCAAAACAGCTCTATGAAGGATTTGACAATAGATTGGGCCCTAAGGGCCACTTGGCAAGCCGTCACCCGCCTTTACAATGAAGAGGCCAAGAACTACGGCCTAACCATGGCCATTGGGTTTACGCTTTTAAGCATCGATTCCAAGAAGGGAACCCCGAGTACGGCATTGGGACCCAGAATGGGCATGGAATCCACAAGTCTGTCAAGAATCCTAAAATCCATAGAGGAAAGGGGTTATATAGAGCGTAGGCCCAATCCCAATGATGGTCGGGGCGTCCTAATCCATTTAACCGCGCTTGGTTTGGAAAAAAGAAAAGAATCCAAGGAGGTGGTCCTTCGATTTAATGAGGCGGTAAAAGAACATGTAGATGAAAAGGATTTGGAGGGTTTCTACAGAACATCCGAAATCATCAATAAACTCATCGTTGACAAGAAAATATACACAAAAACATCAACTAATTAATTTCGAACTATAGCATGAAAAGGCATATCAATAAAGTTGCCGTAATCGGTTCTGGTATTATGGGAAGTGGCATCGCCTGTCACTTCGCCAATATTGGGGTCGAAGTATTGCTCTTGGATATTGTTCCAAGGGAAGTGAATGATAAGGAACAGGCAAAAGGGTTGACCCTGAAAGATAAAGTCGTTCGCAATCGTTTGGTAAATGAAGCATTGACCAAAGCATTAAAATCGAAACCCTTCCCTATCTACCATCAAAAATTTGCCAATAGGATCACTACTGGAAACCTTGAGGACGATATCGCCAAGGTAGCCCATGTGGATTGGATCATTGAAGTGGTCGTGGAACGTTTGGATATCAAGAAACAGGTTTTTGAAAATCTGGAAAAACATAGAACGCCCGGTACGTTAATTACGTCCAACACTTCCGGTATTCCCATTAAATTTATGAGTGAGGGCCGGAGTGACGACTTCCAAAAACACTTTTGTGGTACGCACTTTTTCAATCCTGCGCGCTACTTAAAACTGTTTGAAATTATCCCAGGTCCAAAGACCACACCCGAGGTTTTGGAATTCCTAAACGGCTATGGGGAGCAGTTTTTGGGAAAAACTTCCGTGGTTGCCAAAGATACCCCGGCTTTCATAGGAAACCGTATTGGTATTTTCAGTATTCAAAGTTTGTTCCACGCCGTGAAGGAATTGGGGATGACGGTTGAAGAAGTGGATAAATTGACCGGACCCGTGATTGGCAGACCAAAATCGGCCACCTTTCGAACTGTTGACGTGGTAGGACTGGACACCTTGGTGCATGTGGCCAATGGCATTTCGGAGAATTGCAAAGAGGATGAGCGCCACGAACTTTTTGCCCTCCCCAGTTTTATCCAAACCATGATGGAGAACAAGTGGTTGGGGAGCAAAACCGGACAGGGGTTCTATAAAAAAGTAAAAGGTGGTGGCGGCAAGAGCGAAATCCTCACTTTGGATCTGGACTCCATGGATTATCGCTCCAAAAAGAGTGCGAAGTTCGCCACCCTGGAATTGACAAAAACCATCGATAGCGTCATTGATCGCTTTGAAGTACTCTGTGGAGGAAAGGACAAGGCGGGGGAGTTTTATAGAAAGAGTTTTGGGCAGTTGTTCGCTTATGTATCCCACAGAATCCCCGAAATAACGGACGAGCTCTACAAGATTGATGATGCCATGAAGGCCGGTTTTGGTTGGGAACACGGCCCTTTCCAAATATGGGATGCGGTAGGGTTGGACAAAGGCCTGGAATTCATTGCTGCCGAAGGGCAACAAGCTGCCAATTGGATCAATGAAATGAAGGCGGCAGGTGTGGATTCCTTTTACGAGGTAAAGGATGGGGCAACCTATTGCTATGACATCCCGAAAAAGGAAATGGTAAAAATACCAGGTCAAGATGCCTTTATCATTTTGGATAATATCCGAAAGTCCAAAGAAGTGTTCAAAAACAGTGGTGTTGTTGCCGAAGATTTGGGGGATGGTATCCTAAATGTGGAATTCCAATCCAAAATGAACACCATAGGTGGTGATGTCCTGGCTGGATTGAACAAAGCCATTACCCTTGCGGAGCAAGACTTTCAAGGACTTGTCGTGGGCAATCAAGCAGCCAACTTCTCGGTAGGCGCCAATATTGGGATGATTTTTATGATGGCGGTGGAACAGGAATACGATGAGTTGAACATGGCCATTAAAATGTTCCAGGACACCATGATGCGGATGCGCTATTCTTCCATCCCAACGGTTGCCGCCCCGCATGGGATGACCCTCGGCGGTGGATGTGAGCTGTCCATGCATTCGGACAAAGTGGTGGCCGCTGCAGAAACCTATATTGGATTGGTAGAATTTGGAGTTGGCGTCATTCCAGGTGGTGGCGGTTCCAAGGAAATGGCAATGCGGGCTTCCGATTCCTTCCGAAAAGGGGATGTGGAACTTAATGTCCTTCAGGAATACTTCCTGACCATAGGTATGGCAAAAGTATCAACCTCGGCTTATGAGGCCTATGATTTGGGTATCCTCCAGAAAGGGAAAGATGTGGTCGTGGTCAATAAAGAACGCCAAATAGCCACTGCCAAAGCCCACGCGAAACTAATGGCGGAAGCGGGTTATACAAGACCACCGGCCAGAAAGGACGTAAAAGTCCTAGGAAAACAGGCCCTAGGTATGTTCCTGGTAGGAACGGATTCCATGGAGGCCAGTAACTACATCAGCGAGCATGACAAAAAAATTGCCAATAAACTCGCTTATGTTATGGCGGGGGGAGACTTATCGGAACCAAGTTATGTCAGTGAACAATATCTTCTGGATATCGAACGGGAAGCGTTCTTATCCCTATGTACGGAACGCAAAACTTTGGAACGCATCCAACATATGTTGAAAACCGGTAAACCGTTAAGAAACTAGTTTTGTTTGGAGGTAAGACATGACACCTAAGATAATAGACCATGCATGATTTTCGGGACTTACCCATCTTATCGTACAAATTGCATCTGATTGAAGTGCAAAAAATCAACTACACATAAATTAAAAATTTACGAGATGAATTTCTCAAATCTAATATCTAAATGAGAACAGCATATATAGTAAAAGGATATAGGACGGCAGTTGGCAAATCAAAAAAAGGAGGGTTCCGTTTTAAAAGGGCCGATGAATTGGCTGCAGAAACCATTGAACATTTGGTTGGTCAATTGCCCGAATTTGACAAAAAACGAATTGATGATGTCATTGTGGGAAATGCAATGCCGGAAGGTTCTCAGGGATTGAACATGGCACGATTGATTTCCTTAATGGGCTTGGATATAGTGGATGTTCCAGGGGTAACCGTAAATCGTTTTTGCTCTTCCGGTTTGGAGACCATAGGCATTGCCACGGCAAAGATACAGGCGGGAATGGCCGATTGCATCATCGCTGGGGGCGTGGAAAGCATGAGTTCCGTTCCCATGACGGGTTTCAAAACCGAATTGAACTACGATTTGGTAAAATCCGGTCATGAGGACTACTATTGGAGTATGGGCAATACTGCGGAAGCTGTGGCCCAGGAATACAAGATATCCAGGGAAGACCAGGATGAATTCGCCTACAACTCGCATATGAAGGCATTGAAGGCCCTCGATGAAAATCGGTTTCAAGACCAAATTGTGCCCATTGAAGTGGATGAAACCTATGTGGACCACAACGGTAAAAAAGCGACAAGGAAGTTTACGGTAACCAAGGACGAAGGGCCAAGACGGGGTACTTCCAAAGAAGCCCTGGCCAAATTGCGACCTGTTTTTGCGGCCAATGGTAGTGTAACCGCAGGGAATTCCTCCCAAACCAGTGATGGTGCAGCCTTTGTAATGGTTATGAGCGAGGATATGGTCAAAGAGTTGAACCTTGAACCGGAAGCCAGGCTCGTAAGCTATGCTGCCGCTGGTGTTCCACCAAGAATAATGGGCATAGGTCCCGTTGCTGCCGTTCCAAAGGCATTGAAACAGGCTGGTTTACAAAAGGAGTCCATCTCGCTAATAGAGTTGAACGAAGCATTTGCTTCGCAATCCCTGGCCGTTATTCGTGAATTGGAGCTAAATAATGAAATCGTCAATGTAAACGGTGGGGCCATCGCACTGGGTCATCCGCTCGGTTGTACAGGAGCCAAATTATCCGTTCAACTATTTGACGAAATGCGTAAGCGCAATATGAAAGGAAAGCACGGCATGGTAACCATGTGTGTGGGAACCGGACAGGGCGCTGCAGGAATATTTGAGTTACTGAACTAGAATCAAGAGATTGGAATCAAGATTCAAGATAATGGGAAGACATAATTTTAAAAAACCAAAAATATGGGAGGAAGGTATGGGAATTGTGGATCTTACCTATGATTTGGTCGTTAGTTTTCCCTCCCTGGAAAAGTTCAATTTGACTTCTCAGTTATTACGATGTTCCATTTCAACCCCTTCGAATATTGCGGAAGGCACAAGCAAATCCACGGATCGGCATTTCAATAAATATATTGAAGATAGTTTGGGTTCGGCATTTGAATGGGAGACCCAATTAATTATTGCTTTTCGAAGAAATTATATTGAAAAAAAACAATTTTCAGATTTATCACATAAAATTCAACAATTACAAAAAATGATTTCAGGTTTCCAAAGCGGACTGAATATCCAGTCCTGACTCTTGGTTCTTGATTCTTAAATCCATAACAGTTATGAGTACCGAAACAATGAGTAAAGAAATCCTTCGTGGAGGCCAATTTTTGGTCAAGGAAGTGGATTGTGAAGATGTTTTCACATTGGAAGATTTAAGTGAAGAACAACAAATGATGCGGGAGAGTACCAAAGAATTTGTTGACCGTAAGATTTGGGCAAATTGGGAGCGATTTGAGCAAAAGGACTATGCCTTCACAGAAGAGTGTATGCGTGAAGCAGGAGAGCTTGGTCTTTTGAGTATCGCTGTACCAGAGGCCTACGGTGGTATGGGCATGGGATTTGTTTCCACTATGTTGGTCTGCGACTACATTTCCGGGGTCACAGGCTCCTTTAGTACGGCCTTTGGCGCCCACACCGGTATTGGGACAATGCCGATCACCCTCTATGGAACCGAAGAACAAAAACAAAAATATGTGCCCAAATTGGCAACGGGGGAATGGTTCGGTGCCTACTGTTTAACGGAGCCCGGAGCAGGTTCGGATGCCAACTCGGGGAAAACCAAGGCAGTATTGTCCGAAGACGGAAAATACTACAGTATTTCCGGTCAAAAAATGTGGATATCCAATGCGGGGTTCTGTAATTTGTTCATTGTTTTTGCCCGAATAGAAGATGATAAAAATATCACCGGCTTTATTGTCGAGAATGACCCTGAGAATGGCATCAGCCTAGGGGACGAAGAGAAAAAGTTGGGAATTCATTCCTCTTCCACCCGTCAGGTTTTCTTTAATGAGACCAAGGTTCCGGTGGAGAATATGCTTTCCGAGAGGGGAAATGGATTCAAGATTGCCATGAACGCACTAAACGTTGGTCGAATTAAATTGGCGGCAGCTTGTTTGGAGGCGCAACGTCGGGTACTCAACGAAGCTACCAAATACGCCAATGAGCGCATTCAGTTTAAGACCCCGATCATGAATTTTGGGGCCATTAAAGCAAAAATTGCGGATATGGCCACCAATGCCTATGTGGATGAGTCTGCCTGCTACAGGGCTGCGAAAAACATAGAGGATCGGATTGCCCTTCGTGAAGCGGAGGGAAACTCACATCAAGAAGCCGAACTAAAAGGGGTTGAGGAATACGCCATTGAATGCTCCATATTAAAAGTTGCGGTTTCTGAACATGTGCAACAAACCTCGGATGAGGGTATCCAAATTTTTGGAGGAATGGGCTTTAGTGCAGAGACCCCAATGGAATCTGCATGGAGGGATGCCCGAATTTCACGAATTTATGAAGGTACCAACGAAATCAATAGAATGTTGGCCGTGGGCATGTTGGTCAAAAAAGCCATGAAGGGCCATGTGGATTTACTGGGCCCCGCGACTGCCGTAGGTGAGGAGCTTATGGGCATTCCCTCTTTTGACACTCCGGATTACTCGGAATTATTTGCTGAGGAAAAGGATATGATCAAAAGATTAAAAAAGGTATTTTTGATGGTGGCCGGAAGTGCGGTCCAAAAGTTTGGACCCCAATTGGAGGAACACCAGCAATTATTAATGGCCGCTGCGGATATTTTAATTCAAATCTATTTGGCGGAATCGGCCATCCTAAGGACGGAAAAGAATGCCAAACGTTTTGGCGAAGCGGCCCAAGCCACACAAATAGCGATGTCCAGGTACTATTTGTACAAAGCTGTGGACATTATTAATGACAAGGGAAAGGAAGCAATTATCTCCTTTGCCGAAGGCGATGAACAACGAATGATGTTAATGGGATTGAAAAGATTCACAAAATATGTTAACTTCCCCAACGTAATCGCCTTGCGAACCCAAATTGCGGACAAGGTGGCAAATGACAACGGTTATACTTTTGACTAATTCAGATAACTTCGCAGGAAGTGAAGGCCGCTCCATAAAGGAGCGGCTTTTTTGTTGTTGACTAATTAATGTAATGACTAATTTTATAACAAATAAGTTTTGCCATGTCCAATTCTAATTTGCTAGACACCAAAACCATTTCATTTAATGATATAATTAGAAATGGAAAAATCTACAAAGTCCCTCAATTCCAAAGGGACTATTCATGGGATGAGGACAATTGGGAAGATTTATGGAATGATATCCTCAACCTAAATGATACAAGCGATTCTCATTATATGGGATCAATAGTCCTACAGGATAACGGAGATAATACATACGACATCATTGACGGACAACAAAGGTTTACTACTCTAACCATCATTGCATTGGCGGTCATAAACAACATACAAGAACTCGCCAATGAAAATATGGAAAAAGAGGATAATGAGGAAAGAGTGAGACTTTTAGTTAAAGATTATATTGGTCAAAAAGACTCTGTATCACTTAAATACTCTAGCAAGTTATTTTTAAATGAAAATAATGATGGTTTTTTCCAAACTAGATTAGTCAATTTTAGAGAACCTGTGAATTATAACAAGTTGAACTCTTCTGAAAAACTGCTTTGGGATGCTTATCTATTTTTTTCAAATAAAATAGAATCTCATTTTGCTGAAAAAAAAAGCGGCCAGTCCATGGCCAACTTCTTGAACAACAAAATTGGCCGAAGGCTTTTGTTTATACAAATAACGGTAGAGGATGAGGTAAATGCATATACGGTTTTCGAAACATTAAATTCAAGAGGTGTCGAATTGACATCAACTGATTTACTAAAAAATTATCTTTTTTCATTGGTCGCAAAAAGCGATTCAGACCTGAAAATCATCAAAACCCAATGGAAAAAAATAATAGAAATAACAGGGCTTAAGGAATTTCCCATCTTTCTAAGACACTATCTAAACGCTCGTAGAAAACTTATTAGCAAAGAGTACTTGTTCAAAGCAGTTAAGCAACAATTGGTAAAGGATTCTGATGTTTTCGAATTGTTGGATAGCTTGGAAAAAGTTGCATACTTCTACATGGCTTTGGCTAATCCTTATGATGAATTCTGGGAAGGAGACAAAGATTTATCAAATTCTATTGGAGCATTAAAACTTTTTAGAGTAACTCAGAACAAACCACTTTTAATGATTGCATATGAGAAGTTTGGAATTACCAATGAATTCAAAAAACTAACTAAAGCAATAGTCACCATATCCTTTAGATATAATGTAATAGGAAAACTGCAGGCCAATGAAATGGATAAGGTCTATAACAAGACCAGCATTAACTTATTCCAAAGCAAGACATTTAAGTTAAAAAAAGTGCTTGAAGATTTAAGACCAATCTATATTTCTGATGATAGTTTTAAAAGTTACTTTGAATTAAAAACCCTTAATACTAGCAGTAGTTCTAATAAAAAATTGGCCAGGTATATACTTTACAACATAGAATCCCAGGCTCACAATGGGGCAAATTATGACTATCTCGCAGACAATGGAACTATTGAACACATCCTTCCCGTGAATTTCAATGATTCTTGGAACGACCATTTTAGCGAAGATGACCATGCCAGAAATCTATATAAGTTGGGGAACATGACCTTATTGGAAGTTTCCAAAAATAAAGAATCCTCTGACAAACCGTATAAAGACAAGATTGAAATATTTAATACCAGTAAATATGCAATCACGAATTCTATAAACTCTGTTGATTGGAATGTAGCCTCTATCAAACATCGCCAAAGTAAAATGGGCAAAATTGCCTGCGGAAGATGGAAGATAAGCTATGACAACAAGAATTAATAAAATTGTCCGCTGGGGACCTTAGCTAAGGTTTTCTTTTATTTATCACGTAAGTTCTAATTGAATTATCAAGCATATTTTTCTTACTTTATAAAGAAACGATTCCAAATTGCGGCTGCTTTTTGTAAAGGCCAGTATCCAATAAAATTTTTTGTCTATTTTACTAAAAAACCAAATCGTTCCGAATAGTCCAACATTTGTTCCTCAAAGCTTTTGGGCTGTACGATCCTTACATCCGTTAGCTCTCCCTGGTCGTTGGTTTCCGGTGTCAATACGGGATTTACAAAACCACTGTAAGGTGCAGCTTTGAATTTTTTGTTTCGTTCCAAGACTTCGGCATGCAATCCCTGGTCCACTTTAACACCATATCCTTCCACAAGGGCCTGGGCAGCTTCAAAATCACCTTCGGATTTTATCCGTTGGGTTTCCTTCAGCAATTCCCCAAACAGTTCCCGCAACCTCGCATAGTCATGAATTTCAAAATACGTTTTGCCATCACGCTCTATTTTTTCAATCACATTATCCGCCATCCCTTTTTCAAACGCCCATGCGGATACCCATTGCCGGTTGACCATATGATCTTCCTCGATGTCATCACCAAGTGCTATACGGATCAACTGGACCATTAATCCATTTCGGATATACCGATCATAGGCGGTCATTCCAACTTTTTCCCAATCTTCAACCAATCCCAGTTCCTGAAGTTTTGGATCCATGAGGTAATAGAGGCCCACTAAGTCCGCACGCCCTTCTTCCATGGTGGAGGCATAGTTCTTAAGGGTTTCCTTGGGTTGTCCCACACCTTCATTGATCTTTCCCGACGCATGTCCAATAACCTCATGAAGGGCCGTATGTAACTTGCTTGCCAGCTCCCCGTATTTTTTACTCAGTTCAATTTCCAGGGAATCATGGGCAAATTCATTTAAGCGCCCTCCACTGCCCGCATTGTTGTAGGCATCAATAATATTCCCAAGGGAAACCGATTTACTGCCATGTTCCTGACGTATCCAGTTGTTGTTGGGAAGATTTACCCCAATTGGGGTACTGGGAGAAGCATCCCCCGCTTCCGCGGCCACATTTATGGTCTTGTAGGTGATGCCCACAACGTTCTCCTTTTTATGGGCATCCATCAAAGGGGCGTTATCTTCAAACCACTGTGCGTTCGCAGAAATCACGTCCATTTTTTTGGACATTTCAAAGTCTTTTATTTGAATAATATTTTCATACGATCCCTTTATGCCCATGGGATCGTTGTACACTTCTATGAACCCGTTGATCCAATCAATATTGCCTTCCGTGGAATTTACCCATGCCACGGCATACGCATCCCAGGTATCCAAGCTTCCCGTTTTATAATATTCAATCAATAAGCCCAATGTTTTGGCCTGCTGTTCATTTTCAGCAACAGCCTTGGCCTTCTCCAACCATTTGATAATTTCGTCTATGGCCTTGCCATATTTGCCACCAGACTTCCAAACCAATTCCCTTAACTTCCCATTTTCCTTGACCAATGTTGAATTAAGTCCCAGTTCAATGGGCTGGTCTGTAGGCTTATTATTCCTTTTTAGATAAAAAGCTTCCACTTCCGCTGTGGTCAAATCCGGGCCGTAAAAATTGACGGATGAGGCGAGGACATTATCGACCCCCTTCTTTTTATTGACCTTTTTAAGGTCTTTATCATTAAAAATAACTTCCAGGGCCTCCCCTTCCAAAGTGATTTCCGTGGCCTCCAGCAATCCCATAAAATACTCCCTATCAAATTCCGGCATAATTTTATCATTGGAATAATGATGGTGTATTCCGTTGGAGAACCAAACCCTTTTTAAATACGTCTCAAAGTCCTTCCAACTTTTTGTGGTCCTATCCCCTTCAAATTTGGTGTAAATGGATTCCAATGCCCTTCTGATGACCAAATTATGGCGGTAGTTTTGGTCCCACATAATATCCCTACCCGCAAGACCAGCTTGGGCCAGATAATAGACCAATTGTTTCTCCTTTAAGGTAAGTCCATCAAATCCAGGTACTTCATATCGTAAAATACGTAAATCGGCAAATTGATCTACCATAACCATGTCAACTGCTTCCGTCGCCTGTTCAGCAGGTGCATTTTTTCCCTGTTTACAAGACCAGAACAATGTAGCGGTCAATGCAACAATAAGTACGTGCTTCATTTTCATAAAATATGCTTTATAGTTTGTAAAATCTTTAAAAGTTGAGCGTCCCAATGCCTAGAAAAATCATATTACCCCGGTTTAAGAATTGTCCTCCTTAGATTACTTTGATGTATTACACTGGAAATATCGTTTAACACATGCAAAAGAACTTTTGAGTCAAAATAGTTTTTATAAAAATTTATAGCCCAAAAGTAGGGAAACCCTTGATAGTTCATTTTCCACTGGAGTTCCTTCCAAAACGTTTTGATTAAGGTAATAATTGAACTTTAAATACAGTTTTCTTTTAAAGCTATATCCAACCCCAAGTCCACTACCAAGATTTACTGGTCTTACCTGCTGTGAACTATCTGCAGTATCCTGATTAAAATCAATCCTATGTTCAGAACTAAAATCATTGTCTATAGTGAGGCCCAATTCTAAGAATAAAGCACTATTTGGGTTTAAATACATATAATGTCGCCCCCCCAATATTACTTCCAATCTATTGATATCGATAAAATATCTAGGTGATCCTACATTGGACCTTCCAAATCCACTTGAATACTCCGAGTAAAACGCCCCTAGGAAAAAGCTCCACTTATCGTTATTGAATGGTAGGATACCTTCCACTTCCAATCCCACTTTTGGTACAATTTCATTATCATAATCTTGATCTCTTCCAAATACGGCATAATTGAAATCGTAATCCTGTGCTCCTCCGTAAATGGTTAGGCCAAACTTTATTCCCTTCCTTTTCCCAACTCCCATTTCCAAATCAGAGCTGTTGGGATCAGTACAGAGGTTATACTTTTGAACGTAATTGATAAGCGATTTCTTTTCGTAGGTAACTGATTGAATGTCAATGGAGTTTCCACAATTCAAATGCTCAAACAATTGTCTTCTATACATCTTGTTATCTACAATTTGATTTGAGCCAGGTTTAATGTACTGCTTGTATAAGAGGGGCAAGGGTTTGTGTTCCCCTATTTGTATCAAAAAAATCCTATCGTTATTACCACTGTACTGATACAAAGAGGCTTCTCCTCCCAAAATTCGCTTGACAAACACATTCCTACTGACCAATTTTGGTTGACTTTCGCTGCTCTTGTCTTTTTCAAATTGTTGGGTTACTGGAAATTCACCAGAAACCTTAAGATATAAAGGCCCCTCGTTAACCTGAAATGCTTTAACGGTGTTCACATCAAAAAATTTGGGTTCATCACCCAACGATAATTTGTAAGAAACCTTAATAGGCGAATCCGCCCAATTCAAATTTCTAATGTAGCATTCCACCTTATCCCCCTTACTTTCTATAAAGTACCCTTTCTCAAATCGCGTTTGGGAAAACATTACTAGTGATGTGAAAAAAAGACAAATGGTAATTGTTTTTGTCATAGTCCGGAATAGTTTGGTTCAACTGTGTAAATAAAATCTACAGTACTAATTTTTGTAGTATTTACAGAAGTCTCAAATGTATTCCCATATGAAATCGTAAAATATGATTTTTGTTGGTTTTACAAGAGGTTTCTTTTGAAGGACTATTGTCCAAATAATGGAGTCCTATTACTTTCGTGTTATGGCAAAAGAAATTCTAAAAACAGTTTACTCCCATAATCAGTTTGCAAACAATGGTCATCAGTTGATTGATACTTTGGTTGACCATTTACAAAAGTCAACATCCGCTAAAAACCCTAAAACCATTAATTGGAATGTCCCTAAAAAAGAGTTGGAATTTTGGAAGGACTTCCTTAAAAATGGGAATGATGGAGATTTCATCCCCGAAGTCCTAAAACATTCCATACACACCCATAACCCCAGATATATGGGGCATCAGGTGGCAGCCCCTGCCCCAATTACTGCTTTGACCGCTATGGTCAGTTCCATTTTAAATAATGGTATGGCGGTCTTTGAAATGGGCATGGCGCCTTCGGCTATTGAGCAGGTTGTTATTGAAAGCATCTGTAAAAAAATAGGTTATGACCGGAACCCAGGCGGATTTTTAACCTCCGGGGGCACCCTGGCCAATTTAACTGCGCTGCTTTCCGCGAGAAAGGCCATAGTAAAACAAGACGTTTGGAATGAGGGGCATTCCGCAACTTTGGGAATCATGGTATGCGAAGAGGCCCATTATTGTGCGGACCGTGCTGCCAAAATAATGGGACTTGGGGAAAAAGGAATCATTAAAATTCCGGCTTCCGAAAACTTTAGTATGGACACAACCCTGTTGGATAGGTATTATACGGAAGCCGCTTCAAAAGGAATTGAAATCTTTGCCATCATTGGATCGGCTCCTTCCACAGCTACGGGTGCTTATGATAATTTGGACGTTCTTTCAAAATTTGCCCAACAAAAACAAATCTGGTTCCATGTGGATGGTGCCCATGGTGGGGCGGCCATCTATTCCGAAAAATATAAGCATCTGCTCCAGGGTATTGTGCATGCCGATTCCATAGTTATTGATGGTCATAAAATGATGCTCATGCCCACCATTACCACTGCCCTACTCTTTAAGGACAAAAAACATGCCCAGGATACTTTTAACCAACGTGCAGATTATTTATTGGATGATGTTGAGGAAGAGGACTGGATAAACAGCGGCAAAAAAACCTTTGAGTGTACCAAGACCATGATGTGCCTCCACTGGTTTGCGCTATTAAAGCATTATGGGGACACGCTGTTTGACGCGTTTGTGACACGGCAGTACGATTTGGCAAAAACCTTTGAAAAAATGTTGATTGAAGATCCCAAATTTCAATTGGCCACCTCCCCACAGTCCAATATCCTATGCTTTAGATGTATTGAAAAAGGGAAGACCAATGGGCAATTGGATGCCTGGAATGCGGCCATCCGCCAACGGCTTTTGGAAGATGGGGAATTTTACATTGTCCAGACCAAACTGCGCGGTATCCATTATTTAAGGACCACCTTAATGAATCCTTTTACCACAAAGGACCACTTAAGGCAATTGGTGAAAAAAATCAAAGCCGTTGCAGCGTCCATTAACTAATGGATTCCAAAATCCGCTCCTCGCTTTGTTTCCTTGAAAAATTGATGGCACATTCAATCAAAGCCAAATGGGAATACGCCTGGGGGAAATTCCCCAATAGTCTTTTGGTCTTAAAATCGATATCCTCGCTAAAAAGCCCTAGATGGTTGCTGTAGCCCAATAAACGCTCAAAATGCTCCAGTGCTTTCTCCTCCTCCCCTATTTTGAACAATGCATTAATGAACCAAAACGTACAAATGGTAAAGGACGAGGAAGGCAGTCCAAAATCGTCCTCATTTTTATAACGGTACAGTAATCCATCATTACTCAGATCCTTTTCAATGGCTTTGACCGTTTGTACAAACTTGGGATCCTTGGCGTGAATGAACCCGTAAGATTCCATCAACAAAACGGAAGCGTCCAGGTGGTAAGAGCCATAGGACTGGGTAAAGGCCTTAACATCGTCGTTCCACGCATTTTCCATAATATCGCCCTTAATTTCCTGCTCTATGGTGGACCATTTATCAATTTTTCGATGTTTTCCAAATATCTTGGCCACTTTAATAGCCCTATCCAGCGCCACCCAGCACAAGACCTTGGAGAACGTAAAATGCCTATCCTCCCCTCTAAACTCCCAAATTCCTTTGTCTGCCTCACGCCAGTGTTTATCAACAATCCAGACAATGGCCTTGGTTATGCTCCACAATTCCTCCCCATTTTCAATATCATTGCTGAATTTCATCAACTGCTCATAGATAACATCCATTAAAATACCATAGATATCATTCTGTTTTTGTTTATAGGCGGCATTACCTACACGTACCGGTTTTGAACCCCTATATCCCTCCAAATGGTCAAGGCTCTTCTCAGTCAAGGTTTTCTCGCCATTGATGCCGTACATGATTTGGAGTTTTTCATCCTTATCGGGCATCAAATCAATGATAAACTGTAGAAATCGCTTTGCAGAATTCTTGTGTCCCAATTCGGAAACCACTTTTATCACCATGGAAGCGTCCCTTATCCAGCAAAACCGATAATCCCAGTTTCGAACTTCCCCAATGGTTTCCGGTAATGAAGTAGTTGCCGCTGCCAATACCGCGCCCGTTTTATCATAGGTAAGCATTTTGAGCGTTATGGCACTGCGCACGATCTCACGGTTGAATTTCTTGTAGGTCGGGGTCCGGTCCACCCAATCCAGCCAATAGATTTTGGTACGCTCCAATTCCAAACCTATCTTATCGGTAGTTGGGCGTAAAATCTTTTCGTTGTAGCAGACCAGGAAATACCCATCTTCCTTCAGGGTGATTTCCTCCCCACTCAACACATGGTTTTTATTAAAAGATGTATATAGGAACAGGCTATCGAACTGTTGTTTACTGGTAATACTTACAATAAATGTCCCATTACCCTTTACATGGTGTGTGGTCTCACCCTTGGCATATTCCAATTTAGGGTCGTATTGCACCTTAAATTTCGGGGCTCCGGAGATATGTTTTACATATCGGATTATTTCGGGCGGCGCATTGTATTTGCCATTGGGTTTATAATACCTAGGCATAAAATCATGCAGTTCAAATATGTTCTCCCCATCGGAAAAGCGCGTGACCAAAATGGCCGTTTTTGGATAGTATTGCTGTGTAATTTCGTAATTGTACTTTGTGATCAATTCAAAATTTCCACCGTTTTTTTCATCCAAAAGTTTTGCAAAGACTGAAGAAGAATCAAATTGGGGCAAACAACACCAGTCCAACGAGCCGGTATCTGAGATCAATGCCGCGCTTCTACAGTTACCAATAATTCCGTAATTTAGGTTATCCATATACAAGTTCTTATCTTTTGATAATTATTGTAGGTTTTTTCTTTCTTTATAATCGAAAAAACCTCATTTTTATTTCATTTTCCTTAAAAATTCCAGCTTATGGGTAAAACTATAATTATTTCCAATAGACTCCCAGTTCAATTGCAAATAAGTGATGGGGGACTATCCGCAATACCTAGCGTTGGAGGTCTGGCCACGGGAATGAAATCCGTGCACCATGGGGGAGAAAGTTTATGGATAGGCTGGTCAGGCTTGACCAAAGAGGACACACCCAAAGAATTGGAAGTCGATATCGATCGTGCCTTAAAAGAACACGGCTGCTCCAAGGTGGTACTCTCACAGAAGGAGATCGATGGTTTTTATTTTGGCTTTAGCAACCGTACCATTTGGCCCCTGTTCCATTATTTCTTGGAATACACGGAGTTTGAACTGGGTTTCTGGGAGATATACAAAGCCGTGAACCAAAAATTTGCCGATGCCATATTGGAAAAAGCCGAAAGCGATGATATTATTTGGGTACACGATTACCAATTACTGTTGGTACCACAGATGGTAAAGGAAAAACGTCCCAATGCCACAATTGGTTTCTTCCTCCACATCCCCTTTCCATCTTACGAAATCTTCCGAACATTACCATGGCGTGAAGAAGTCCTGGAAGGTTTGTTGGGATCGGATTTGATCGGTTTCCACACGTACGATTATGAACGCCATTTCTTGAGTTCCGTGAGGCGTCTATTGGGATTGGACGTGAGCTTTAATGATGTCTATCTGGAAAACAGGGTAATTAAGGTCGATTCTTTTCCCATGGGCATTGATTACAACAAATTTCATACGGCCGCCCTAAAGAGTTCTGCCTTAAAAGGGAAGGAACGCACCGACCTACAAAGGAAACTGGACAATCATAAAAAATCGGCCCCGGATACCAAGCTGATCGTTTCCATTGACCGATTGGATTATAGTAAGGGAATTGCCAAACGCATCAACGCTTTTGAGTATTTTCTAAATAAGTACCCCGAATATAAAGAGCGCGTCCGACTTATTATCCTCGCTGTGCCATCAAGGGCAAACGTTCCCCAATATCAATTGCTCAAACGTGAAATTGACGAATTGGTAGGGCGAATCAATGGTGAGCTTTCCACCGTGAACTGGACACCCATCTGGTACTTTTATCGCTCCCTACCCTTTTCAAACTTAATCGATCTTTATACCTCTTCGGATATTGCATGGCTTACCCCTTTGCGGGATGGGATGAATTTAGTGGCCAAGGAGTACATCGCCACCCGTATAGATAAAACCGGAGTCCTTATCCTCAGTGAAATGGCCGGCTCCGCCTATGAGATGAATGAGGCCCTACTCATTAACCCAAATAATTTTGAACAACAGGCAGATACCCTTAAAAAGGCCATCACCATGCCCAAAGAGGAACAAATGGCGAGAAATATGTTCCTGCAAAACAGATTAAAGCGCTATAACGTAGAGGTTTGGGCCAATGAGTTTATGGATTCGTTAAAAAGACAACGCAAGGGAAATGATGATTTTGTCTCACAGAAACTCAACCCCACTATCCTAAACGGGTTACAAAAAGATTATACCTCTGCAAAAAAAAGATTGCTCTTTTTGGATTATGACGGTACCCTTACGGGCTTTCATAAAAATCCCCAAAAGGCCTCCCCTGATAAGGAGTTGTATGAGCTACTCGATGCACTTCACCATCAAGAGAACACCACACTTTTCCTAATAAGTGGACGAGATAAGGAAACCTTCAGCAAGTGGTTTTTGGATAAAAAATACAATATGATCGTGGAACATGGGGTTTGGATTTCCCGGAACGGTAATGACTTTAGACTACTGGAAAAGGTCAAAGGGGAATGGATGGAGAAAATCATGCCTGTATTGGAATCCTTCGTGGACCGTACCCCTGGCTCCTTCATTGAAAAAAAGAATTATTCCCTTGCGTGGCATTACCGCAGTACAGACCCGGATTTTGGTGAAAAAAGGGCAAACGAATTAAATACCGTGCTTACCAGTCTTATCGGAAACGATGATATCAGCGTACTTAATGGTAACAAGGTAATGGAAGTTAAGAGCAGTAATGTCAATAAGGGCAGGGCTGCCGTTCGTATGTTGGGAGAGGATAATTATGATTTTGTTTTTGCCATTGGTGATGATTGGACGGATGAATTTATGTTCCAGGACCTTCCCCAAACTGCGATAACGGTAAAAGTAGGACTTAAGAAAACCCAGGCCAGATATCATGTGGAAGGGGTACCAAAAGTTAGGGAATTACTAAAAAAATTTAGCACCGGCTCATAATATGAAACCTCTTTTACTGTTGATTTTTGGCCTGGCCATTTCCCAATTTGCGGTTGCCCAGCCCAATACCGAAGTGTACCTGTTCGATTTGGATCGGGCAGATGGAAAAATCAACCTGTCCAACCCCAAGAATATTTCCAACAATGAAGGGTATGACAACCAACCCTCTTTCCTGGACGACAATACCGTATTGTTTTCGGCAATACGGGCCGATCAAACTGATATCATAAAGTTTGACATCACTAAGGGAAGCGTAAAAACATGGATAACCGACACGCCTACCGGAAGCGAATACTCCCCGCTTAAAATACCGAATAAACCGGCCTTTTCAGCAATTCGTTTGGATTTGGACGGCCTCCAAAGATTGTATGCTTATGATTTGGAAACCGGGGACTCCAAAGTCTTGCTCAAGGACCTAAAGGTAGGATACCACGTTTGGTTTGCACCAAATATCCTGGTCTGCACCGTTTTAAGGGAAAATCGAATGGACTTGGTTGTGACGGATCTCCAAAATGGGGAGATCCGTACTGTGGATAAAAACGTGGGGCGTTCCTTACATAAAATTCCCAATACCGATCGTATCGGTTATATTGGAAAAGAAGGGAACTGGACCATCAAATCCTTGAATCCCCTAACGGACGAAACGGTCCAATTGATCGCTACCTACTGAAAGGCCGAAGATATCTGTTGGCTCAATGACGGAACTATTTTGGCAGGCGCGGGCAAAGCAATCGTAAAAGCCAATCCCGAGGCCGGGTTGTTATGGGAGCAACTGATGTATTTTCAACAAGAGGAAATCCATTCCATAAGTAGGATCAGTACAAATTCAACCAATACAAGATTGGCCTTTGTTGCAGAAGTATCACCGCGGCATATTGTACAAAAACAGCTTGATGCTTATAATGCAAGGGATATCGAAGGCTTTATTGCTACGTTTAGTGATGATATTGAACTTTTTAAGTTTCCGAACGAACCCATGGGCAAGGGCAAGGATTATCTAAGGGAAAGTTATGGATCGTTTTTTGAAAATACACCCGACCTTCACTGCGAAATAAAGAATAGGATCGTCCTGGGGGAAAAGGTCATTGATGAAGAATTCCTTACCATAAACGGACAAAACTATTCCGCTGTGGCCATTTACGAAGTGAAAAACGGCAAAATTGCCAAAGTCACCTTTATTCAATAATTTGTCCGTGTGAAATTACCCCATAATATATCTCGAATAGAGGCTTTTAGCGATGCTGTCTTTGCTTTTGCGGCAACGCTGATGGTGGTTAATTTTGATATGGACAGCAACCTCTCGATAACAAAATCCTCGGCAACGGGTTTCCTCAGTTTTTTTGTGAGCTTTTTTGTTTTGGCCGCACTTTGGTGGGTACATTATAATTTTTTCAGAAGGACCAATTATATGGACAATGGCATCATTGCCCTAAATTCAATACTCCTTTTTGTGGTCTTGTATTATGTTTTTCCCTTAAAGGACTTAGTACAATCTTGGATGGGTGAAGGGGTCACTACCAAAGAGGAATTGGCAAACCTGTTTGTCATGTACGGAATTGGGTTTTTGCTGATATTCCTTTGTTTTTCGTTGATGTATTACAGGGCCTTTAAACGATCGCGTTCGACCGAAACGGCAACCCTTTTGTACTTCTATGCAAGACATTTTTTTATTTTCGTCCTTGTGGCCGTCATTTCCGTTATCTTGGCCTTTTTTGAAGTAGGGCTGCAATTTGGTTTTCCCGGACTAGTTTACGCATTCTTGGGGCCATTATGCTATTCCCACTCCAAGCGATTCTCTAAAAAATTCCAACTGGATTAATATGAAAAAAATCGTTTTAGTCGTATTCCTTGTCTCCATATTGGGTTTTTCCCAAACGGATACCCGAGTGTATGATATTATCAATGCGGTTTCGGCAGAACGCATAGAAAGGGATATTACCACTTTGGCCAACTTCGGTACACGCCACACGCTCAGCGATACCATTTCGGATACCCGTGGAATTGGAGCAGCGAGGCGATGGATAAAATCAGAATTTGATAAAATCTCTTCTGAATGTAATCATTGTTTGGAAGTATTCTATCAAAAGGACTTGGTCAAACAGGGAATCAATCCCCGAATTGCAAAAGATGTTTGGGTAGTTAACGTAGTCGCCATTAAGCGAGGTACAAAATATCCCAACCGTTTTATTATAATGAGTGGCGATATAGATTCAAGGGTGAGTGACCCCAATGATTATACCTCAGACTCCCCCGGTGCCAATGACAATGCCAGCGGAATGGCTGGAACTATTGAAGCCGCTCGTGTGCTTTCCAAATATGAATTTGAAAGCAGCATCATTTTTGTTGGGCTTTCTGGAGAAGAACAAGGACTTTTTGGCGGAAACGGCCTGGCAGCATACGCCAAAGGAAAAGAATGGGATATTGTTGGGGTGCTCAATAATGATATGATCGGTAATATTAAAGGTGTAAACGGTGTGGTCAGCAATCGCGATTTTAGAATCTTTTCAGAACCAGTCCCGCCAACGGAGACAACCCAACAGCGACGGGCCAAACGCTTCTATGGAGGGGAAGTTGATGGTATTTCCCGACAGTTGGCACGTTATGTCCACAGTACCACCAAAAGATATATGCCAGAAATGAATCCTATACTGATCTATCGCCTTGACCGGTTTGGACGGGGCGGACATCATCGCCCATTCAATGATTTTGGATTTGCCGGTATTCGCATCATGGAAGCCCATGAGAATTACACCCAACAGCACCAGGATGTTCGAGTTGAAAATGGTATCGCCTACGGCGATGTGTTGGAACATGTGAATTTTGAATATGCCAAAAAGTTGACCGCGGTCAACGCCATTAACCTGGCATCCATTGCATGGGGTCCACCAGCTCCGAAAAATGTAGAAATTGGAGGTATTGTTGAACCTTCGGCCCGGTTGAAATGGGATAAAGTGGACGGTGCAAAAGGATATAAAATCTATTGGAGGGACACAACTTCACCTACTTGGGACAATTATCGCTATGTAGGAAACGTTTTACAACATACCTTGGAGGGTATCGTTATAGACAATTATTTCTTTGGAGTAGTTGCCGTAGGCGAAAATGGGCATGAAAGCCCAGTAGTTTTTCCATCCGGAGTATTCCGTTAACAAAAGTCGACATTAAATGAGAGTATCGCTTTTAACTTGTTTTGTTCTTTTAACATCCCTGGTGGGTGCCCAAGAAAATTTGAGCTTCACCCAGGATGAATTTTTAAGGGGAAGTATTACCCCCGAACGGGAATGGTGGAATCTCACCTTTTACCATTTGGATATTGAAGTACGGCCCAATGAGAAATTCATTCAGGGCAAAAACACCATTCGGTATAAGGTCTTAAAAAGCAAGGACATCATGCAAATTGACTTGCAACCACCCTTGAAAATTGAAAAAATCACCCAAAACAACAGGACCTTGAGTTATAAAAAGGAAGGGGAAAATGTATATAGGGTGCTTTTGGGCGAACCACAAAAAAAGGGGGATGAAAACGAAATTGTGGTCCATTATTCGGGAAACCCCAAAGAGGCGGTTCGTGCTCCCTGGGATGGGGGGTTCTCGTGGAAAAAGGATAAAAATGGCAAACACTTTGTAGCCACCTCGTGCCAGGGCCTGGGGGCCAGTGTTTGGTGGCCCTGCAAGGACCATATGTACGATGAGGTGGACAGTATGGCCATAAGTGTCACCATTCCAAAAGACTTGATGAACGTCTCCAATGGCAGGCTACGGAAGGTTGAGGAAACAGAAACCACAAAGACCACACATTGGTACGTGGACAACCCAATCAACAATTATGGGGTAAATGTGAATATCGGTGATTACGTTCATTTTGGAGAGACATATGCGGGCGAAAAAGGAACTTTGGACCTGGATTATTATGTCCTAAGGGACAATCTCGAAAAAGCCAAGGAACAGTTTAAACAGACCAAACCTATGCTGGAAGCGTTTGAGCACTGGTTTGGCCCCTACCCCTTTTATGAAGATGGCTTTAAATTGGTGGAAGTACCCTATCTGGGCATGGAACATCAAAGTTCGGTCACTTATGGCAATCAATACCTGAATGGTTATTTGGGCAACGATTTATCAGGAACCGGATGGGGCTTAAAATTCGACTTCATCATCATCCATGAAGCGGGACATGAATGGTTCGCCAATAACATAACGTACAAGGACATTGCAGATATGTGGATCCATGAAGGGTTTACCGCCTATTCCGAAAACCTGTTCCTGGACTACCACTATGGTACCAAAGCGGCTTCGGAATACGTCATAGGCACAAGAAAAAGAATCATGAACGACAAGCCCATCATTGGGCGTTACAATCTCAACAAACGGGGGTCCGGGGATATGTATTATAAGGGCGCCAATATGCTTCACACCCTTAGACAGTTGATTGAGGATGATGAACAATGGCGACAAATTCTACGGGGATTGAACAAAACCTTTTATCACCAAACGGTGACTACACAGCAAATTGAAAATTACATTTCCAAAAAAACAGGAAAGGACCTAACCGCATTTTTTGAACAATACTTGAGAACCCCCATGATTCCCGTTCTAGAATACCGAATCAAAGGAAAAGCCCTGGAATATAGGTATGCCAACGTGGTTGATGGGTTTGATATGCCGGTCAAAGTAAGCATAAACAACAATCAGGAATGGCTTTTCCCAAAAGCGGAATGGCAACTTTACCAAGATGCGGTCCCGCTCAAATCGGAAATTGTTATCGACCCAAACTTTTATATCAAAGGTAAAACCGTGCAATGAAAGTCTACTTCCCCCAATGGCAAGGTTCCGGTAATGGAATTTCCATAGAACACGGGGCAAAAACTATCCTTAACCATCTAAACGACGATTCCATCGTCCAAATTCCGCTTTCCAAAATCCCCGCCGGGGAATCCGGGGCACAAAAGTACCGCATCAATAATTTTGAAGCGATTACCGAACAATTGAATCGTTTTAAACAATTGATTTCAGGGGCCAAGCCATCCAAATTACAAATCATAGGGGGAGATTGCGGCCTTGAAATTGTTCCGGTGTCCTATCTCAATACAATATATTCCAACTTAGGGGTGATTTGGTTTGATGCCCATGCGGACATCAACAGACCTTGCGATTCCCCAAGTTGTAATTTTCATGGCATGCCCTTAAGGGCCCTACTGGGTGAAGGGGAGGACGCCATGAACCACTTGTTGTTTTCCACAATCAAAACGTCCCAAATTCATTATGTGGGGCTTAGGGACATTGATGAAAGTGAACAAAAGCGGATTAACGAAGGGGGCATTTATGCTCCTAAAAAGTGGACCACTTTGGAATTGATCGGTACGTTGCGACAAAAGGGGATTACCCATTTGTATGTCCATTTTGATTTTGATTGTTTGGAGCCTTCGGACTATGACAAAACCTATTACCAGGTTCCAAATGGCATAGCCATTCAAGAAGCTGAAAACTGTATCGGGACTTTGCAAAAAGAATTTACCGTTGTGGGTAGCAGTGTTTTGGAATCAATAACCACCCTTCAAAAAGAATTGGACCCCATTAAGGGAATCATCGACTTACAAATGAGGTGACCTTGGCAATTAAGACCTACCAAAATCAGGTGTTTATAGCAACAATGCTTAACTTTCATCCTTTCAAAAAAAAGAATCCGCATGAAAGTTACCGTTGGTGTTGTACAGGATAATCCGGTTTTTTTCAATAAAGGGAAGACTCTGGATAAACTGGAAAACATCGTAGCGGAGTACGCCGCAAAAGGATGCCAGCTTTTGATCTTTCCCGAATCCTTTGTACCCGGCTACCCCAGGGGATTTGATTTTGGCGCCAAAATAGGCCGTAGGACACCGGAAGGAAAAGCACTTTATGCGGACTATCATGCCAATAGTATTTCCTTGGAAGGCAGTGATTTAGAACGTTTGGTCGAACTCTCCAGAAAGCACGGAACCTATTTGGTTGTGGGAATAACCGAAAAACAGGAACACCATGGGAGTCTGTATTGCAGTATGGTATATCTATCCCCTACCGATGGATATCTGGGCGTACACCGGAAAATAAAACCTACGGCCACGGAACGTGTTATTTGGGCAGAAGCTGATGGGGAATCCATGGTTACCTTCCACACCAGGATTGGAAAAATGGGCGGTTTGATCTGCTGGGAAAATTATATGCCCCTGGCGCGAATGGCAATGTACCACAAGGGAATTGAAATCTATATTGCGCCCACAGCGGATTCCAGACCGGAATGGACGACCACCATGCAACAAATAGCATTGGAAGGAAGGTGTTTTGTGTTGGGATGCAATCAATATTTTACCAAGTCCATGTATCCTGAAAAATATCGGAAGTTTGTTGAACAAGAACCCGAAGAACTTTGCCCCGGAGGGAGTGTTATTGTTTCCCCACAAGGTAAGGTTCTCGCTGGACCCTTATTTGGGGAACCCGGAGTGCTGATGGCCGAGTTGGATTTGGAAGATGTCATAAAAGGTAAAATGGATTTTGATGTTAACGGTCATTATGCACGCCATGACATTTTTAAATTTGAAGCAATCCATCAACCTGAAATCAAAAAAGAAGCGTTTTAAGCCTATGGTGAACCTACAACCCACTTTAGAGAATGATTTGGTCGTGGTACGGCCACTTCAAGTTTCGGATTTTGAGGCACTGTATCAGGTCGCAAGCGACCCTAAAATATGGGAATTGCACCAAAACCCCGACCGATGGGAGTTGGAAGTCTTTAAGGATTTCTTCAAGGGAGCTTTGGATTCCAATGGTGCTTTTGTCATCATCGATAAGGCAACACAAACCATTATTGGAAGTTCCCGCTTTAAACGACCGGACAATTCCGATGAAGCCGTTGAAATTGGGTGGACCTTCCTTTCCAGGGACTATTGGGGAGGGATATACAATAGATCCTTTAAATCATTGATGATAGGCTATGCCTTTGAACATTTCGAATATATTTTGTTCCATGTGGACCAGCACAACTATCGTTCCCAAAGGGCCGTGGAAAAGCTAGGGGGTGAATTGCTTGACAGAAAGGGAGCGCTTGGTCATCTGCATACCCAACAAAACACGGGACTTACTTTTATCTTAAGGAAGTCGTCTTGAGTTCAAGGACAGCTATGGCGTAGTCAAAATAAAAAAGCCTATGAGAGCGGCCATTTTTGAAGAATTCCGGGGAGCTATTTCAGTTAAAAATGTTCCCGATCCAAAACCCAAGGACGATGGTGTAGTCCTCCAGGTTACCGCTACCGGGTTATGCCGAAGTGATTGGCACGGTTGGATGGGGCACGATTCGGACATTGCCCTGCCCCATGTACCGGGACATGAATTGGCAGGCATCATTGTAGAAAAGGGAAAGAAAGTCAAAAACTTTTCGATTGGTGATCGGGTGACCGTTCCCTTTGTTTCTGGCTGTGGCACCTGTGAACAGTGCCGTACCCAAAATCATCAGGTTTGTGATTACCAATCACAGCCAGGTTTTACCCATTGGGGGTCATTTGCAGAATATGTTGCCCTGGATTATGCGGATATCAATTTGGTTAGGTTGCCCGAATACGTATCCGATGTGACGGCTGCCACTCTAGGTTGCCGATTTATAACCTCATATCGTGCAGTTGTCGCCCAAGGCCGTGTTAAAAAGGGAACGACTTTGGCCGTACACGGCTGCGGTGGTGTTGGTCTTTCCGCCATTATGATCGGTCATGCCCTGGGTGCGGACATCATTGCAGTGGACATTAACCCGGATAATCTTGAACTTGCCAAAGCGTTTGGTGCCCGTAGGACCATCAACCCGTTAAAGGATGAGGTAATTGCCGCCATAAAAGACTATTCAAAGGGAGGGGTGGAGGTTTCCATAGATGCATTGGGAAGTCAGGAAACCTGTTTCAACTCCATTGCCAATCTTAGAAAAAGGGGGCGTCACGTTCAGGTAGGATTGGTCACTGGAAATCATGTACACCCAAAAATCCCAATGGATAGGGTTATTGCCAATGAATTGGAAGTGGTTGGGAGCCATGGCATGCAAGCACATAAATATCCAGAGATGCTCACCTTGATCCAAGAGGGGAAACTGCAACCGGAAAAATTGGTCCACCAGACCATTTCTTTGGATGAAGCCACTACCCTACTCCCTAAAATGAATGCGTTTAAACACACCGGAGTAGTCGTCGTGAATTCCTTTTAAAGCCATACTGTACAAAATAGCTTCAGTATTGTTACTTTTAGGAAGAACAATTCATACAAGAACATGAAATCATCCGCTCTTTTCGTTTTTATTCTGGCATGTTCCACATTCCTCAATACCACGACTACGTTCGGTCAAAAGCTGGACCAAAAACAATTGGAAGCCGCGGCAGGGAAATACGCGACCCGTTCTTTTACATTATTGAAGGAATTGCTGAGTATTCCCAATGATGCTTTTTATCCCGAGGATATTGAAAAGAATGTCCAATGGTGCGAAAAAGAATTTTCGAAAAGGGGCTTTGCCACCACTAGAATTGAAACAAAAACGGTTCCCCTGTTATTGGCTGAGCGAAAACATCCAAAGGCAAAAAAGACGGTCCTCATCTATTTGCAAATTGACGGGCAACCGGTGGATTCCACGCGTTGGTTCCAAGAAACTCCCTACACGCCTACCCTCAAAAAACCGGGCAAATCTGTGGGTTGGGAAGCCCTTCCATGGGATTCCATCGTGGATTATCAAGACGATTGGCGGGTTTTTGCGCGATCGGCAAGTGATGCCAAAGGACCCGTAGCCATGTTTTTGACGGCTTTGGATGCAACGGGAGAGTTACGAATCGATCCCAACTACAACGTCAAGGTCATTATGGATTTTGAGGAAGAGTTGGGGTCTCCCCAACTTCCCAAAGCGGTTACTGAAAATGCGGACTTACTAAAAGCGGACATGCTCATTATTTTTGATGGCCCAAGGCATATTAGCAATAGACCGACGCTAACCTTTGGCGCACGTGGTATCGCCACATTGCAGTTAACCACCTATGGCCCAGTTGTTCCCCAACATAGTGGACATTTTGGAAATTACGCCCCAAATCCCGCATTGCGCCTTTCCAAACTATTGGCCTCCATGAAGGACGATGATGGCAGGGTTACCATTCCCGGTTTCTATGATGGCATTTCCATTACTCCCGAAACCGAGAAAATTCTTAAATCGGTTCCGGACAACGAAGAACTGATCAACTATCGTCTGCAGATTGCAGAGGCGGACAAAGTTGGCAGCTATTACCAGGCCGCCATTCAATATCCCTCCCTGAATATCAGGGGTATGCAATCGGGTTGGATCGATGAAAAAGTGCGTACCATCGTCCCCAGTTGGGCCAGGGCGGAAATTGATGTGCGGTTGGTATTGGAATCGGACCCCAATCGCCTTATTGGACTCATCAAAGATCACATTGTGGACCAAGGCTATTATCTTTTGGATAGGGTGCCCACCAAAGGGGAACGATTAAAATATCCTAAAATTGTCACCATGACCCATGAAGTATCCTATCAATCCTTTCGAACAGACTTTAATTCAGAAGTAGGCCTGTGGTTGACCAGGGCATTGAACAATGCCTTTGGTGAAGAACCCATAAGAATTCGAATGAGTGGGGGTTCCATCCCCATATCCCCCTTTGTGACCACCTTGAATATTCCGGCCGTTACCGTACCTACCGTAAATCGGGATAACAATCAACACAGCCCCAATGAGAATTTACGATTGGGGAATTATCGTGAAGGCATCAAAACGATGATAGCTATTTTGGCAGAACCCTTATAATTCCCATAATGCCTGAACTTAAAGAACTTTACTTCAAAGACGACATGGCCTGGCGCAATTGGTTGCATAAAAACTATGCAAATCCCGAAGGGATCTATCTTATTTTCTATGCGGTTGATCATGAAATGCCCAGCATGCGATGGGAAGAAGCGGTTCGAGTGGCCCTGTGCTATGGTTGGATTGATAGTACCGTTAAAAGTCTGGGCAATGGCAAAAGGCGACAATATTTTTGTCCCCGAAAACCAAAAAGTGTTTGGAGCAAGGTAAACAAAGATCACATCAAGGAATTGACAAAAGCCGGCCTTCTGCATGAAAGTGGATTCACGGCCATAGCAACAGCCAAGGAAAATGGTTCCTGGACGGCTTTGGATGATGTAGAAAATGGAATAATCCCCGATGATCTTCAAAAAGCGTTCAATCGAAGTAAAAAAGCCTTTGAAAATTACCAGGGCCTAACCCGTGGACAACGAAAGAGCTACCTGTATTGGCTGAACCAGGCCAAAAGAAAGGAAACCCGACAAAAAAGGATCACAGAAATCATCGACCTCTGCAAAAAGGGGGTAAAATCAAGAAATACACGCTAGTTTTATTGTCCGACATCCAGTAAGAGCTCCTCAATGGAACGTTCCAATTGTTGGTCCACTCCCTTATCAATGACATCCGGGCTGTTTTTCACCATAATCATCGGTTCGGTCTGGTTGTTTTCCATCCACTCCCCTGCTTTATTCTTGGCACTTACGGGTACCACACCCCAACGACCGCCGTCAGGCAAGCGCTCCCAACCGGCAAAGCTACAGGTTCCCGGTACGGGCATACCCACGGTTTTTCCAATTTTTAAATCCGTATAACCGCTTGCAAAACAATGACCATCACTATACATGGATTCATTAAAAATGGCCAAGGTGGGCTTTGTCCATCTGGACGTTGGCTCACCCCCAACCTTTCGATCCTCCGTTTCGTAACTTATAAAAGGTTCTCCGGTAAAGAACATGGCCAAATCGGCCACCAAATCCCCTCCGCCATTAAATCGAGTATCCACAATGACCGCCTTTTTATCGGCAAATTTCCCCAACATCTGTTCATAAATGTGACGGTAAGGACCATCACTCATTCCAGGAATATGAACATAACCTAACTGGCCCCCACTCTTTTCTTCAACTTCTTTTTCGTTCGTCTTCACCCACCTTTTGTACAACAGTCGGTTTTCCTCCGCTAGGGTAATGGGTTTCATTGTAATTTGTTGTCTTTTTTGGGTTTTGGGATCAAGAACCTCCAATAAGGTAAATGTTTCCGCGATACGATTAAGGTATTTGGCCGGATCCACATTTTCCAGTACGGTTTCCCCATTTATTTTTTCGATGATACTTCCTTCGGCGATGGAAAAAGAGGCCTTGTCCAACGGACCGCCCTTAATGACCTCGACAATCCTGATACCATTTCCCACATGTGCATAATCCATAAAAATGCCCAAACTGGCCGTTGCATCCTCATTGGGGATTTTTCCATTGAACCGCCCCCCAGCATGACTCACATTCAATTCTCCCAATAGTTCCGATATCATTTCGGCAAATTCATAAGAGTTACCCAAATGCGGAACGTACTTTTCATACGCTTTTCTGAGCATGTCCCAGTCCATACCGTGAAAATTGGAGTGATAAAAAATGGCATTGGTACGCAGCCAAACATGTTCAAACATATGTTGACGTTCGGCATCCGTGTCCAGTAACATTTCAGATTTCATTTTAATCGGCTTTTTGGATGCCCCGGCCAGATCCACTTTGAAAATCTTCCCATCACTCAATAGGAAAAGGTTCTCCTGTTTGGCATCCCATTGTAAGCTCGCCTTTTTTGCTCCAAGGGAAATGAGCATTTTGGTCTTTTTAGTACGCAGTTCCGTTTCCCAAAGGTTCATGTGTTTTTCAAAACGGGCCAGGTAGTATAGCTTTTCCCCATCCTTGGATAAAATGGCGTCCCCAAGGGTTGAGGAATGGATGGTAAGGCGTGCCTTGCGTTCCCTAATATCCTCCCAATCAAACACCAGGGGTTTTGTTTCCCCTTCATTTTTCTCCTCCCCTTTTTTCCCTTTTTTCTTTTTGGAATCGTCGTTTTCATCCTTTTCGTCATTTCCGTTCTCCTCCAATAACTTCATCAAATCATATTCTTCCTCGGACATTTTGTAATTGTCCCATCCTTCCTGTGTTAAGAACATACCGTATACGTCCGCCTGGGTTCTCCCGCTTGTGGCATAGCTTTTAAGGCCGTCCCTATTACTGAACCAAATGAGTTGTTTACCCCCATCGACCCATTTGGGCATAAAATCATAATAGCCGCTTTGGGTAAGGTTTTCTTTTCTGGAACCATCCGACGATAGCAATAAAACTTCGCCATTACTCAAGGTTTTCCCCCATGAAACTGCCAACCATTTGCTATCCGGACTCCATTTAAAATATTTATCCCCATCTTGAAAATGGTATAATTCATCGGGGGTCAAAAGTGTTTTTTCCTCTTTTGACTTCAGGTTTAGCACTTTTAAGGTTCTTCTGTCCTCAATAAATGCCATTAGATTTCCGTCCGGGGAAAATTCGGGCAAATAACAATCAACGTCCTTTGCCAAGACCAATTTTTCATTAAGCAATGTTGCTGCAAAGAAGTAAGGCTCTTCCTTACGTACTTTTTCCGTTTGATAAATTTGCCATTTCCCATCGCGCTCACTGGCATAGGCAACCGCATTCCCATCTGCCGTAAATTGGACAAAACGCTCCTGTTCCGGTGTATTGGTCAGGCGCTTGGTAAGTCCGCCCTCCACCGCGGTGACAAAAACCTCGCCCCTGGCAACAAAGGCAATCTCCTTTCCATTTGGGGCTATGGCCATTTCCCGGATATCGGAATTAATGGAGATAAATTGGTCCGTATTCGCGGCATCTTGGGTCCGAATTAGAATATTTACCTTTTTTGGAGGGTCCCCATCCCTTAAGGTATAAATCTCACCATCATAGCTAAAAGCCATGCTTTCATTACCGTAGGACAACGAACGAACGGGATGTGTCGTTAAGGTAGTAAGTTGCTGATTCTGGCCCGGATTTTCCAGGCTAAAACGATGCACATTAAAACTACCACTCTCTTCGCTTAAATAGTATACCGTTTTTTCATCTTTGGAAAGTACGGGATTTCGGTCCTCCCCCTTAAATGAGGTAAGCTGGGTATGCCTGTCCCCTTCAAAATCGTATTTCCATAGGTCACGGGCTATTGCGGAAACATGATGCTTCCTAAACGCATTCTCATACCCCTTTTGATCGTGATACAGCATAAAACGCCCGTCATTGTTTACCTGTACATCTTCCATGGGAACCGTCAACACCTGATCTACCTTACCTGCATTGGAGGCCACCTTATACAATTCCGGTTGCACCCGCGTGGGGTATTGACGATGTTCTACGGCATCTTGTCGCACCGCTCCAAAAAGGACATAGGCGTCGTCATGGGAAAACGTATAGGGGGTTTCATCATTGCTATGGAACGTAAGACGTGTGGCCGCTCCACCTAAGGCATCCATCACAAAAATGTCAAAATTCCCATACCGATCGGATGCAAAGGCGATTCGTTTTCCATCTTTGCTCCAAACCGCCTTATAGTCATGTGCTTTATGAAAAGTGAGTTGCGTTGCCACTCCCCCGTCCGAAGCCACCCGGAACAGGTTCCCCTTATAGGTGAAAACAATGGCAGAACCGTCCGGTGAAATGGCCGGATAGCGGGCCCATTTTGGATTGATCTGTCCCAATGAGGCCATAGTGAGGAATAAGGAAAAAACCAGTGTGAAACTTTTCATGCAATCAGGGTTTGATTAAGGCAAGGAAGATACCAAAAAACAAGCTGTTTGCAAGACGCAAGTGACGATAAAGCCCCTTAAAAAACCTTAATACATCCTATTTAATGTGAGTTTCGATGTAACATATGGCCAAAATATGCTCAAGGGGAATACAACCAATGACCGTCACCACGAACGCCCACCGGAATGCTACGAGCGGACATAGAAAACACAGATCGCCGTATTCCATTGAAATATGATAACCCTGATGTCGAACTTAGGTTAACCTGCACAATGCCCCTCTTTTCCAGGAAACCAGGGTGAATCAAAACCAAATCCTTACTGTTCATAGGACCAATGGTCGGTAAGGCCCCACACATTACGCCATCTGGGCATACCTTTGGTTGGTTCCAACCCTTCCTTGGCCATAAGGATGGGGCTTTAGTACAGGACGGCACCATTAAATGTGCCCATATCGACCAGGACCGATCCAAGGGAATCGCTGGATTCCCCTTGTCCCAAAAATGGCATATAACATCCCACATTTAAGGGGTTTTGCCACTGATTATTGGACATTTCGCGTGTATGTCGTTCTTTCATTTCTATTATTAATATTCAAAAGTTAAAAAAAGACATTATGGAAAGACGACTACGATGTATCCTATCCGCCATTCTTATGGCGTTGGCGGGCCTTAACGGGTATGGCCAAAATATTTTTGATGTTGAGGGCTACTGGTATGAAATCACATCTTCAACTTCAACTCCCCCTCAAGTTGAGATCACAGGCTATGATGAAGTCAATTTCGGAACAGAGGTGACCATACCCGTAACGGTCAACCACAACGGCACCGATCACGATGTGACCGCCATTCGCAAGCATGCTTTTGATAATAAGCAATTGGAGAGGGTCACTTTCACCGACACCCCGGGCACGCCGAGCAAGCTCACCAGTATTGGGGAGGGTGCTTTTTCCAGAAACCAATTGACCGAGGTTGCCATACCTAACAGTGTCACCAGTATTGGGGAATGGGCCTTTATCCATAACAAATTGGACAGGGTCACTTTCACCAACACCCCGGTCACGCCGAACAAGGTCACCAGTATTGGGGAAGGTGCTTTTTGGGGCAACCAATTGACCGAGGTGGCCATACCCTATGGTGTCACCGATATCGGGGACATTGCTTTTGAAAACAACCAATTGGACAGTGTCACTTTCATCAACTTCCCGGGCACGACGTTGGGCAGTGTCACCAGTATTGGGGCTCAGGCTTTTGCAGGAAACCAATTGACCAAGGTTGTCATACCCAACAGTGTCACCAGTATTGGGTATTTTGCCTTTAAAAACAACAAATTGGACAGTGTCACTTTCACCGACACCCCGGTCACGCCGAGCAAGGTCACCAGTATCAGGTTCGGTGCTTTTCAGGATAACCAATTGACCAAGGTTGTCATACCCAACAGTGTGACCAGTATTGGGAATTTTGCTTTTTGGAACAACCAATTGACCGAGGTGGCCATACCGGGCAGTGTGACCCGTATTGGGGATGGGGCTTTTTTGGACAACCAATTGACCGAGGTGGCCATACCGGGCAGTGTGACCAGTATTGGGAATGGGGCTTTTTTGCACAACCATTTGACCGAGGTGACGATGGAGGCCGACGACCCACCTGCGCTCCATACGGATGCCTTTCAAAATCCGGGCCGTGATCAAATAGATCTGATAGTGCCCGCAGGGAGGAGACAGGCCTATTTGGACGACGGGCGGTGGACGGGGTTCAAATCCATCACCATCAAGACCTTTGCCGATGGTGGCATCAGATACGGAATCATTTCTCCGACCGAAGTGGAGGTCACAGGCTATACCGGTACGGCAACAGAGGTGGCCATCCCCCCAACGGCGAATGATGACATTAGGACCTTTGACGTTACCGCTATTGGAAACAGGGCTTTCCTGGGGAAGGGATTGACGAGTGTGACCATGCCCGACGGTTTGACCCGTATCGGGGACAATGCTTTTCAGGACAACCAATTGACCAGTGTGACCATGCCCGACGGTGTGACCAGTATTGGGCACAGTGCTTTTCGGGATAACCAATTGACCAGTATGACCATACCCGATGGTGCTATCAGTATTGGACACAGTGCTTTTCAGGATAACCAATTGACCGAGGTGGCCATACCCGATGGTGTCACCGATATTGGGGATAATGCTTTTCAAAACAACCAATTGACCGAGGTGGCCATACCCGATGGTGTCACCGATATTGGGCACAGTGCTTTTCAAAATAACCGGTTGACCAGTGTGGCAGTACCGGACGGTGTGACCCGTATTGGGCACAGTACTTTTCATAACAACCGGTTGACCCATGTGGCCATACCCGATGGTGTCACCGAAATCGGGGACAATACTTTTCAGAACAACGATCTGTCCAGTGTGGTCATTCCCAACAGCGTTGGCAATATTGGCCGATCGGCCTTTGGAGACAATCCGTACCTTGGCATGATGACGGTGGAGGCCGACGACCCACCTGCGCTCGATGCGGATGCCTTTGGAGGTCTTTACGATAACGATACCAATCTTCGTGGCCAAATACACCTTATAGTGCCCCCGGGAAGGGTACAGGCCTATTTGGACAATGGGTGGAGGGGCTTCAAATCCATATCGGATGGCAGTGACCTTCCCCTGCCGACCATTGGTGCCCCACAGAGTGTAGGTGGTCTTGGGCCCTTTACGGTCGACATTTCGTTCGATGGCGAGGTCACGGGTCTTGGGTTGGACGATATTGAAGTGGCCCATGCCACGGTAAGCTCCCTTTCGGGGAGCGGATCGACCTATACCGCTACCCTTGAACCCACATCGCTCTGTGATGGTGTCCCCATCACCGTCGATGTACCGGTCAATGTCGCGGAAAGCACCGCTACGGGCTTCCCCAACCAGGCGGCCGCGCAGGTCATTGTAGCTGTTGTGGATGCCATTGCCCCGACCATCGCCTGTCCCGCCGATGTGGTGGCCGATGCCGCTGACAATGGTACCGGTGACTGTACCGCCACCGTCGCCCTTGGCAGTCCCGTTGCCGAGGACAACTGTTCCGTAGCTTCTGTCGTTGCCCAGGTAAATGGTACGGAGGTGGACCCGGATACCTATGCGTTCGGCATCGGGACAACGACCGTGACCTGGATGGTGAGCGATGGTAGCGGGAACACCGCTTCCTGTCAGCAGACCGTGACCGTGGGAGAGGATTTGGACAACCTGGTGGCCATGGCAAAGGACATCACCGTACAATTGGATGCCGATGGAACAGCCTCCATCTCGCCCGATATGGTGGACAATGGTTCCAATTATGGCTGTGGCAGCATCCCGGAACTGAGCCTTGACAGGGATACCTTTACCTGTGGTGATGTGGGAGTCCCCATAACGGTGGTCCTTACCGCTGCCCATAGTACCAACACAGCCACGGCGACCGCTTTGGTGACCGTTGTGGAAAATTTGGACAACCTGGTGGCCAGTGCAAAGGACATCACCGTACAATTGGATGCCGATGGAACAGCCTCCATCTCGCCCGATATGGTGGACAATGGTTCCAATTATGGCTGTAACAACACCCCGGAACTGAGCTTGGATATAACCACCTTTGATTGTGATGATGTGGGCACCCCGGTAACGGTGGTCCTCACCGCCGCACAGGGCAGTGAAACGGCAACGGCGACCGCCAAAGTGACCGTGGAGGCGAACGGGAACTGTGAACTTGGGCCCCTTACGGATTTCAACAGGGGGTTTTCCCCAAACGGCGATGGCATTGGCGATACCCTGGTGATCGAGGGCCTTGAACACTATAGGAACAACGTGGTGAGGATATACGACCTGGGCCAACGCCTGCTGTTCAGCGCCCATTATGGCGGGCCCGGCGATGCCTGGGACGGCACCGATGAACGCGGGCTGGTGCCCGTGGGCTCCTATGTATGTGTCATCGACTACAACGAACCGGAGCTGGGCCATGAGGCAAAAATGATCTATGTGAATTATTGATGTTTATCGTTGATGGTTGATGGTTGGTGGGTGATGGGTGATGGCTGAAGACTGGGGACTGAATACTTAGGAGTTATGAGTTAGAAGTTATGAGTTATGAGTTAGTTTTTGAGTTGGCAGTTTTTAGTGGGCAGTTAGTGAGGAATGAAGAATGGGGAATGGGGAATGTGGAATGGGGAATGAGGAATGGGGAATGAAGAATGGGGAATGAAGAATGAAGAATGTGGAATGCGGACTCGCTTTGCCCTTTCGAAATTATGCTTTCAAAGTAAAGGTCATTTCGAACGTATGTGAGAAATCTCGCTTCCTCTGGGAAAGGGTGGAGCCTGTGCTGAACTTGTTTCAGTGGTGGGGGACTTATTCCCAAATTATAAATGAACTAAATACATAATTATAAACAACAGGAATTAAAATGAACGAGAACAACAGAATCAGTAAAGTACTTACCGGTAAAGAGATTACCAGTGTACAACAATGTCTTGCCACCTTAAAACGTGAATTAAGCTTTTTACAGAACTTAACCCCCAACGAACGTAAAAACCTGCCCAAGATCAACAGCGCCAACAAAATCTTTGCAGAGGACAGCATCCATATCCTTGAGGGCAAGCCCCAATGGATACCGGGTGCCCTAACAGCGGAAGAGGCCCGCAAAGACCTTACCCTGTTCGAGCAATTGGATCCCATCATCCTGGAGCTGGAAGGTTTGTTGCGCCAGTTAAAGGACACCCAGACCATTGTGGGCAGCGAGGTGTACCGGGTGGCACTGTCGGTCTATAGCCTTGCCGATGCCGCCCGAAAAATGCCGATGGAAGGCGCCCAAAGTGCCCATGAACTCTTAAAGGCCAGGTTTTCCCAAAGTATGAACACCAGGGCCGATACCCCGGAAGATACGGTCGGATAGCAACAAACTGGCAAAAAAGGTGGGCGCACTGTCAAAAAAGATGGCCAAGGTACAAAAATACCCCGGTAGGGTACCAAAAAGGTGGGATGGGGTACCAATCTACCCGGCTTACCTACCATTATTGTGGGTGAACTGACAAATCTACAGGGACCTTTAACAATTGAAGTACCCCTCCTCGCTTAGGCAAGTACCCCACCTGACAAACTTACAGGGATCTTTAACAATTGAAGTACCCCTCCCCCACTTAGGGAAGTACCTTACCTGACAAACTTACAGGAACCTTTAACAATTGAAGTACCCCCGGGTACTTATGTAAGTGGGAGGGGGTACTTATATAAGTGGGGGGTATATACCATTTGGCAGGATTGGGGTATGAGGAGTTAGGACTGAATACTGGACTTTTTACAGAACTTAACTCCCAACGAATGTAAAAACCTACCCAAAATCAAGTTTCTTACGTCAAAACTCACGTTATTTATGCTATGCCAACAACCTTTTTTAAGGTGAATAGGTCTCCCGCAAAATCCAGATTGGTGCTATCCCTTTCAATAAGGACCGGTTTTGACGTCCCCGGATTAAAAAAGTTCGGGAAAATGACATTTCTTAGTTTTTGTTATATAATTTGAAATAGATAAAAGCCGCGATGGCTCCCATTGCTGAAAAACCGGTCAGCATCCAAAAAACATATTGATGTCCCCGTTCCCCTGGATAGGCATCCAAAAAATAGCCGTAAGCCGGACCAGCAAAAATATCCGGGGTATACCCCACCAAAGAGATCAGACCAACCGCAGTTCCCGTTAAAACCAATGGAATCCTCCCTTCACGCATTACCCCAAAATATAATGCCCGGGCGGCATAAACCCCAACACCTATGATAACCACCGATATAAAAAACAGTACCGTGGTAGATGGCCCTATGACGCCGGTAGCAAAAAAGATACCGCCAACTACGCAAAATACCAAGCTCGATAAAAGCCAAAAAGTGATACGAAACCTATCCACCAGTAAACCGACCACAATTCCAGTTGTTGGTCTTAAAAATTGGAGGAAAGTACCCACCTGGGCCGATTTCACCTGGTCATACAACATTACCTCATTGGCATATTGGGAGATCACATCCGTTATTTTATACCCTACATAGGAGCATAGAATGATGACCATTAAAAGCCACACAGAGGGCAATTTCAGCACTTGTTTTAGCTCTTTAGCGGTTATTCGGTCGACTAAAATTTTCGTTTCATCAACGTTGGATTTCATAAACAGCCAAACCAATATTCCAATGAAAACAATAATAGCGGAGGCAACATAAATTACATAAGCAAAAGCATTTTGCCGCTCTGCGAGTGTAACTTCCTGAACATCGGAGGACAAAAAAGCAGCAAACACAAAGACACCCAATACCCCAAATAAAGCCCCTGTAAGTCCACGCCCCCCATCCAACAGGCCAAATGCCTTTCCCTGTGAGGTATCACCGCCCCAAACGCGAGTGGCTTTTATCATGGGTGCCCAAAACAAAAATATAGTGGTAAAACCCCAATATCCATATAGGATTTTTAAGGTATCCAAATCAGGATAACGGGCATACAGAATGCCTCCCAGGGCCGTAAGCCATAGGGCTACCGCTATTAGTTTTCTTGGCGGAAACCTATCGGCCAGGGGTCCACCAAAAGGGTATGAGACCATAGCAATGATACCGTAAATGGCCACACCGAGGTTATAGTTCAAATTGGTCATTTCAAAAACGTCCAGTACGGTAGGCCTAAAAATGCGGGGCAATACAAAAGGGAGGATAAAAACTGCCTCTCCGGCCAAAATTAGAAGTACAAGATAATACCAGGCGGGTTTGTTCATTTATCTCTTATTGGGAGGTATCGATGAATTTTTATCCTTCAGTATTTGAAAAGCCTTAAAATCAATGGGCTTATGAACATGAGTGGAAGAAGCAGGGTAGTTGCTCAACTGTGCTTTGGGACGCACTGGCCTTTTTTCAAAACCACCGCCGCAGTTGGGACATACATTTTCCAATAGGTGTTCCACGCATGTTATGCAAAAGGTACATTCATAGGTGCAGATCATGGCCTCTTCACTATCCGGTGGAAGGGATGTATGACAATGTTCACAACTGGGTCTTAGTTCAAGCATTTCAAAATCGATTTCGCTAAAGGTAACGATTCCCAATTCGATTTGGGAAAAACGTCCAAAACCTCCTTGGGTATTTGGTTGTCTTTAAAATACCGAGGGATGGTAGAAACGAAAATACGCAGTTGTATTATTTTGATTTTCATAACGATGTACTTTAAAAAGGAAGTCATTCATCCATATAATTTGACAACAACCAATAATCTGGCCATATCACTGGAAAATGGGGCATCGGAATCAACACCGTTATATTTCAAAAAGAAAGGAACAACACCTGCTGCATCCCAACTCTTAGCTCTTAACTCCTAACTACTAACTTTTAACCCCCAACTTCTAACCTTTAACCTTCAACCTTTAACCTTTAACCTTTAACCTTTAACCTTCAACCTTCAACCTTTAACCTTCAACCTTCAACCTTCAACCTTCAACCTTCAACCTTCAACCTTCAACCTTCAACCTTCAACCTTCAACCTTTAACCTTTAACCTTCAACCCTTAACCTTCAACCTTCAACCTTCAACCTTCAACCTTTAACCCCTCCTCCCCTAGGCCCAGGTCCGCCTAAGAAAATTGATAAAGTTTTGATACATGATATTCTCGATATCTTCTTGGGTGTATCCCCTGTTTTTCAGTAATTGCGGCACCTTTTGCAAATCCGCAATGGTATCGAGGTCCGTTGGACATTGTTCCTTCCCAAAGGCGCCGTCCAAATCCGTACCAATTCCAACATGCAAGGCGTTGCCCGCCAATTGACAGATATGGTCAATATGATGCACCATTCGCTCCAAGGTAACACCCATGCCCTGGGGTGTTGACTTTCCACGCACCCAATGTGGAACCAACATCCAGGCATCCAGAGCCACACCTATAACCGCTTTTCTTTCGAGTAATTCTTTGATCTGTTCATCGGAAAACTGTCGGTTATGGTCCACCAATTCCCTACAATTGTTATGGCTCGCCCAAATAGGACCATGGTATACGTCCATAGTTTCCCAAAAACTGGTATCACAAAGATGGGTCACATCCAGTATGAGGTCGAGTTCTTCAATTTTTTTTAATAGCGCCTTGCCTTTAGCACCGATACTGCCATCCGAATCGGTTCCATAGGCATAGGTGCCAGGACCGTAATGTGCCGGACCTATGGCACGAAGTCCCATTTCATATGACTTTTCCAAATAATCCAAGGTCACTATGGAATCGGCACCTTCAAGGCTTAGGATATAGCCTATTGGTTTTTCGGGAACATTGTCCTGCCACAGTTTCAAATGGGTGTCTAGGGTGTCCAAATCGTTGATCTGTACCATTTCACCAATAGCTTCCATACTTTGGTACCAGGCCAGTTGGCCCTGGGTCTGTGCCCATGCTTGATGTGGGGAGTTCCAACCTGGCAAATGACTGCCTTTTTTCACGTAGCGTGCTATTTGGGTAGCCACACAAAGTCCGATGTTCCCTTTACGCATCTCTGGTAAGGAAACGGTATTCAAGCCCCTATCGGGTTTATCGACCATTCCAAACTCACTTTTTCGAATCTCCTCCACCGACCATCGTAAATCGCGATTCCACTCCAAAGCGTTCATCGCCAAATCCAAATGTGCATCGAATAGGAACATTACAAAAACTAAATGGTTATTTTATTGTTACGTGCGGCAACACTCCAAATCTCCTTTTCACCATTGGTGGCGATTGAAATTACCTCATGGTATTTGGCCACGGTGGGACAGATATGAAAAGGTACGGCATACAAAATGTCCCCCACCTCATAAGCACTGCTTTTTTGGGTGGTCACCACCAGATGTTCCTCACTTTGACCGATTTGTTCAAAATCAACATCACCCAAAAACCTTACTCGTGGTAAAGGCATTTCCGGGGCGACCGATTTATGCCCGAGGTCCAAACACAGATATCCTTCTTTGGGCTTACTAATGATACGGCTCAGCAGTACCGCGGCAGGCACAAATTCCATCTCTGGAAAAAGTGTTCCATACCGATGGTCCCATAGCAATGAAGTGCCCGGTGATACCTCAACGGTCCCCCTTCTGGAATGGATGGGAAAAGAAGGCGTCCCTCCTGCAACAATGGTGTTGACCGACATTCCCAAATCTTCAATATCCCGCTTCAATTGGGTCACCAATTCGAAGGCGGCATCACACACTTTAGTTCTAACAGCGATATCGGGATTCCGGATATGACCATCGTACACATGTATCCCCTTCACCTCCAAATTTGGATCATCGGCAATTCGCTTATACAGTGCAACAGCTTCCGGTCCCGGCGCAATACCAGTACGATTCATACCACTATTGATATCCAAGAACAGCGAAACCACCCTATGTTTCGCAGCAGCGATCTTAGCGACTTCATCCATGGTTTTGGCATTATCCACGATTGTGGAAAAATGTGTCTCCGGATAGGTGTCCATTAAATCAAAAAAACGGGTGATGTTTGGTCCAGAAGGTTGCATGGCCAACAAAACGTCCTTTGCCCCTGTTGTTGCCAGAAGTTCGGCTTCCGCAATCGTTGCACATTTGAACTTATGGATACCGTGCCTCAATTGCATTTCAATAATTTCGGCAATTTTATGGGTCTTGATATGGGGCCGTAGAGGCTGGGGACCGCCCGCAATTTTAAGCATGGTCCCAATGTTCTTTTCAATCCTGTCAGGAAACACCAACAGCGAAGGTGAAATAAGTTGTTCCGTATCCTTTATGCGGTACCAGTTTTCTTTTTCCATTTCAATATAGTTCAAACATTGCTTCAATTTCCACGGGAATGTTGCCCGGCAGCATCATACCGACAGCGCTGCGCACCCCGATACCATTCTCTTTACCAAAGACGTCCGCCATTAACTCACTAAATCCATTGATGACCAGGGGATGTTGTCCAAAATCAGGAGTGGAATTCACCATACCCAATACTTTGATTACCCGTTTAATTTTATCCAAACTACCAAAATGCGTTTGAATGGTAGAGAGCATGGTCAATCCTACCTGGCGGGCCGCCAATTTGCCTTGATCTAAATCCAAATCATCCCCTACCCTTCCAATCATCAAGGAACCATCCAATTGTACGGGGCCTTGCCCTGAGACATAAAGGAAGTTGTCCACTACCAAGATCGGGCGATATACCCCTGCCGGTTTTGGTGCCGGTGGAAATTCTAAATTCAATTCAGCTACTTTGCTCGTAGGTGTTGTATGCATGCCTTTGAAGTTATAAAATTGTACTTAACACTAAGGTACCCAATAACCCCATAATACCCACCAAAGTTTCCATTACGGTCCATGTGGATAGGGTATCTTTTATGGAAAGGTTGAAGTATTCCTTAAACAACCAGAAACCGGAATCATTGACATGCGAAAGCATTAAGCTGCCCGAACCGATTGCCAATACCATAAGTTCCGTATTTACCCCGGTCGTGGAGGCCAATGGCAGGGCAATCCCTGCAGCCGTTAGGCCCGCCACAGTTGCAGAACCCACGCATACGCGGATGACCGTGGCAATCAACCAGGCCAAAACCAAAGGGGAAAAACTGGAGTCCTTAAGTAATTCCGCAATGTAACCACTTACGCCACTATCCACCAGGACTTCTTTTAATGCCCCCGCACCAGCTATAATCAATAAGATCATGGTTATACTGGTCACGGAGGTGGAAAGGGAATCCATAACGTCCTTCATCTTTTTGCCTTGGGACAATCCCAAGGTATAAATCGCAACCAAAACGGCAATCAGCATGGCAATAACCGGGTTACCAATGAATTTCAGTATAAATTTCAATTGATTATCAGGCAACAATTGCTCTGCTATAATGGCCAGAATAATCAGGATTATGGGCAAAAGGGCCGTGAATACACTTTTAGAAATACCGGGTAGCTCTTCTTCCTTAAATTCCACAGTACTATAAAACTCCTTTAATGGCTTGGCCTTAACTTTCTTTATGGTCCGTGCAAACAGGGGACCTGCTACAATAATGGCGGGAATGGCAATTATAATTCCATAGAGTAGGGTTTTTCCAATATCGGCATTGAACATGGTGGCAATGGCCGTGGGGGCAGGATGCGGAGGTAAATACCCATGTGTTACCGACAACGAGGTCAACATGGGCAAACCCACATACAACAAGGGCAATTTTGTGGAAATGGCAATGGTAAACACCAGCGGAATGAGTATGACAAAACCCACGGAGTAAAACATGGGTACTCCAACAATAAAACCGGTCAATACTACTGCCCATTGTACGTATTTAATACCAAAGGCGGAAACCAGTTTCGTCGTAATCTGTTGGGCGGCACCACTATCGGCCACCAATTTTCCCAACATGGCCCCAAGTCCCAAGATCAACACCAAAAAGCCAAGCGTATTGCCAATACCGGCCTGTATGGATTTAACCAGGATTTCAAGTTCCATCCCTTGAAAAATGCCTACAAAAAGGGATACGAGAATAAAGCATAAAAAAGCATTGAGTTTGACCTTAGCAATGAGAATAAACAATATCAATATTCCCAGAGCTACAATGAGAAGTGGCATAGTTTGGTTTATGGTAGGATAACGACTCGTTTGTCGAAATCAGTTTTGTACCAAAGTATCAAATTTTTCTGAAAACGCCGGCGAATTGGCACTCCTAAGGGAATAACAATGCCAAAATCCATGGAATACCCTGTATCTTTAGCGCCGGACTTGTTTCAATCAATACCGCCAAATGCATACGGATAAAGAGGAGGATTACTGGACACAACGCTATGATGGAAAAGAAACCGGCTGGGACATTGGCTATCCATCAACACCACTTAAAACCTACATAGACCAACTAACGGATAAAACCATAAAAATTATAATTCCCGGCGCAGGGAATGCATATGAAGCGGAATACCTTTGGCAGCAAGGTTTTACCAATGTCTACGTTTTGGACATTTCGCCAGCGCCTTTAGGGATGTTCCAAAAGCGTAATCCGGATTTTCCCCAAACGCAATTGTTATTGGAAAACTTTTTTGATCATCAGGGTCAATATGATTTGATTTTGGAACAAACCTTTTTCTGTTCCTTTGTCCCTACCGATAAAAACCGTTTTGCCTATGCTGAACGAATACAAATGTTGCTCAAGACCAATGGGAAACTGGTTGGGGTTTGGTTTGATATTCCATTGACCTATTCCATGGAAAAGCGACCTTTTGGTGGGGATAAGGATTTGTATCTTACCTATTTGACCAACTATTTGGACCCCGTGGTCTTTGAGCCTTGCTATAATTCCATACCCCCAAGGCAGGGAAACGAGCTTTTTGGCATATTCAAAAAAAGGGGGCCCTAATTGGTTCCAGGTCTTACCTTCTTTTTGATCCATTGCACCAAAGCGTACACCAGGAAGAACAACAAACACAAAATACTTCCAAAACCCATAGGTAAAACGGCCCCAAAAGTGTAGGACGACCCTAGCACCCAACCCAATACATACTCTGATTTATACAACGGGAAAACAAAGGCCAATAGGAGAATGATACCCATGATATAATCCACAATTTGAATTCCATTCACAAAACAAATGGAAATCGTTACAGCAAAGAGCAAACCGGCCAGAAACCGCCATCCGATTTTTGTTAGGGTCTCTTTGGTATGGTACCGATTCAATCGTTTATGTATTCGATACAGCAAAAACCAGGTAAAAAATGGTAATATCAAAGCACCTACCCAATTGGGAATTCCTGGCATATCCTTGTTGTGAAACAGATAATGGGTAGGAATCCCACCATGGAAATAATCCCAGGTCACGTGCCCCCATACCAATAGGGCAACTAAGAATGTAAGGAGTGTTCGTTGTTTTTTGGAAAACTTCTGGGTCATAATTGGTTAGGTTTTACGGTTACGACAGTTGGACGCGGTGAATTGGAATTTGTTACCAAAAAAGGGATTTATTTGGTCACTGCCGATAAGGCCCATTAACACCCTTTTAAGAAATCCACATTCCCATTTCTTTATCTTTAGCCGACTAATTAACTCCCACAATGAAAAGATTACTCTCCGTAGCCATCCTTTTGGCAACCACTTTGCTTTGCGCGCAAGATTTCACAATGGATTTGGTTCAGGATATGAAACCAAGAAACATTGGTCCCGCCGGAATGAGCGGCCGCGTTACGGCCATTGATGTGCAACTTTCCAATCCCGATGTCATGTATGTTGGTACGGCCTCTGGGGGACTTTGGAAATCCACTTCCGGGGGAATCAAATGGGAACCCATTTTTGATAAGGAATCCACGGGCTCCATAGGTGCCGTGGCCATACAGCAATCCAACCCGTCCGTTATTTGGGTGGGAACCGGTGAGGGCAATCCAAGAAATAGCCTAAATGGAGGTTATGGCGTTTACAAATCCTTGGATGGGGGAAAATCCTGGAAAAATATGGGCTTGGAAAAAACCCGACATGTCCATAGAATCATTATAGACCCTACAGACCCCAATACGGTATATATAGGAGCAATTGGTTCCCCTTGGGGAATACATCCGGAACGTGGCGTATTTAAAACTACGGATGGGGGAAAAACATGGGAAAAAATCCTTTTTGTAAACAATAAGACCGGGGTTGCGGACATGGTAATGGACCCCACCAATCCCAATAAACTCATGGTAGCCATGTGGGAGCATAAACGGGACCCATGGTTTTTTAAGTCCGGTGGGGAAGGAAGTGGACTGTACATGACACATGACGGGGGTAACAACTGGAAGGAAATCACAGAGGAAGATGGTTTTCCCGAAGGAGATCTGGGGCGTATTGGAATAGCCATCGCAAGCAATAAACCCAATGTAGTTTATGCTTTGGTCGAAGCCAAAAAAAATGCACTTTACAAATCCGTTGATGGCGGTTTTACCTGGAAGAAAATCAACGATAAAAATGATATTGGAAACCGACCTTTCTATTATTCTGAAATTTATGTGGACCCGGAAAATGAGAATCGTGTGTATTCCATTTTTACCTATGTCAATGTTTCGGAGGATGGCGGCAAGAATTTTAAGGAATTGATGCCCGCCTATGGGGTAAGCAATGGGGTCCATCCGGACCACCATGCCTGGTGGATCCATCCGGAAAACGGTCAGTTTATGATCGATGGGAATGATGGAGGGGTAAATATTACCAAGGACGGTGGCAAAACTTGGCGCTTTATTGGCAACCTGCCCGTGGCACAGTTTTACCACATTAGCACGGACAATGAGTTTCCCTACAATGTCTACGGAGGAATGCAGGACAACGGTTCTTGGAGGGGGCCGGCCTATGTGTGGCGGGCCCAGGGAATCCGAAATAGCTATTGGCAGGAGATTGCCTTCGGTGATGGTTTTGATGTGGTTCCCGATAAGGATGACAGTCAGTTCGGTTATGCTATGAGCCAACAGGGTTCCGTTAGGAGGTACGATTGGAAAACGGGCAATAACTATACTGTGCGACCTACCCCGCCCGATGCCAAAACCAAGCTCCGATTCAACTGGAATGCGGGTATCGGTCAGGACCCTTTTGACAATTCGACGGTGTATTTTGGCAGTCAATTCGTTCATAAATCCACGGATAAGGGGTTGACCTGGAAGGTGATTTCGCCCGACCTCACCACTAATGACCCAGAAAAGCAAAAACAAAGTGAAAGTGGTGGATTGACCATGGACGCCACGGGAGCGGAAAACCATTGTTCCATTCTGGTCATTGAACCTTCACCAGTGGAAAAGGATATGCTTTGGGTGGGTACTGATGACGGTCGTGTACATTACACCCAAAATGGGGGCAGCACCTGGACCGAAGTAACCTCAAATATCAAGGGCTTGCCAAAAGGGAGTTGGATTCCACAAATCAAAGCTTCCCAAAACCACAAAGGTGAGGCCCTGCTCATTGCCAATGATTACCGCAGATTCAACTATACTCCCTACGCCTATCGCACCCAGGATTACGGCAAAACCTGGACCCGAATTGTAGATGAAAACGATGTACAGAGTTATACGCTGTCCATTATTGAAGATCCGGAAAATCCAAACTTGGTGTTCCTGGGAACCGATGATGGGCTTTACGTCTCCTTAAATGCAGGGAATACCTGGAAAAAATGGACGGAAGGTTTTCCAACGGTCTCCACCAAGGATTTGGCCATTCACCCGCGGGAACAGGATTTGGTTATAGGCACATTTGGTCGTGCCGCATGGGTCTTGGATGATATTCGACCACTAAGGGAATTGGCCAAGGATAAATCTGCCCTACGACAAGAGGTGGCCTTATTTAAGAGTCCGGACGCCTATTTGGCCGCCTACCAGCAAGGTACAGGTAGCCGTTTTGGTGGGGATGCCCTCTACAATGCGGAAAACAGAAAGCGTGGTGCCATGATCACCTATTTTATAAAAGAGGGGAAAAAAGACCTAAATAAAGAGGAGGAAAAGAAGGATAAGGAAAAAACAGGTACTCCGGAAAAGGAGGACAAAAAAGAGCTAACGGGAGTACGGAAAAAAGACTCCATCCAGTTTAATTTTTACGATGGTGACCGATTGATCCGGACATTGAAATACAAAACGCCTGAAAAGAAGGGGTTTCATAGAATCTACTGGGGGCTCGATGAAAAAGGTCCCGATCGACCTGCCCGAAAAGTCAGCAAGCAAAAGAAGGAACCCAGTGGAGCCACGGTAAAACCAGGAACTTACAAGGTTACGGTCACTTTTGGGGAAGCTATGGATTCCACTATGGTAACCGTTAAAACCGACCCACGTTTGGACATGACCACGGACAATATCAATGCAATCCATGCTACAAGAAAGCAGTTGGAACACTTTACCCAAACAGCTGCGGATGCCGTAAAACAATTGGTGGAAAGCAAGGATTTGGCCAATAAGTTCCAAAAAGAAATGAAGGATTTGGATAAGGATGCGTACAAAGACCAAATCAAAGCCTCCAAGGACATCGTAAAGCAAATCGACTCAGTTGTGGCCCTTTATATTGGTAAAGAAGACAAGCGTCAAGGTATTACACGCAATCCCGAAATCACGGTCATGCAGCGCATTGGGGTAGCCACACGCTATGTGGCCTCCCGAAAAACGGGTATCACCAAAACGGAAAGGGAGCTGATCTCCTATGCCAAAGAAGAGCTCAAAATGGCATTGGACAAGACTAATGCCTTCTTTACCGAAAAATGGAAACCCTATCGGCAATCCATTGAAGGCCTGGATTTATCCCCTTTTAAGAAAACAGCAGTTTTTAATTTGGAGTAATGAAATGATCATGAATTTTTTTAATCAAAAATTCACACAGTGATAATGATTAAAACAAATTCATGTGAGAACGAGTGCAACGAGTGGTCGCATGAGTTCTTAAATTTTTAAATACCTTATTTATAAGTGATTAAAAATTTTAAACACATGAAAAAACTTCTCATTTCAATAGCCGTATTGTTAGTTCACCTGCAATGTTTGGCCCAAGCTTCAGGGGAAGAAGAGACCGGTATTTGGTATATGTACTTTGGGATGAACCGGATTTCCGAGAAGCTCAGTATCCATTCAGAAGCGCAGTTTCGGTATTACGAGACTTCCGGCAATTTCAATCAACTGTTGTTGCGTACGGGGCTCAACTATCATATCAACCAAAAAGCCATTGCCACTTTGGGTTATGCCTTTATTGAGACCGATGGGACATTTTTGGAAAGCCCTAGTAGGGCAAACCTTGACGAACATAGGATTTTCCAACAGTTCATCCTTACCAATACCCTTGGGGAATTTCTTTTTGAACATCGCTATCGCCTGGAACAGCGTTTTATTTCGCAAACGCTGATTACCAGCGACCCAGAGCAGGATTTATCACGAACGGAACACCGCGCCCGGTATCGACTACAAGTGATGTTGCCCTTGACCAACACTTTTTTCCTGAATTTCTACGATGAACTTTTTATCAATCTACAGGATAATCTATTTGATCAAAATCGTCTTTATGGCGCAATTGGGATACATATTACTGAAAATAGCAATTTGCAATTGGGTTACCTGCGTAATCAATTTACCAATGCCGTGTTTGACCGTTTGCAGATAGGTTTCTTCTTTAACCCCGACCTAAGGGGTGTCTTTAAGAACAAGAAAAGTTGATTTTTGGTTGCCAGGGTGGTAACCCCGATCAATACATAACTTAATACTATGTTACGCTTTCCACTATGAATACCATAAAAGTTGAATTTGAGAATGCGGAAGGGCAAAAGCTTATGGGGCGTCTGGAGTTCCCTGTAGATCGTCATCCACATAATTTTGCATTGTTCGCCCATTGTTTTACCTGTACCAAAAATTTATCCGCGGTACGGAACATCAGTAAATCCCTTACGGCAAAAGGGTTTGCCGTACTACGTTTCGATTTTACCGGTCTTGGGGAAAGTGAAGGGGACTTTGCCGATACCAACTTTTCGGGAAATGTGACAGATTTGGTTGCCGCCGCCGATTTTCTATCCAAAAACTACGACTCACCAAGTTTGCTCATTGGCCATTCCTTGGGTGGGGCGGCCGTTATTTTCGCTGCCACCGAAATTGAATCGATAAAGGCAATTGCCACCATTGGGGCACCCTCCAATCCAAAACATGTAAAGCATCTTTTTAAAAGTGGTCTGGACGAAATAAACGCAACTGGCGAAGCCGTGGTAAATCTCAGCGGAAGGGATTTCAAGATAAAAAAACAATTTGTTGATGATCTGGATAATAAATCACTTCCGGAAACCGCAAAATCCCTGCGAAAACCACTATTGATCATGCACTCCCCCCAGGATGATACCGTGGGGATACAAAATGCCGAGGAAATATACAAAGCGGCACATCACCCCAAAAGCTTTGTTTCATTGGACGGTGCAGACCATTTATTGTCCAACAAAAAGGACTCACTCTATGTTGGTGAGGTCATTACCGGCTGGGCAAAACGGTATTTGGACGTTACGGATAAGGTTACTTCCGATTTAAAAACCACCCACCAGGTGGTGGCCAGTCTGGATGCGGAAGATGGTTTTACCACCCAGATGAAAGTGGGAAACCATCATATGTTGGCGGATGAGCCCGAAAGCTTTGGTGGCAATGATTTTGGACCTTCCCCTTACGAACTTGTTTCGGCCGGGTTAGCCGCTTGCACGGTCATGACACTTCATATGTATGCCAAACGAAAAGGATGGCCCCTTGAAAATGTGGAAGTGCATACTTCCTACAGCAAGACGCATGCCCAGGACTGTGAGGATTGTGAGAACAGTTCCGCTAAAATTGATACGTTCCACAGAGCGTTAAAACTTACCGGGGCCCTGGATGACAAACAACGGGAAAGATTGGTCCAGATTGCGGATAAATGTCCCGTCCACAAAACCTTACATAGTGAAACGCAAGTGATTACCTCAGTTGTGGATTAGACTAAAGCCGCATATGCAAAACATCAAAATACTTGATTTCCAGCTCAATTGCCGATTTTCGAATGCTCCACAGTTTTTTTAAATATTCGTGCTGGCTTAAATCCCCATTGAAGAGTTTGGTTTTTGCATTGCGGTAATCCTTGCAACATACTTTTCGTTTATTGCAATAGGCAATAAAATTGATATACTTGGTTGGTCGGTAAATGGGCATCAACAATTACTTTATACTATGCATTTGAGCAAATGCCATAATTTTTAAAATAAACGGTAAAGAAGAAAAAATAGTATTTCATCGATATTTTTTTACCTCTTGTCGATGATTTAAATCTATCTTGGGGTGTATTGCATTCTTCCAAATTCCGAGTATCTTGTAGCACTTGACGAAGTCTCCCTATGGAAAGTCCACCATTTGAAATTGCTGTTATGGGAATGCACAGTATTGTTGTTCCCAATCCAATGGCCCTACCTTTTATTGAAAAAGGGCATTCCAGGGTAAAGGTCAAAGCTACTTTTCAAGATAAATCCATTGAATTTCACGCTGCTTTGCGAAAATATCATGGTCAATACACCATGATGTTCAGTAAAAACAAACAAAAGGAATTAGGACTGCTGCCAAATGATCACTTTACCTTACAGCTGTTTGAGGATACCTCCAAATACGGCGTTGAAGTTCCAGAGGAATTTGAAGCAGTAATGTTCAGTGATCACGATGCCCATCAAATCTTTGAATCCTTTACCAAGGGGAAACAACGTGGAATTATTTATATGATCACCAGATTCAAGGATTCCCAAAAAAAGATTGATAAAACATTGATTCTTTGCGAGAACTTAAAACGTGGAATTCAGGATAACCGTGAATTGCTAAAACCTTTTTAAGTTGACATGGCCTTGATTAATCAGTAACTTAGACCAAAACCTAAAAATGATACTATGAATAAGCGCAAGTTTTTAAAAAATACGGTAGTAGCAACCACGGGATTGACGGTGGCCCCTACTATTTTATTATCCTCTTGTAAAACCGATCCCAAAAAAGAAGAAAAAATGGAAGCTACCCCTGCAACTGCGGTTACAACATTCGCCTTACCGGAGATTCCCTATGGCTATAACGCCTTTCCGGACACCATTGATGCGATGACCATGGAGATCCACCATTCCAAACACCACCAGGGCTATACCAATAAATTGAATGCCGCATTGGAAGAAGCAAACATTTCAGGAAAGACGATAGAAGAAATCCTTTCCATGGATAATTTACCGACTGGTATTCGGAACAATGGTGGCGGCTATTATAACCATACCCTTTATTGGGATATTTTGACCCCTGGAAATTCAGGCATGAGTGATGATTTAAAGGCGCAAATCGTGAAGGACTTTGGCTCCGAGGAATCCTTTAAAAATGAATTAGCGGATGCCGGAGCCAAGAGATTTGGATCGGGATGGGCCTGGGTATGCCAGGACAATGACAAAAAACTTCATATTTGCTCAACTCCAAATCAGGATAATCCATTAATGGCAGTTGCCGAAAGAATGGGGAAGCCGATTTTAGGAATTGATGTTTGGGAGCATGCGTACTACCTAAAATATCAGAACAAGCGTGGTGACTACTTAAAGAATATCATCAAAATCATTAACTGGGATAAGGTCGAATCAAGGATTTCTTAATTCCAACAAACTCATTTCGAGTAATTTAATCTTTAAAAGCTGCTTATTGCAGCTTTTTTTTAGCTCAATTCCTTACGAAGCACCACCAATGGTGAGCTTTGTACCACGGTACGGCTGTTCAACAATCCAATAAGAAGTACCAGAGCAGTAATACCGGGCAAAACCAAAACAAAGGGCGCCAATGAGGGTACAAAAGGGGTTTCAAAAACAAATTGGGCCAATAAAAAGCTGCCCAAAAGTGCCAGCACAATTCCCATGGCACTGCCCAAAAAGCCCAAATACAGATATTCCAGGGCTGTAATTTTCAGGATTTGCCGGTCCTTGGCCCCCAGGGTACGTAGCAGCACGCTCTCCTTCATACGTTGGTACTTACTGGTCCTTACCGATCCAATGAGTACAATGATTCCCGTAAGGATGCTGAAAAACGCCATGAAGTTGATGACCCATGAAATTTTATTCAAAATATCCTCAATCACCGAAATTACCTGCCGCAAATCAATGATGGATACCGTTGGGAAAAGCCGCACCAATTGACGCTGCAATTTGGCCGAACTGATGGCATCCGGGGTATAGGTGGTCAAAACATGAAATTGGGGGGCGTTTTCCAGAACGCCAGAGGGGAACAAAATCGAAAAATTAATTTGCATCCTGGCCCAGTCCACCTCCCGCAAGTGGGCCACAATTGTTTTCATGAGTACCCCCTGGACATTGAATACAATAATATCCCCCAAGGCCACTTCGGCATCATCGGCCACATTTTGCGCCAAAGAAATGGGTATGTATCCCTCTTTTTGAATTTTGGCAGGCCAATCCCCACCCTTTGTGGTTTCCGAAGCTATTAATGAATCCCGATAGGTAACCCGAAATTCGTGGTGCAATACCCATGAATTCATGGTCGAAGTGGTATCCAAAATAATCTCGCGAACGGCCTTTTCCTTTATCTGTTGCATTCGCATCGTAATGATGGGAATGTTGTTCAACACCTCCCTGCCAGAGTCGGAAATACTGGCCACTGCAGCCTCGCGCTGCTCCGTCTGCACATCCATTAGAATAAGATTGGGTGTTTGGGAGGACGTCTCCAATGACGTTCGTGCCAAGAGGATATCCTTGGTGAAGTACAATGTACTGATCAGGAACGTGCCCACCCCAATGGCCAAAATCAATACCGTGGTTTGATTGTTGGGGCGATATAGGTTCAATAAGCTTTGTCTTGCCGTAAAACCCCAGGAAGCTGGGAAAAACCGCTTGATGAGCCGCATAAAAAATGTTGCCAAACCACCCAGTACGGCAAAAACGACCAAAATTGCCAATACAAAGAAAAAAGCATATATCGCGTCGCCCAATAGCCAGAAGGCAAAGGCAAATACAAAGATTAGGATTGCCGTAAAAACCAAGATCATAGGACCTCGGGACTTTTTGGGTAAGTCTTCCTCAACTCGCAATACCTGCAAGGGAGAAACGTACCATGTTCCCAAAAGAGGGGTCAGGGCAAACAAAACGGACATCAGGACCCCTAAAACCAGACCGATCAAAATAGCACCCAAAGCAAGGCTGATCTCCACATCGAACGGAAGGAAATCCCTTAAAAGGAGTGGAAAGGTCTGCTGTAGTGCCAGTCCTGCCAATACCCCCATTAACCCACCCAAGAATCCCATTCCGGCTATTTGTATCAAAAAGATGAGAAAGGTTTGCTTTCTGGTGGCCCCAATACATTTCAACACCGCTACGGAGCGTAATTTTTCCTTGATATGGATATGAACGGAACTAGCAATACCCACACAGCCCAATAATAACGCAATAAAAGCGACCAGATTCAGGAATTTACCAAAGTTATCATAACTCCTACCCAGTCGCTGTCCAGTTGAAACATGGGTATCCAAATCTGCATTCTCGGCATCCAACAAGGGATCGACTAGCTTATCCAATTCCCTAAGGTCCTGATCCTCTTTGGCCACAAAATAATAATCATAGCCCACCCTACTCCCGGTCTGAATAAGACCCGTTTCGTCTACCATGTGCTCTGGTATCCATACGGGTGGGGCTATGGAGGCACCTACACCCCCCGTCCCCGGCGCAGAGATCAGTTTCCCCACTATGGGGAACAGAACATTCCCAATCTTGATACTATCCCCAAGCTTTGCATCAAACTGTAACATTAAGGTGGCATCCACTAGGGCCCCTTCTTTTTCTTGATAGGATGTAGCCGCCGAAAGGGGCTGTGTCTCCAATTCCCCATAAAAAGGATAGGCTCCTTGCACACTTTTGACCCCAATTAATCGGGCATCCCCTGTTTTTGGGAAAAGTCCCATGGAGGGGAAATTAATGGATTTTGCCTGCGCCCCGCCCAGGGAATCCATAATGGCCAGGACCCTTTCATTGGCCGGTTGGTTACTGTCAATCAGAAAGTCCGCCCCCATTAAGGCCTTGGATTGCAAAGTAATGTTCTCCTTGAGGTTGGCACTGAAGGATTGTATGGAAACCACAGCCGCGATTCCCAGGATTATTGATCCCATAAAAAGCAACAATCGTTTCCCACTGGCCCTGCTGTCCCGCCAGGCCATTCTAAAAAGCCATTGCCAGCCCGATCTTGATTTGATGGGTTTATCTAAATTCACACCGATGCTGTTAACTCATTAGAAAACACTTTGCCGCCCTTTAAACGTAAAATTCGTTGGTTGCGTCGTGCCAATTCCATGTCGTGGGTCACAATGACCAGGGTAGTTCCTGCTTCTTCATTTAGTTCAAACAGCAATTTCACCACCTTGTCACCCGTTTCCTGATCCAGATTACCTGTAGGTTCATCCGCAAAGAGGATGGAGGGCTTGGCAGAAAAGGCCCTTGCTAAGGCAACCCGCTGTTGTTCCCCGCCGGATAGTTGCGAAGGATAATGATGGAAACGATTCTTAAGACCCACCTTATCCAAGAGTTCCATTCCAATGGAGCCAGGGTTTTTAACACCCTGTAATTCCAAGGGAACCACTACATTTTCAAGGGCACTTAGGGTCGGTAACAATTGAAAGTTTTGGAAAATGAACCCTACCTCCTGATTCCGCAATAGGGCCAATCCGTCCTCGCTCAAACCCCCCAAATGCCGACCGCAAAGTTCAACGGTACCGGTATCCGGTCGGTCCAATCCGGCACAAAGGCCCAGTAACGTGGTCTTACCACTACCGGAGGGTCCCACAATGGCAAAGGTTTCCCCTTCATTTATGCTAAAGGAGACATCCTCAAGAACGGTTAATTCTTTGGAACCACTGGTATAGCTCTTCCCAAGATGACTCACGTTTAATATCTTTGACATAGCTGTTTTTATTTCCATTCGGATGAAATGGGAAAATAGGCAAATGATTTCGATTTTTACATTCTAGTACTATGCGTAGCCTCTTAAAATTTCGTTATTTTTTTCTGCTCCTTCTCTGCGTGCATTGCAAGGAAGCGCCAAAGTCAATTCAGGGCTCTTCCGTATCCGAAAGTGATGGGGGAAATTCTGAAATAGCGGGGAATCAAGGTGAACAGGTTATTTTGTTTTTTGGGGATAGCCTCACTGCAGGTTATGGCATTGAACTGGAGGAAGCGTTTCCGGCACTTATCCAGCAACGTTTGGATTCCCTTAATTTGGAGTACACCGTAATTAATTCAGGATTGAGCGGGGAGACTACTTCGGGAGGGTTGAATAGAATCAATTGGGTCATCAACCAAAAAGTAGACGTATTTGTGCTGGAATTAGGAGCAAATGATGGGTTAAGGGGCATTCCCCTTGACCAAACCAGGAGTAATCTGCAAGCAATCATCGACTATGTGAAAAAGAAAGATTCCGAGACCATAATCGTTCTTGCGGGAATGCAGATTCCACCCAATATGGGTCCAGAATACACCACTGAGTTCCGAAGCATCTTTCCAGAATTGGCCCAAAAAAACCAAATTCCACTTATTCCCTTTTTGTTGGATGGAGTGGCGGGTATACCTGAACTGAACCTGGAGGATGGTATCCATCCCACCCCTGAAGGTCATAAACTGGTTCGGGAAAACGTTTGGGCGGTGATGAAAGATGTCCTCAAATAAAGCTTCATCAAAACAAAAGTCACAAAGAACATCAAATGAATCATACTACCGGACTTCTTCTAGTTGACATTCAGAAGGGATTGGACGATTGGGAATTCTATGGCGGAAATAGGAATAATTTGACGGCTGAGGAAAATGCATCAAAGATTTTGCAAACCTGGCGTGAAAGGGCTTGGCCCGTCTTCCATGTCCAACATAGTTCCACGAACCTAGAATCCCCTTTACACGCCTCAAAACCGGGTTTTCAAATCAAAGAAGAGGTGATGCCCCTGTTCAATGAGACGGTAATTACAAAAAACGTAAATAGCGCCTTTATTGGAACGGATTTGGAACAAAACCTAAAGGAAATGGGAATCGATACCTTGGTCATAGTTGGTCTAACCACCAATCATTGTATCTCAACAACCACTAGAATGGCCTCAAATCTCGGGTTCCAAACGTATCTGGTATCAGACGCTACGGCAACCTTTGATAGAAAGGGATTGGATGGCGGCATTTTCGAAGCCGAGTTGATCCACCAAACCTGTCTGGCCAACCTGAATGAAGAATTTGCAACGATAGTAAGCACGGCAGGGTTACTTCATACAATGGCATAAAAAAACCGCCCTGAATATTACTACGGGCGGCTTCTTTCGCTATGTGGGCAAAACCTAAAGCTTAATACCTACGCCAAATCCAAAAATCCATGGATTAATGTCCACATCGGCATCAACAGTTGCTCCCAAAGCCGTAGTGGCATCAACGGTTGCATCCGTGCCCAGGAACAGTTTTTTTACGTCAACGTTCAAAAACCATTTGTCGTTTAGCATAAAATCAAATCCTCCTTGTAGCGCAAAGCCTACAGAGGTGTCATAGTCAACATCATCCGCAATTGGACCTTCATCTACATTATAAAACAAGGTTAGATTTGGGCCGGCTCCTACATAAGGGACAAAGTTCCCTCCGGTAAAGTGATATTGTGCAGTCAACGTTGGGGGCAATAGCCATACACTTCCCAGGTCGATATCATTTGCCTCTGTGCCTATGGCTTCAACATCGTGTTTGGCCGTAGCCAAAATAAGTTCCACGGACCAATTCTTATCAAAGAAATAGGTAATGTCAAATTCCGGAACAACCGCGGTGGAAATGGACACATCACCGCCAATGGCTTCAATATCCGCGCTCTCATCGGGGGTAACCACGATTCCCCTGAGTCTAAACTGCCATCTACTGAAATCCCCATCTGTACTGGTATCCTGGGCAGTAAGGCTTGAAAAGGCCAATAGTGCTGGCAACAAAAAAATAACTACTCTTTTCATGTATTGTATTTTAGAATTGGGCAAATCTAAAATTGGGCAAACAAAGAAAATATGACGCATATCATTGTTAATCGGTCCGGTTTTGTATACCAATTTAGAGCTGCCTTCAATTACCGCCAATGGATACCAAGGGAAGGCGAACAGTATGGTTAAGCTAGGGGCAGAATTCCGGTGCCCGTCCAATCACTTTTTGAATAGGGAGGGTTTTGGATGTTGGTATTTAGTTTGGATGAAAGCCCAAAGGCAAAGCATCGACAAAGTTGAAGAGCCAAAGATCAAGAAGTGGGAAGAAGCATCAAAAATACAGTTTCAAGATTCCCTATTTTACTAATAGTCCCTGTATTGTTGTTCAGTTGTTGTGAAGTCAAGGAAATCAGTTCAGGGCATTTTTCAAGTCCCCATACCGATTTTACGGAACTTTCGGTGGAGTTCTTACAGCAGATCAAAGCAGGGAAGGATACACAATCGATACAGGATCGATTGGCGAATACCACAATAAAGTCCCTCAAAAACAATCTCAAAACGGATGCACAACGGTTCGCCTTTTGGATCAATGTTTATAATGCCTATATTCTAGTCATACTGCGGGAACATCCCGAATACTACGATGACCGAAGCGATTTTTTTTCCAGGGAGCAGATTCCAATCGTGGGTGAAAAAGTATCCTTTGCCACCATTGAACATGGCATTCTCAGAAGATCCCAATGGGATAAAGGTTTAGGGTATGTAAGAAAGTGGTTTCCCAGTAAATTTGAACGAAACCTTCGTGTAGAAAAAAAGGATTATCGTATCCATTTTGCACTCAACTGTGGCGCCAGGGATTGCCCCCCGGTTGCCCTTTATACACCTGAACGTATTGAAGGGCAGTTTACCAAAGGAACAGCCCGCTACCTTAAGCGTACCACGGAATACAACGCCTCCCAAAACAAAGTCAAGGTAACCGCTTTGTTCAGTTGGTTCAGGGGGGATTTTGGTGGCAAAAGTGGGGTCAAAAAACTATTGGAATCCCATGACCTTCTACCATCTGCAAAAAAAGTGAAACTCCATTATAAAAATTACGACTGGACATTGGATCTGGATAATTTTATTGAACTGTAAATTTGTTAAAAAAAATTGGGAACATCGTGCAGAGGGTAAAAATTAAAGGTACTTTCGTAGTAAATTTCTTAGACCGTGAATCCTTCGGCCTCAGGGTGGATCAACAAGTTTGGGCACATCAGTACCAGCGGTAATGCCAAGTATACCAGTTACGAAGCACTTTACCATGATTTACTGAAAAACGGGTTTATTTATGGGATTCACCTATCCGTCCCCACATTCATAGAGACCGAGCATCCTTATACCGAGGACGAGGTGGCCAAAACCAACCTGTTGACAGCACTCTATTTTTCCTATGTTTTTGAAACTGGGAAAGATGATTTTAACACTTTTGTTGAAACAGTCTTTGAATATTATACCTCCTTGGAGGTGGGCAAGATTTCTTTCTTGAACAAAATCCTGAGCGGAAAAAAAACGGAATCCCAACTGGAAAAATTACTGGATTCAAGAATTTACCTCAACGGAAGTGCCTTTAACCGTGCTTTTGGTAACAGCCTGACCAACTCCCTACTCTATATTGATATCCTTATTTTTAGAAGGTATCTTCAAAACCATGCCGACCTTATTTCCCATGCCCAGCTGCTGGAATACGTAACCATCAACATTGGGTACCAGGCACTCAACTCCAAGGAAATGCAGGAAAGCGATGCCAAATTAATGCAGCTTCTGGCTTCCTCATTGACCTATGTTGATCTAAATGAGACACGTTTTAGGGAAAGTCATACCCAACTTTTGCAACAACATTTTAATACTTGCGAAAAAGATTACCTCATGGATATTGCCTGTTTGACCGTATGGGAAGATGCCAACCTGGAGCAAAAGGAATCCACCTTTATTTATGAGATTGGTTCTGTACTGGACAAGGGTCCAAATGAGATAAGGACAGCACTGAAAAATGTGGTGGAATTTTTCGATAAAAACAAAGAAAAAATTCCCTATTTGAAGGACGCCAATTTAGCCTCCAAATTTTACGAGGGCATGACAAAAAATGTCAGCAAATTAATTTTGAGAAATAGCAAACGGCTCAAAAAGGAACTTTCGGAAAGCAGGGAATTGGTTGCGCTATTGACCAAGTCGGCAACACAGGATTTAAGTGCGGAAGAACGAAAAAAAATTCAACAACAGCTTCTGGATATTTTTAAGACCATTCCCTCCCTGGCCATTTTTATGTTACCTGGGGGAGCAGTACTATTGCCAATTTTTATTAAGTTGATCCCTAAGTTGCTGCCCTCTGCTTTTGACGACAATAGAGTGGAGGACTAAATCCCAAAAATCCGTCAAAAAGGTGGTATAAGAAAAATCTATGATAAAGTTTCAATTATCTGCTTACCAGTTTTTTGACTTGATTTATTCCAACCAAAGCTTAAAATCCTTAACGCGTTCCCTACTTACAATGATTTCCTGCTCTTTAAAGGTATTCATTTTAATTTGAAGACGCGAATTGGTGTAGGAAATGATGTCCTTGATGTGGTTGATGTTCACATAAAATTTACGGCTCACCCGAAAGAAGGTTTTGGGTGACAACTCCCCTTCCAGGTTTTCGAGTGTGGTGTCCAAAAGATAATTTCTACCATCTACGGTTGCAGCATAGGTCCCTTTGTTCTCACTGTAAAAACATTCCACTTCATCCGAATTAATGATTTTCAGGTGCTGCCCTACCCTTACCGTAAATCGTTTTTTATACTCCCGTTCCACAGGGTTGACCAACAGCTTTTTGATGTCCTCAAAATCAACGGAAATTTTCTCTTTTTCGGGCCGGAATTCCCGGTATTGTTTTACGGCCTTTTCGAGCTCTTCATCATCGATGGGTTTCAACAAATAATCAATGCTATTCAACTTGAATGCCTGGAGGGCATATTCATCATAGGCCGTAGTAAAAATAATGGCGCTTTTAATGTTCACCATATCAAAAATCTCAAACGAAAGTCCATCCGAAAGTTGGATATCCAAAAAAATGAGATCGGGATGCTCGTTGTTCTGAAACCATTCGATGGATTCTTCCACGGAATGCAATAAGGTGGATACTTCCACATCCAGTTCTTCCAACAATCGGTTTAATCGTCTTGCTGCCGGTTTTTCGTCTTCTATGATGATGGCCTTCATACAAAATGCTTTTGTGCACAATTTAACAATTACTTGTCCTCGTCCAGTATTTTTTGGATCTGTCGTTCCTCCCATTTCCTAAAAGGGGTATTGCAAAAAACGGATAGGGCATGGATGCCCAATGCAATTCCCCAAATAATGGGAGTTCCCAGCACATTCCAATTGATCCATTCCAAAAAATCGGCATTGCCAAGGGCTTCCTCACTTAAAAGGACAAACCGTATGCTGCCGGAAAACAGCAACAACACTGCATTTACAATGATATAGACCGTCAGGTGCTGGTAAAAGCCCTTTAGGGCATTGACCCTGCTTTTTGCCTTGGCCAATTTTGTGATTTCGTTATTTTGGTTTTCCATGGTTATCGGTATTTTTTGGTTTCGGTATTTTCCTTGTCCAAGTACTTTTGGATTTGTCGTTCTTCCCACTTTTTCAGGAAAGGGAGCTTCGCCCTAAAAATATACAGGGTATGCACGCCCAGAATCAATAGCCAAATAACCACATGGACATTTACCCAACTAAAATAATAGGCTTCCGTTGGGAATCCATTGGGAAGGACCGAATGCAAAACTCCACTTTTCAACAAATAAAGTAGCCCATTAATGATGATAAACACCCGAATGTGCCTATAAAACCCTTTGAGTTCCTTGACCCGTTTTTCTGCACGTTCCCGTTTGTTTTCCAAATATTCCATAGTAGTATTATAAGAACCTATCTGCCTCATCCCTATCTTTATCCATATACTTTTTAATTTGGCGCTCTTCCCAGGATTTGGAAAACAATAGATTCCAGTTAAAGGTTTTTATAGCGTGAAAACCTAAGCCCAAGCCCCATAAAAAGGGGGTGAAAAAATGCTCAAGCTGCCAAAAATTATCGTTATGTTGATACAAATTGATCAGAATAAAAGTATTGATGATGAGGTATATGGAAAAGTGTATATAGAACCCTTTGATCTCATCCACACGCTTTTTTGCCCTTTTTAACTTTTCTTGTTCCAAACCGTCCATGCTTATTGCCATTTTCTTTGATTTTCGTCTTTGTCCATCAATTCCTTAATTTTTCGTTTTTCCCAATCCTTTCCAAAGAAGGGATTCAGGTTAAACGTGCCTATGGCATGGAAAATCAATCCAATTCCCCAGCCAAAAGCGGCCCATAGGAACCACATATAACTCCAGCCATTGGTGTAATAGTTTAAAATGGCCAGTCCCGTGATGACCAGTACATAGGATGTAAGGTTGCCATAGAACTTTTTGAGTTCATCCACCCGCTCCTTGGCCCTTAGGTATTTGTTTTCATCTTTTTGATAGTCCATCATTATAGTTTTTTGTTGCTTTTTCTAATATTACCACTCATCCTTATCCATCAGTTCCCTAATCTTGCGCCTTTCCCAGTCCCTTCCAAAGAGGCCCCCAATACCAAATAGTTTAATGGCTTTTAATGCAATGCCCAGCCCAACACCAAATACCACCCATAAAAACCAGGGATGGCTCCATTCATTCAAATAATAGTTAATTATCGCGACGACCACTATGGCCAATAGGCCCCTAAGGCAACGGCCATAGAACTTCTTTAGTTCCGTTACACGTTGGTTCGCTCGCAAATACTTACTGTCATTAATGTTATTGGGCTCTTCCATTGGTCATCGCTTTTATAAAATTACTTAAAAAGTATCGCTGTCCATCAATTCCTTGATCTTGCGTTCCTCCCAGTTTTTGCCCAATATCGGATTATATCCAAATGCGCAAAAACCGTGGGCTACCAGGCCTATGCCCCAACCCAAGGCAGGAAAAATGACCCAGGGAAAGCTGGTAGTAAAATAATTTAGCAGTGCCAATAATGAAATTATCCCAACATATACCGTTGCATGGGTATAAAACTCCTTGATTTCCTTTACTCGGGCCTTGGCCTTTTGATATCTGTAGTCGTTTGTTGCTTCCATAGTGTTTTGTTTTTAGGTCGACTTGGACTTAGCCAGCCAACAGGTTTTTTTAATTACACTTCAAATATCCGTTAGGAAGGGCATGAAAGAAAAAAGGACTGACCGAACTGTATTTTTTGAGGGATGGGTTGTTAGGTTTTTGTATTAGGCATTTAGCATCCTTGCTGTAAAAGAATAAGCAAAACAGTAGAGCATGAAGGTTGATGTTACTTGAAGCTTTTTGTCGTAATTAGACCATCCTTTCCCTACAAAACGTTTTATAGTACTATTGAAGATCAACTACATGAACGCATTAAAAACAAACCAAATGGTCTTACAAATCATAAAGTTGAAATCGAATCTTCCAGAACAGGAGTTACTAAAGGGGGCAAAGGAAAGGGAACCTCAGTTTAACATTATTCCTGGACTTATGCAGAAATATTATGTAAAAACTGTTCAATCGGGAGACTATGGCGGAGTTTATGTTTGGGATTCTCCATAATCGCTGCAATCGTATCGAAATTCCGATTTAACCAAAAGTATTCCTAAGGCCTATCAGATTATGGAAGCTCCAATATTGAAATTATGGATATTCTTTTTCAGCGCAAAAATAAATGAATGGCATAGGGTCTGATTTCTTAATGGATTGATTATGGGGAAGATTACACTATTTGAATTAGTGTCAAAAAATGTCAAAAATCCTCCTTCTCCATCAATTCCCGTATCTTTTTCTCCTCCCATCGTTTGCCCCATAATGGGTTGTAGCCAAAGGCCTCCATCCCATGGGCCATAACACCAAAGCCCCAACCCACGGTGGGAAAAATGGCCCAAAGAAAACTGGTGGTCCTAAAATTTAGCCACCACAAAAAGGGAATCACCAGGCCATAGGCAATAAGGTTCCCATAAAATCCCTTTATCGCCTCCACCCGCTCCTTGGCCTTCAAATAGCGTTTTTCCTCAATATGTGTTTCCTGGGTTTCCATAACGGAAATCTGTCTGGACAACATGGGCAATTGTACGCTAAAATCCTTGTTGGTCTTGGCAATACGGACCTCCCTATCGGTTAAAATGGAATAGCGCTGTCGAATATTCTGTAGCCCTACCCCACTGCTCTTTTTTACCACTTGTTTTTCCTGAAGGTTATTACTTACCGCCAACATCCCACTATCCTCATACACTTTTATGCGAAGGGGTTTGGAAGAAGTTACCACATTGTGCTTTACCGCGTTTTCCAGCAAAAGTTGAAGGGAAAGGGGGACTATTTTAGCATCGGGATCAGTGGCCTGCTCCGGAATATCAAAGACGATACTATCTTCAAACCGCATTTTTAATAGGCGTACATAGGTACGTGCAAAGTTGAGTTCTTCATCCACAGTGACCAAATCCTTATTTTTTTGCTCCAACACATAGCGGTATACCTTGGAAAGCGAAGTGGTGAATTTTTGGGCCTGATGGGGGTCCTCCTCTATTAAACTGGTCAACACATTGAGGCTATTGAACAGAAAGTGGGGATCCAATTGGTTTTTAAGGGCATCAAACCGTGCAGAAGCGGTACCGGCAATAATCTTTTGCTCCTTGACTTCCTTTTTCTGTAGCGCCCGATAAAAATAAAACGCATGGAAAAATAAAATGGCTATGATGGTAATGACCACCGTAAAGACATAGCTCTCCGGCTCTTCCTTTTCAAAAAACTTGACAATCCCGTTCCCCGTGTAATAAAAATAAATAAGGTAACGCAGGACAACTATGGTCAAAACTGAAAAGACAAAGGACCCAAGGGCGCCCAGCCAGAGTCTTTTTTTAGGGTCCGTTTCCCAATTAAAACGCAAGTTCAGCCCATCGTAATAGTAAGAGTTCACCGCGGTAAGTGAGAAGGAAAAGATAAAGTCCACAAGTATTTGTGGACCAATGTTCTCCCAGGAATAATCACCATCGCCATACACGATAATATCGAAGAAGACGACCACAACCGTGATGACCAGTGAAATCTTTATGACTTTTACGAGGGTGTTCATTATTTAGCCTTTACATTGCTCCAAAACCTGCTTGGCCTGATCTTGGCCCCAACTTGGATAAAAGGGCGTATCGTTTTCAAAGGTAGCGAATAGTTCCAAAGCCCTTTCCACATCTTTGCAATAGGGTGTTGTATCCTTACCAAAATAGCGGGCAGAACCCATGTCCCAGTTCGCTTTTGAATACACTACCCTTGGGTTTTCAGGAGCCAATTGTAGGGCACGATTGTACAATTGCATGTTTTTGCCTGATAACATTGGACCATAGGTAGCACCGTCAAAAGCCATCCAGGCCGTATTGATCATTGCCTCCTGAACCACAATTTCGGCATTGTCCGGAGCAATTCTCTTGGCAATATCAACAAATTCCCTGGCCTTATCCAAGCGCTGCCGCAACAGTGCTTCATCTTTTAGTCCAAATGCAGAGGTGGTATTGACCTGTGCCACGTAATAATAGGGAATCCAATTATCGTCCTCCGCCATAGCAATACGTTCAAATAGATTGGAGGCTTCCGTAATCTTCCCCTGGCCCCATAAATCCATGGCCTTGGACATTCCCCTGGTATATTGATCCTGTGCCGTTAGGGCAACCGCAATCAATAAAGCGCATACTGTTACAACTGTTCTAATCGATCTTTTGTTTTTCATGACTGTTCGTGTTTTCATTGCTGTATTCATTTATTCCTGATTTCAGTGTAAAATTCGGTGCTCCATTGGATGTTGGGCAATCCTATTGACCGAATTGTAAATTTTTGGGGATGGATTGTAGGTTTTCCTTTGTTTGATGTCAGATGTCAGAGGTTAGATTCTAGATGGTAGAGGTTAGAGGTTAGAGGTTAGAGGTTAGAGGTTAGAGGTTAGAGGTTAGAGGTTAGATGTTAGGTGTCCGATTCCTAATTCCTAATTCCTAATTCCTGATTCTTAATTCTTGAAGTTGGAGGTTAGATTTCCGATTTCTGATTTCTGATATCTAATGTCTTATGTCTTACATCTTACGTCTCATATCCCATATCTCATAATTGACAAGCTTGTGGGACGTACTACAGTCCGTAGTAGAAATCAATAGCTCAAATATTTTCATATCTGCCTTAAAATGAGTATTTTATAAAGGGTTTACAAAAACGTACGACTATGGGAACTATTAAAAAACTGAATAAGTGGGCCAATGCCCACACCTACTACCCGTTGGACCTGGTTAGGATAATCTTGGGAGGCTTTCTTTTCTATAAGGGCGTCGAATTTATGAACAATCAGGGTAGAATGCTGGAATTAATGCAACCCTTTGATGGAATGGCTTTGGAAATGGTAATCCTTCACTACATTGCCCCGGCGCACTTTCTCGGTGGCATTTTGATCGTCCTGGGATTGTTGACGCGTTGGGTAACCATTGCCCAACTCCCCATTTTGATTGGGGCTGTATTGACCAATTTTTTGGGCACTATGGACATTACCAACCTTATTCTTTCCCTGGTCACGTTGTTACTTTGTATTTTCTTTTCCATCTATGGTTCCGGAAAGCACTCGGCCGACTATTACCTTAAAATGCAACAGTAAGCTTTTGTCCAGGGTTTTGACAAGGGTTCCAAGAAACCGGAGCATTCGCAATCAATACACATTTTTGGAGTAATGAATCAATTAAACCCTGATGTTGTGCAAATACGCATCTCCATTGTTGCTTTATCTTCCCTTACCCTTCCCCATCATCATACATGGCCATTTAAAAAGGTTTCACATCCCTAATTTTAAGCATCCTTAATCCAGAAAGATTTTACAAGTTATCCAACTGGTTGCTTTTCTTATCATCACTCAAGGTCCAAAAGAAGCCCACAAAGAAGAAACTGTCCGCTGCCGGACGTACCGCCCTACGTTCAAATACTCCAACATTGTTTGGCGCATCTGCATATTGGTAATTATTGATGTTGTTTATTCCCAAAATATTGTTTATTGAAAAGAACAGGATCTTTTGCTGATCGATCAAATAGGCCCAATTAAAGCTTAGATTTTGGAACGGTCTGGTCCTTTCGGCCAAAAACTCCGGTGTATTGGGGTTATCATAAGGTCTCCCTGAACCATGTAGATAGGTTAACCCTATTTGTGAGCGAAGTTTGTCCGCCCAATATTTGGTCACAATTGAAAAACTGTGCTTCGGTGCAAAATTGGGAGTGGCCGCTTCGGGAAAGTTGCGAAAATCCCTTTCCGTATCCAAATAACTGTAAGAAATCCAATAATCCAGGTTGTCTATACTTTTATTGTCCCGCCAAAAAATATCCAGTCCAGTGGCATATCCACTTCCTGTATTGCTATATTCAGAGTCGAACTGCGGAAATTGGGTATTGAACTTTACCAAATCATCGTAGTCTTTGTAAAAGGCTTCCGCGCGAAAGGTCTTCCCATCGTTTAAGTACTGGTAATTAAAGATATAGTGCGATGTTTTTTCCGAGGTCACACTTCGGTCATATTTAAGTACATCCCGTATCGGGTTCTGGTAAAAGTCACCATAGGCCACAGAAAATTGGGAGAATTCCCCGCTTTTATAGGCCAATGAAAATCTGGGAGAAACGGTCAATTCGTCCAAAACCGAAGGGCGCTCTACCCTCCCCCCTAGCTTTAGGGCAAAGTCATTGCTAAAAAAGATATCCGTTTCCAAAAAACCTGCCCAAAGCACATCATCAAAACTACTTTCAAAAGAAAAACCGTCCGGTTGTTCTACGTTTTCCTTAAAATTGGTATGAAACACTTCAGCTCCCATATTTAACTCAAATCTATTACTGAAGCTTTTGGAGACCTTGGCTTTTAGATGACCTGCAGTTTCGTTGTTTTCTATAGCATTATCAAAGACCAGAATACTATTGGTGTCCCTGGATACACTGGCCCCCAAGCTCACCCCCCAGTCGCTCTCGAAAAAATGTTTGTAACTGGAATTGAAATAGAGGTTGTTGTTCCGTAAACGAAAGCGGACAAAATCCTCGAAATTGATATCCTCCTGGTCAATATCCAAATTGGAATAGTTGAAGCTCGTATACAATTTAAAGATGGTTCTATCGCCCTTGCTTCTAAAGACCCCTTCTCCCTGAATCGATTCAAAGGGTTTGTTCCATCGCACGCCTTGGGTAGAAGGTATCAAGCTCTCATAAGGGGCCAAATTGACGTATTGGGTGCTGAAACTTAGGGATTCCTTGCCCCAAATTTCGGTATGTCCCAATTGAGCCCCAACGGACATCGCCCCAATATCCGTTTTTTCCATATCGGGAACATCTATGGTATTCAATAACAGTACACTGGACAATGCTTGCCCGTATTCGGCGGAATAGCCCCCTGTGCTAAAGGTGATGCCCTTAAAAAGCATTGGGGAAAACCGACTTCTTGTGGGTATGTTCTGTGCGGTTCCAAAAAAAGGTTGGAATACCCTGATCCCATCAATAAATACCTGGGTTTCCTCAGCCCCACCACCCCTCACGAAAAGACGGCCGTCCTCGTTTATGGTGGTTGTCCCGGGAAGGGTCTGAAGCGCACCGACCACATCTGCCAAGGCTCCGGCTGTGGTTACAATGTCCAAAGGTTTTAAAACGGAAACCTTGGAATTGTCCCCGGCCTCAAAAGTTCCAGCCGTAAGGGTAACTCCCGTTAACTGGTTAATGACTTCGACCAATTTTATGTTGAGCTTCTGAAAATAGGAAACATCCCCCATTTCGTAGTGGGGGTCGTACCCCAAAACTGAAACGACCAAGGTTTGCGTTCCCGTTTCACCCGTCTCAAAGAAGAAAGCCCCGTTTTCATCCGTTGAAGCTCCATCATAGGTGCCTTCCAAATACACATTGGCTCCGGAAATGGCATTTCCGGCCTTATCGGTGACTACTCCGTCGATAGGGGTTTGGGCAGATGCAACCCAAACGTTAAGTAAGGTGGTTAAAAATACGGTTAGGTTTTTCATGACTGTTTGTTTTTTGATACCCCAAAAGTCACGTATTGGTCCAATCAAAGAAATTTAGGTCTACCCAATTGTAGCTTTATAGGGATGGATTGTGGAATGATTCACCAAAAAAACCTTCCCTTTAACAGATAGGTGTTACCAAGTTGAGATATATGGGGAACCGGGTATACGAAACAACTCCCTTAAAACATTGATTGCGGTGGATGGAATGCCGATCGGGACAAAAATTCCCAATTTGGGCTGCACTATTACCGAGAGTATTGCTGGGAGCAAGGAAACATTGCAGCATATGAACGATGAACGACCTGACCTCGTGGCTGGACATCAATGTAAAGGAAGCATTGGAAGGAATTGGGGCAAACTTTGGGAAAACCGCAATGGTATAAATGGAGGACCATCTCTTTTGAACCAATTTATAAACAACGGCAACTTATGTCCTAAATAATTAATTATCAAATTTTTAGTATATTAAAGGATTCGAAAAATTGTAGTGCACATTCAATTTTAGTTCCCTCCCTTTTGTTTTTGACACTTTACTTGCAGTTGGGTAGTTAGCCATTTTCCCTAAAAGCAAGTTTGTTTTCCTCTTCCCCGAAGGAATACCCCTACAGTACAGTTAATATTTATCATAATCAACCAATTAAATTTTTTAAAATGAAAACACGCAAAATGAAATTAGGCTTTGCCTTTATGGCGATGATCTTTTTATCGGGCTTAAATGCCCAGGAGAAAACCACACAAGCCTTTTGGATCCATGAAGATGTAGTGAAACCGGGAATGGTAGCGGAATACGAATCGGTATGTAAAGAATTGACCGCCAACATGAAAAAGTATGGGTTAAAGGATATGAACTCCATTGTTGCACAAACTTTGGACAACCACTATTTATGGGTAGGCCCCATTGAAAACATGGCACAAATAGACCGCCCCATTTTTAAGAACCTGGCCGAAAAAATGGGTGCGGAAAAAATGGGTGCCCTTTTTGACCGAATGGATAAGTGCTATGACATAGAACAAAACTATGTCCTCAATTTAGACCCAGAGCTTTCCTATACGCCCAGCGGCCTTACCCAAACACCGGAAGGACAACCCTACAGAAAATTCCATTATTTCCATTATACCCCGGGAAATAGGGCCAAAGTCATGGCCAAGGCCAAGGAAATAAAGGAAATGTTCGAAAGCAATAACTCCAAAATGGAATATAGGCTCTATAAAAGTGGTTTTGGGGTTAGGGGCGAATACCTTATGGTGGCGGTAGCAGCCAAAGATGCAGGTGATTATGCTGCCAAAGTGGCCAAAAACAATGAAGCCATGGGAGAATCCTGGGTAAAACTGTACAACACCTTTATGGCTACTTTGGAGGACTATCAAATCGTGGAAGGAATTATGCGCCCGGATATGGCTTATGTACCCTCCAACTAAACTGGTATGCCCCGGCCAATGCCGGGGCTTTGTATGACAACCTAAAATCAAATAAGAATGAAAAAAACGATCCATTTGGCAATGGCCGCTTTGTTATCCATTGCCTGTAGCCAAGGTCCTGTTCGTTATACGCAAGACTCTCCTGAAATTGATACCGTCAAAAAACTGATTGCCAACTACAATTCAAAGAACTATGACACCAGTTTTTTTGCGGATTCTTCGGAAACACGATACAACACAAGGGATAATCCTATGTCACCTTCGGAAACCATGGCATATCATAGGGAAACCGATGCTGCGTATTCCAGTAGGGGCTTTTTGGATGAAGACCAGGAATTTGAAATGGTAGTAACGGATGATGGGGAAACTTGGGTCAACTGTTGGTTGGATTGGAAGGGAACCGTCGCCGCAAGCGGTAAGGAAATAGTGATTCCCATCCATTTGACCTATCGTTTTGTTGATGGAAAAATAGTGCGTGAAGTTGGGATGTGGGACCCTACGGAAGTGGTACTTGAAATGCAGATGATTGAGGCCAAAAACAATATGTCCGCAGATGAAAAAGCAATGGACAAGCACTTTGATGTATTTGTAAATGAATTTATTAATGGAAAGGACTTAACAGCACTTGAAAAAGCTGTAACTGCAGATTTTGCACGCTATATGAACGGTATAAAAGTAGCAACTGGCCCCAAAGAAATGGGTGAAGGTTTTCGTGATACGTACATGAAGGCTTTTCCAAATTTGAAGGTCACGATACGCAATAGAACCTATAATGGCAATAAAGCCTTTGTCCACTGGAATTTTAAAGGCACAAATACAGGCGAATTTAATGGATCCGAACCTACGGGAAAGACCGTTTCCATTACTGGTTTATCCGAATTGAAATTTAGTCCGGATGGTAAAATACAGGAAGAACATCTTTTCTATAATGAATTGGCGTTGATGAACCAATTGGGATATGCACTCGGTCCAACCGAAGAATAAGTAAAGAAAAACAATCTAAATCCAATCACAATGAAAAAAGCAGTTTTCGCGCTATTGCTAGTGCCCCTATTTGTCTTGGCACAGGAGCGCCCAGAAGAGCCCGTTTTTATGAATGTAATGATCACTCCAAATCCCGCTAAGATTGCGGAGTTCGAGGCAGGTCTCACTGCACACAACAAGAAGTACCATGCCACAGGAGCCAATGCAGTCCGGGTCTATTGGATTGCCAGTGGGGAAAATTCCGGCAAGTACATCTGGAGCATGGGTCCCACCACATGGGCGGCATTTGATGAATCCACCAATCCAAGTGGAGATCACGCTAAGGATTGGAACGCCAACGTAGCCCCTTACGCCAAAGCCGAAATGGAAACTACCTATTGGAAAGGCGATGCCAAACATTCCAATTTCACCAAGGACTTTACCATGAAAAATCTGGCCATCTTTTATTTGGACATGAAACGCTTTAAGCAACAAGAGTTCATGTCCGTTTTGGGAAAAGTAACCAAGGTGTTCAAGGAAAAAGATGCGGATGAGCAATGGGGTGTTTATTGGAATCAGTTGAACAATAGGGACGGTAAGGATATGGTTTGGGTGAATTTCTTCGAATCCATGACCTGGATGGCCGAGGATAACATGTTCCCACAATGGTATGAAGAGGTCCATGGGGAGGGAACTTTTACGGAGTTCCTCAAGGAATTTGAAGCTTCCACCCATAGCGACTACCAAGAACTGTGGGCCTTTAGAGGTGATTTAAGTGGCTTATCCGGAGAGGTGGTCGTTACCCAAAATTAATAAAAACGGTTCCGCACCTATTCAAAGGCTCCTTAGGGGGCCTTTTTTATGTTCAAACGTAGGTACAGCATTAAATTTCCTATCTTACATACCACACCTAATCCAATCAAAATGAAAAAAATAACGCTCCTCACCCTGCTTTTTTTGGCCGTAACCATTTTATACGCCCAGAATTCCAAAAAGGTAAAAATACTTGATGGCATGATCCAACAAGGGATGACCGATTGGAAAATACCTGGTTTGGCTGCCGTTGTGGTCAAGGATGGCGAAGTAGTCTTTAAAAAGACCTATGGTGTAAAAAGCATTGCAACTAAAGAAGCCGTAAATGGACAGACCCTGTTTGCCATGGCATCCACTACAAAAGCCATGGTGGCCATGGCCCTGGGAATTTTGGTGGATGAGGGCAAATTGGATTGGAACGATAAGGTTGTGGACCACTTGCCCAACTTTCAACTCTCCGATCCCTATATTACCGCAGATGCCAGGGTAAAGGACCTGCTTACCCATAATCTGGGCATCGCCAATGCGGATGTGCTTTGGGTATTGGACAGCATTTCAACCGATCTTACCTTAAAACGGTTCAAACACACCAAAAAAATATATCCGTTACGAGGTGGATTCACGTACCAAAACATTATGTATGCTGCTGCAGGAGAAGTTATTGCAGCAGTGAGCGGTATGCCTTGGGACCGTTTTATTGAAATGCGATTGTTCAAACCCTTAAACATGAACCGTTCCCAAACCAAAGCAGCCAACATTCCAAAAGTTGAAAACTCCGTAACGCCACATTATGATTTTGGGGAGGGGGGTGTTCAAGTGGTCGATCGAAACTATTCCGACCAAATCGGTGCTGCCGGGATGATGTGGTCCAGTATTGATGATATTTCGAATTACTTGAAGTTTATTTTGAACAAGGGCATACAAAACCAGGATACCATACTGCAACCTGGTACCTTTAAAACCTTGTTCCAGCCCCATACCCTCATTCCCAAAAAACAATTTTATCCAACAACGAAACTCACCGAGCCCAATTGGTTGAGTTACGGGCTGGGATGGTTCCAACATGACTATCGTGGACAGAAATTGGATTTTCATACCGGTAGCCTCCAGGGGCTTATTGCGATAGCAGGGGTCATACATGATAGAAATACCGCAGTTTACGTATTTGGAAATATGGATCATGCCGAATTACGACATGCCATTATGTATCAGGTCATGGATTTATTTGCCTTTGATGATGAGGGTACCAATTGGCATCCCAAAATATTTAAGCTCTATGAAACCCTGAAAAAAGAAAGGATGGAAGGCGCACAAAAGCAAATAGGGGCGCGTTTGCCAAATACCAGCCCTTCTTTGGATTGGAATGCCTATACGGGAAACTACCATCACCCCCTTTGTGGAACCCTGAAAATAACATCCCATAACGAAACCTTGAAACTTGATTTCAATGAATTTCAACAAATAGAGGCCTCCCATTGGCATTTGGATACGTTTATGACCAAACCCAATAAACGATGGACATCCGCTTCGGAAATGGTTTTCCATATCAATGGGAAAGCCAAGGTCAAGTCCTTGGAATTCTCTGGGTATACCTTCACAAAATCGAATTAAAAACCAGTACTTATGAAAAAGCTAGTCAACCTATTCCCCGTTTTGCTTTTGGTTCTGGCCTGTAGCGAACCACAAACGTTTGATGTGCTCATTAAAAATGGGCAGGTGGTCGATGGTTCTGGAGAGACCTCTTATATCGGTAGTGTTGGAATCAATGTGGATACCATTGCCGCCGTGGGAAACCTTAAAAATGCAGTTGGGAAAACCGAAATAGATGCCAAGGGCCTTACCCTAGCCCCAGGATTTATCAATATGCTCAGTTGGGCAACGGAGTCCTTGCTGATCGATGGTACATCCGAGAGCGATATTCGGCAGGGGGTAACCCTGGAAGTTATGGGCGAAGGCTGGTCCATGGGGCCTTTGAACGCTAAAATGAAAGCGGAATCCCTCGCCTCCCAAAAAGACTATAAATACGAAATTGACTGGACCACACTTGGGGAATATCTCCAATCATTGGAAAATAGGGGAATCTCCTGCAATGTGGCTTCCTTTGTAGGGGCAACAACCCTGCGCATCCATGAATTGGAGTCCGAAAATCGACCACCCACGCCCGAAGAATTGGACCGGATGAAGGCATTGGCCAGAACCGCCATGGAAGAAGGTGCCATGGGAATCGGTTCTTCACTCATCTATGCCCCTGCCTTTTATGCGGGTACCGAGGAACTCATTGAACTGTGCAAGGTGGCCTCCGAATATGGGGGAATGTACATTTCGCATTTGCGTAGTGAAGGGGATTACTGGTTGGAAGCCATTGACGAATTGATCCGTATCGCTGCAGAGGCAAATATCCCAGCAGAAATCTATCACTTAAAAGCTGGCGGAAAGGACAATTGGGGGAAATGGGAGGCTGCAATCGCGAAAATTGATTCGGCCAGAAGCGCTGGGCTAAAAATTACCACTGATATGTACACCTACACTGCTGGAGCAACCGGTCTGGATGCTTCCATGCCACCCTGGGTGCAGGAAGGAGGGTATGGTGAATGGGCCAAACGTTTACAAGATTCCGCCATACGTAAAAAAGTGGCCCAGGAAATGCGGGCCAAAGGGGAGGGCTGGGAAAATCTTTATTTTGCCGCAGGGAGCCCCGAGAAATTGCTATTGAACGGGTTTCGCAACGATACCTTGCGTTATTTGACGGGAAAAACCTTGGGCGAGGTAGCCAAAATGCGCGGTACCTCCCCAGAGGAAACCGCCATGGACCTGGTAGTACAGGACAGTAGTCGTGTGGGTACCGTTTATTTCTTAATGTCCGAGGAAAATGTAAAAAAACAGATTGCCCTGCCCTACATGAGCTTTGGTTCCGATGCAGCCTCAATAGCTCCCGTTGTCCCTTTTACCAATTACAACCCCCATCCAAGGGCGTATGGAAATTTTTCCAGGTTATTGGGAAAGTACGTCAGGGAAGAACAAATCATCCCTTTGGAGGAAGCTGTGCGAAAGTTAAGTGCTTTACCCGCCAGTAACCTTAAGCTTAAAAAGCGGGGAATGATCAAGGTGGGCAACTATGCGGACCTGGCCCTTTTTGATGCTACAACCATTTTGGACAAAGCTACCTTTGAGGAACCACATCAATTTGCCAAAGGTATGGTACATGTATTTGTCAATGGAACGCAGGTGTTGAAAGATGGTGAACATACGGGAGCTACCCCAGGTAGGTTCATTAAAGGACCGGGGTTTAAGGAGAACTAATGTAATTCGCTGGTGGACCCCATTAGCTATCGTAACCCTCATCACCATCATCCTCTTTGCGAGGTTGGGGGTTCGCCTGTATAGGAGGTATCAAAAAATGAAGGATAAGGATAAAAACGGAACCTCTTAAGAACAATCAACTTTCTTTGAAAAATCCAGCAACGTTTTTTTTGGAAAAGTTGCTTTACGGATGAAATAGACATCGCTATTTCTACCGGTACCGTTCATAAAATGTGTAACCCAAAAATTCTTTCAATTACGGATTGCTTGGCCACAAAAACCACAGCAGAAACCCATAATCAACCTTTTGACCCCAGTGGGATCCGGGAAAGTTCCCAGTACTCCAAAATAGCCGGTTTTCCACTAGTGCCGTATTGAGGTTTCCCTAAGGTATTGGTTAAATCATTATCTTCAAACCAACGAACCCCAACCCAAAGAATTATGAAAAACCTGGTTTTCGCCCTCATCTATACCGTTGGACTATGCACCACCCTTGGGCAATCCAAATCCAACCTGGAACTATTGGACATATTCAATATGGAGTTTATTTCCGAACCGCAGATTTCTCCGGATGGGAATCAAATTCTATATGTCCGTAACTTCAAGGATGTGATGACCGATAAAAACCTGTCCAATATTTGGGTGATAAACGCCGATGGTAGTAAAAATCGACCCATCACCACTGGAAATCACAATGATTCCCACCCTAGATGGTCCAACGATGGAAAGAAGATCGTTTTTAAGTCCAATAGGGAGGATGACCGGACCAAACTTTACCTAATGTGGATGGACACCAAGGAAATGGTTCCCTTGACCAATACGCCAAAAGCACCTGGCCAGATACGTTGGTCCCCGGACGATCGCTATTTGGCCTTTACCATGTTTGTGCCCAAAGAAAACAAATCAATTATTGAACTACCCCCTAAACCTGAAGGGGCACGTTGGAACAAACCGCCAACTTATATCGATAAATTAAATTATAGGGGCGATGGTCAGGGGTACCTCAAAAGTGGGAATACGCAACTTTTCACGATATCCGTTGATGGGGGTACTCCCAAACAATGGACCTCGCAAAACTTTGACCACGGGGCACCGGAATGGTCAAAGGACGGTAGCAAGCTTTATTTTTCTGCCAACTTTAATCCGGACGAGGCCCTTGAACCGATGAACAGCGAGCTTTATGAACTCCATTTGAAAGACGGTAAAATAAGGGCATTGACAGACAGGTACGGACCGGATACCTCTCCCAAAGTAGCACCGGATGGCTCCAAAATTGCGTATTTGGGCCTGGACGATAAACTTCAAGGGTATCAATTGACACAGTTGTATGTCATGGATGTGGCCAGTGGTACACCACAACTTATTTCAGGTGATTTTGATCGTAGTGTGACCAATATTCAATGGGCAGGTGATGCCAAAGGGATTTATTTTCAATATCATGATAAGGGGGAGACCAAAATTGCCCATATTACCTTAAACGGAACCATTACCGACAAAGTAGGAAAAGTTGGAGGCCTTTCATTGGGGAGGCCTTACAATGCTGGGGACTATACCGTATCTTCATCTGGGAACATCGCCTATACTTTAGGGACTACCCAACATCCTGCGGACTTGGGATTTTACAGCAAACGGGGCAGCCAAAGACTTACCTATGTGAACAATGACCTCTTTTCATTCAAAGCGGTGGGCAATGTGGAGGAACTCTGGTGGAAATCTTCCTATGACCAAAGGGATATTCAAGGTTGGGTCGTAACCCCTCCCAATTTTGATCCCACCAAAAAATACCCGCTTATTCTTGAAATCCATGGGGGGCCTTTTCTTAGCTATGGGTCGGTTTATTCCGCGGAGATCCAAGCATATGCCGCCGCAGGATATGTAGTGCTCTATGCCAACCCCAGGGGAAGTGCCAGCTATGGCAGTGAATTTGGTAATCTTATCCATCACGATTATCCCAATCATGATTATGATGATTTAATGTCCGGTGTGGACGCTGTTATCGCTAAGGGTTTTGTAGACCCAACAAATCTCTTTGTAACGGGTGGCAGCGGGGGCGGCGTATTGACCGCCTGGATCGTGGGCAAGACGGATCGTTTTAAAGCAGCAGTTGTGGCCAAACCCGTTATCAACTGGACAAGTTTCGTTTTATATGCCGATGGAGCTGCTTTTTTCTCCAAGTATTGGTTTGGCAAAAGGCCCTGGGAAGACCCGGAAAACTATTTTAGGCGCTCTCCCTTGTCCTATGTGGCCAATGTCACCACACCGACCATGCTCCTTACGGGCGAAGAGGATTACAGGACCCCAATTGCGGAATCGGAACAGTTTTATACGGCCTTGAAGTTGGAAGGGGTGGAGACTGCCATGGTCCGTATACCGGGTGCTTCGCACGGAATTGCCAACAAGCCCAGTAATTTAATTGCCAAAATCGCCGGTATTTTGGCATGGTTTGATAAGCACAAAGCCCAGAAGTAGGCCAATGATCCATTTTTTTAGAAAGATCAGGGAAAAATTACTCGCCCAAGGTAAAATCACCAACTACTTGGTTTATGCTTCAGGGGAAGTAGTGTTGGTGGTATTGGGTATTTTAATCGCCCTGTATATCAATAATTGGAACGAGACCAGAAAAAATGAAATCGCCAATAAACAACTCTTGGTTCAACTTAAGGAAGAAAACACCTTAAATATCCATGACCTACAACAGGATTTGGAATATAGGGATACTATCAATGCTACGTTGTACGCATTTCATCAATTCCTGAAAAAAGAAGAAATAGAAAACAAACCGGAAGAACTAAGAAGTTATTTGACCGCTATGCTTAGGGCCACCTCTTATGGGCCGGCCAACAATTACTTAAAGAAATACATAAGCTCCAATACGGGAAGCAATTCCTATTTGGCGACCCAATTGATAAAACTTGATATGGACCAGTCGTTTTTAAAGACCATATCGACCAAAGCATTGGACTTCAAATTTGAAAAGTATTATGATTACCTGGCTTCGGATATTGATTTTGAAACCATGGAAATCCATTCCTTTGACAAATTGAAAAAACTCGAATTTCAAAACAATGTCATCCTTCTGGAGTCCATTGAAGAGGGAGTTCTTGATAAATTTGAGGACACCTTCGCCCAACAAAAACTGGTAGATTCCCTTATCACACTTGAACTTGACTAATGTACATACCACACCACTATAAAAATGAAAACCTCGAAGAGGTTCGTGAATTCATAAGGCAAAATAGCTTTGGGATTATGGTCAATCAAGTAGACGGTAAGCCCTGGGCAACCCATATCCCCCTGGAATTGGAAAAACATGGAAACAGGGAGGTGTTGGTAGGCCATATTGCCAAGGCAAACCCCCAAGGGAAAAGTTTCCATGCGGATTCCCAGGTACTGTGCATATTTCATGGCCCCCATGCCTATGTTTCCTCCTCCTGGTATAAAGAAGAGGAGGTCCCCACTTGGGACTATATTGCAGTACATGTGTATGGAAAATTGGAACTATTGAGTGAGGAAGAAACCATGCAGGCGCTGCATCGCTTGGTTGATCATTACGAAACTTCTTCAGAAAAACCACTATCGTTGAACGACCTGTCGCCCAAAACCCTGAGGCAGGTAAAGGGGGTCATCGGTTTTAGAATTGAAATCGAAGAGATTCAAGCTGCGTATAAATTAAGCCAAACCAGACAGCAGGATCATGCATCCATAATCAAAAATTTAAAACAACGCGGTGTAACGGAAACTGAAATTGCAAGACATATAGAAAAACAATCAGACAACCTCTAAACAACTACGCTATGATACACAACAAGTTCTGGCAAGGATTTTTCGCCATCACCCCCATGGCTTCCTTTGTCCTCATTTTAATTGGCTACCTTGTTTTTTTATTTTCAATCTTCAATAATTTACCGGAGCTGGAAAATAATGACGTCCCGCCCATGGAATTCTTTGGAGGATTGGGCTTTTTGATTTTTATGGTTTTTCTGGTCGTTATCATAAGTTTTGCCAGCCTCGTATTTTACATTGTCCATGCCGTGCAGAATCCTAACCTAAAAGATAACAATATGCTCATTGTGTGGATATTGCTTTTTATTTTTATTAGTGGCATTGGCCAATTTGTCTATTGGCTTGTGGAAATTGTAAGCAAGGGAACTAAAAGTACGACCTAATTGGCCATGGCCTGGTTACATTTCGTCATGGAAATCCAACAATTGGGTATCTCCCAGTTTTAAACCATGGTCTTCTCTTCTAGTTTTGGGTCATCATTAACGTTTAAATCAAGAAACCCATGAAAACTTTTGTATTTGTTTTATGTACCCTTATCAGTAGTCTTTTAATCAACGCCCAGGAAACGCAAGGCGCAACCATTACCGTAACCATTGACAATATTGTCAATGATGAAGGAAAAGTCATCATTGCGCTGCATTCCAGTGAAACCTTTATGCGAGGGGAAGGAATCATGAGTCAGGAAAGTACCATTACGGATGGTAAGGTGGAGTTTACCTTTGAAGGGGTGCCCGCTGGAACGTACGCCATAATGGCCTTACATGATGCCAATAGCAACAATAGAATGGACTATGAAGCTAATGGAATGCCCAAGGAAAGTTATGGTATGAGTGGAAATGAAATGACCATGGGGCCACCAAATTTTGAAATGGCCAAATTTAACGTGACCAACGAAGACCTGGAATTCAACATCCGATTCTAAGGCATTCTTCTTTATAAAAACCAAAAGGCCCTGAGATTTCAGGGCCTTTTGTATAAGCTATACCAATTTCAACTAAAATTTCTATAACTATTCCTGATAGATTTGTAGCTTTACGAATCAATCCAAAGGTATGACCATTACCCAATTGCAATATGTGCTTGCCGTTGCCGAGTACCAGAATTTCACTTTAGCCGCCGAAAAAAGCTTTGTGACCCAACCAACACTATCCATGCAGGTCCAGAAACTGGAAGACGAGCTGGACATCCTAATTTTTGATCGAAGTAAAAAGCCTATTGCCATTACGGAAATCGGCAAAAAAATTGTGGCCCAGGCAAAAAACATCGTGGCCGAGGCGGAACGCATGAAAGACGTTGTAGATCAGGACAAAGGATTCGTGGGTGGCGACTTTACCCTAGGTATCATCCCTACGGTAATGCCCACCTTACTTCCTATGTTCTTATCGACTTTCATTAAAAAATTTCCGAAGGTCAATCTGATCATTAAAGAGCAGGCCACGAACACTTTGATCCGGAACCTGGAGGACAATCATTTGGATGCTGCCATAGCTGCTACCCCACTTGGTATGGACTTTTTAATTGAGCGCCCCTTGTATTATGAACCTTTTGTAGGGTATGTCCCCCATACCCATAGGTTGGCCAAACTAAAGGAAATCTCCACGTCGGACCTCGATATTTCGGATATTCTACTGCTTCAGGATGGGCACTGCTTTAGGGACGGGGTAATCAACCTTTGCGGATCTTCAAAGAGTCCCCATAATGAGCATTTCCAAATACAAAGCGGAAGCTTTGAAACCTTGGTCAATCTTTCAAACGAAGGTTTGGGAATGACCTTATTACCCTTCCTCAATACCATGGAATTGGATGAGAAAAAGTCCACCAATCTAAAACACTTCAAAAAACCTTCTCCTGCGAGGGAAATAAGCATTATTTATCATAAAAGTGAATTAAAGCTCCAAATAACCGAAGCTTTAAAGGATACCATTGCGGGTATTGTTAGAGGGGCCATTGCCTTTCAGGATGTGGAAATCATAAGTCCGCTCAATAAGAATTAGTCCTGTTTTTCATAACGGTACAGACAGCCTTCTATGCACAAAATTGGACTTGAAGGTGAAAGCACCAAATCCTCCCCTTCAAACCAAAAGTTATACACGGATTTAATTCTCATTTGTCCTTGTTTTGGGTTTAGATGTAGTTCATCCTCAGTGACGGAAAAATCGCCTTTGCTAAAAACAGTTCCGGGTGTTCCGCTTAGTAAAGTATAGGTGCCGTTGGCTGCAAAAGAAAATTCCTGGTAAAAATCGGTTATAGTGAAATCTTCGGGCAAGGGTCCTCCTGCACTTATCTTTACCCCGTTCAGTTGCCAAATACCTAACAGATTTACTTCCCCATCCAGGACATCTATTTGATTCCCATCACTATCCGAACACGACCGCAAGAGAACACATGTGAACAACAGCATCAATCTCATAAACATTTGTTTTGTCCATTGGATTCATTGAAAGAATTTGGTTGCCCCGGAAAAGCAAAAAAACCGCCTTTCGGCGGTTTTGTACTATACTTTAAGATAAATGAGACTCGGTCGCAGCTCCGGTTTATCGGTAATGAATTGTTTTAACCAGATTCTAAGTTCCTCGATTTCATCAGGCAAAAGCCTTGAAACCGCTTTTTTTACTTCTTTTGCGAACAGCCTGGCATCAAAACTGACTTTTTGCAAAACAGTTTTGGTGTACTCTAACATCGCTCTAGCCATTTGTAAAATGAATATTTAAGGTTAAAAGGTTATTGTACTAAGTTACTTACAAATAGTATATCTTGAAGCCTTTATAGCGTTAAAAATTGAATAATTTGTTGTTAAAATCAATTAAGGGGCCTTCTCAAGTATTTTTATATCAAATACTTAAGCTTAGGATTGTGTTTAGCATCCTTTTGCTAACCACCCTGATCGGTTGTGCCGGCCTACAATTCAAGGCTATCAAAAAACAAGTACTGAACGACTTTACGTCAGAAAAACTAAGCCACCAGCATACCGGATTTCTACTGGTGGATATCGGGACGAATGATACCTTGTTCAATATCAACGGTGCCAAGTATTTTATTCCAGCCAGTACAGCCAAACTTTTTACGTACTATGCCTCCCTAAAGCTATTGGGAGATTCACTTCCTTCTTTAAAGTATATCCAAGAAAACCAGAATGTAACCATTTTGGGCACTGGTGATCCTACCTGGCTGCATCCCCATTTTAAAAATGAACTGCCCATTGCTTTTTTAAAACGGTTCGATTCCATTTACTTGTATTTGGATAATTACGAAGGGGAAAAATATGGCCCGGGATGGGCTTGGGAGGACTACCCCTATTACTTCTCCCCCGAAATTTCTACCATTCCCCTCTATGGGAACGTAGTCACCGTAACACCCAATAATCCGTTAACCGTTATTCCTGACCATTTTGCAACGGCTTTCCAAAATAAGGTAGAAGGGCCCCCTAGGGACTGGAATGAGAATCAATTTTATCTCTCCAAGCAAAACAAGGACACCTTACAGATACCCTACATCACCTCAAAGAAATTAACCGTAAAACTGCTTAGCGAAGAAACCGGGAAACCTATTGGACTTCTGGACTCCATAGCTCCCAAAAAATGGAAAATCCTACCGGGGATACCAAGGGATTCTGTCCTGAAACAGCTATTATGGGAAAGTGATAATTTTTTGGCCGAACAACTCATGCTACTATGTTCTTCCAAGATTTCGGACACCCTGAGTTTTGAAAGGGCCAGGGATTCCGTTATTGGGAAATACCTGGTTGACCTGGACCCCATGCCCAGATGGGTGGATGGATCCGGCCTATCCAGATATAACCTGTTTACTCCAACAACAATGGTCAACGTTTTAAAAAAGCTTTATAGGGAAAGTGACTCCCTTCAATTGTTCACCTCCATTCCCCAATGGGATTCAAATGGGACCATTTCCCTGGGAAGTGGTACCGCTAAAAGTTCCTTTATTTATGCCAAATCCGGTTCCATGGGCAATATCTACAACCTCTGTGGCTATCTTAGGACCAAATCTGGTAAAATATTGCTATTTAGCTTTATGAACAACCATTTTAGACGGCCGAGTAGTGACGTACGGCAAAATATGTATGCTATCCTCAAAAGGGTTCATGAAACGTATTAGCCATTTTTGGATTTACAAGGCTTGAAAATTTTTCAAGCAATACCTTCAATTTTGGTGAAATATAGGTTTCACAAAAAGGTTTCCCGGGATTTTCATAGTAGTAGTTATGGAATTGGGTAGCTGAAGGTTTAAAACTATCAAATCGTAGTACTTTAGTAATCAGTTTATTATCGAAATCCTTTTGCAAGCCTTCCAAAATTAAAAGGGATTTTTTCCTGTTTTCTTCGTCGAAGGCATAAATCGCGGAGCGATACTTATCCCGCATGGAATGCTCCGAAGTACTCTTATGTGTATGAAGATGGATTTCAATAATGTCCCCAAGGTCAATATGTTCCTTATGATAATGTACTATGACGGCTTCAGAAAAAGAATCCCCATTTCCCTTAGGGGCAATAAAACCTTGTTCTACCCTGGTTACTCCTTTTAAGGATTGAAAAATTGCTTCCGTACACCAATGGCAGCTTCCTCCTAAACCAATTTTTTCCATGTGGTTTTAGTCGTAAAAAGACGGTTCAAATAACTGGTTGATCTGTGCCCATTGCAATAAGAGTATGGTTTTGGCATCTTTGATTTCCCCTGTTTTCATGAGTTGTAAAGCTTCTGTAAAGGCCAGTTCCAATACCTCAATATTTTCGGTTTCCTCTTCTGAGCCACCTCCTTCACCAACCTTCATGCTGACATCGTATTCACCGATAAAAAAATACAGGATTTCGGTTACCGAACCGGGTGACATATAGGATTCAAAAACCTTTTCAACTTTGTCGATCTTGTAACCCGTCTCTTCCTCCACTTCCATTTTTATGGTTTCTTCGGCATTGCCCTTTTCCAGAATGCCCGCACAGGCTTCGATCATCATACCATCCTCATTACCATTAAGATAGGTTGGCATACGAAACTGTCTTGTAAGGACCACAGTACCCTTTTCCTTGTTGTAAAGTAGAATGACTGCCCCATTTCCGCGGTCATATGCCTCACGAACCTGGGTCTCCCAAACACCATCCTCACGTAAATACTCAAAGGTAACCTTCGTCAAAGAGTACCAATTATCTGAAAGTAATTCTTTTTGGATATTACGAACTGATTTGTTCTGCATCTGGTATTTCATTAATGGTATAAAAGATTTTCAATCCCAAGGATCTGGCAATCTCAACATCCTTATCAGCTCCCATTGAATTCCCTGGAATACGTAAAACAGCATCACATTTGGTTAACAGCCGATGAGCGGTGGGATATTGAATTTCCCTAAAAATCCCATCCCCTACTTCTTTCGAGCCCGCTAAACGTATCAGGGGATTTGCTACCCACTCCCCTATCATTGGAATATGGCCTTTTTTAAAAATCGGTAACGCCATGGCTTCAAGTTGTTCCATATTCTTTTTTATCAATACTGGATCATTTCCCGTCCCACTTCGATAAGGACCTGCAATCAATATTAACATCATAAACCTTATTTTTTTGCAAAGCAACCCTTTTCAATTCTTTTTAAAAATAAGATAGTTTAAGAATCGGTCATTTGTTTTTAACCTGACTCAAAAACTCTGGCGTAACCCCTAGATAGGAAGCCATTTGCTTTTGGGATACCGATGCTACTATTTTTGGGTATTTGTCCACAAAGGAACGATATCTTGTGGCCACATCCATTGAAAGTTGTCTTAGCAACCTTGACTGCTCGCGTATATAAGCACGTTGAAATAAAATCCTAAAAAACCGTTCAAGCTTTGGTAGTTCCTGGAGAAGCGATTCGAAAATTTCATATCGCAACCCGATAAGCTTTGAATTTTCAATGGTTTCCAAAGAAACCTGGGCAACATCTTGATTGGCAAAACCATTCATATCAGTTATCCACCAATCTTTGACGGCAAACATCACTGTGGATTCTTTTCCTTTTGCATTCAGGTGGTAAGCCCTTAGGGCTCCACTGACCACATAAAAAATGGTACTTACTTTACTCCCTTGGGACAATACCACATCATTTCTTGGAACATCCATAAATTCCAGGTTTGCCGAAATGATTCGTTTTTCCATATCTGAAATAGGGATATGTTTTTCAAAATTCCTAAAGAAAGGAATTAAATAGTCATGGTTTGCATAATAACTCATCTGCAGATTGGATTATATCATTGTGGCCTCCTTTGCATATGGTCTCCAAGGAGTTCCTCTCCTCCGTTTTTAAGTCCCTCATTTTTCAAAATCCATTTTTTACATTGGTAATTTTAAAGGTAGCCATTTCGACCATTTTTTATGGTATTGCAGAACGTATTCCCATCCCCCCAATTAGTATATTTATGGTCAAACTTCCTTAATTACATCTAATGACGCAAAAAATTGGTTTTTTACTATTGCTTTTAGGCTTCTTTGTAAGCTGCAATCCAAAGCCTGAATCGGAAAAGTTACCTCGTATCGCCATTGCGGGAATTGGCATTGAATCCAGCACTTTTTCCCCAGCCAGAACACATGAGGAAGCTTTTCATGCTAGGATTGGGGATTCCATCTTTGACCGTTATCCTTTTTTTGATAAAGACACCGATATTAGAAAACGAGCGGAATGGATTCCTACCTTTCTTGGCAAATCCCTTCCTGGTGGAATGGTGACCAGGGAAGCCTACGAGTCCATGGTATCAAAGACCTTGACGATGCTCAAAGAAAATGGTCCCTATGATGGACTGTGGTTTGATATTCATGGGGCAATGAGCGTAGAAGGCCTGGAAGATGCCGAGGGCGATTTGATAGCGCGCATCCGAGAGGTCATCGGTACTGAGGTATTGATTTCCACCTCAATGGATTTGCACGGTAATGTTTCCCAAAAATTGGCCAAACATAGTGACCTGATCACTTGCTATAGGATGGCTCCCCATGAAGATGCCCTGGAATCCAAGGCACGTTCCATTACCAACTTGTTGGACCGATTGCAAAATGGAATGGGAAAGCCCAGATACAAAGCCTGGATACCTGTACCCATCCTTTTACCAGGTGAAAAGACCAGTACCCGAATAGAGCCGGGCAAAGGGCTCTATGCACAAATACCATCCGTGGAATCCAAAGAAGGCATTATCGATGCTGCCATATGGGTTGGCTATGCTTGGGCGGATGAATCCCGAAACCATGCCGTGGTCATGGTCACTGGGGATGATAAGGAAGAAGTTACCCAGGGAGCGGAACAACTTGCCCAAAGTTTTTGGGATGTTCGGCACGAGTTTGCATTCGTGGCTCCAACCACAAGCTTTGAAGAAAGTATGGAACTAGCTTTAAAAAGTGATCAACCACCGTACATCATTAGTGATATGGGTGACAATCCAACCGCGGGAGGTGCGGGGGATGTTACTTGGACATTGCGGGAAATCCTATCAAAAAAGGAATTCAAGGATGGAGCAGGTCCATCATTGATCTATGCATCCATTCCCGGGCCTGAACTTATTGAACAGGCACTAAAGGTAGGTGTTGGAGGCATGGTAAATGCAAAAGTTGGTGCCGCCGTGGATAGTCGCTTCGCCCCTCCCCTGGCCCTGGAAGGGAGTATTACCGCAATTAAGGAAGGAGATCGTGATGCCGAAACTGAAGTAGTGGTCAAAACAGGAAGCGTCCATGTCATCGTTACCAAAAAAAGAAAACCGTACCACCATGAAAGTGATTTTATCGAACTGGGATTGGACCCTAGAACAACGGACATCTTAGTGGTAAAAATTGGCTACCTGGTTCCCGAGTTATACGATATGAGAGGGGATTGGACCATGGCACTTACTCCCGGTGGTGTGGATCAGGATTTGGAACGATTGGGCCATAAAAATATTAAAAGGCCTATGTTCCCGTTGGATCTAAACATGGAAGACCCTGACTTACACGCGAGGTTGATTCCTGCATCAAATGAGTAGTTTTACACGGTAACCGCTTGATTGAGATATCGTCTAAAAGGGAGCATTTCATCATAGACCTCTATAAGAAATGCTTCAAAGTCACCATTGAGTACCACATCCGTGGAAAATTCCATGGCTACCGCAAAGGTCTTATGTCGTAACAGATCAATATGGGGATGGTCATTGGAAAAGCCTTTGGGCGCGGATTTTAGTTTTTCGTCCTCATATAACCCTCCAAAGCGTTTCTTAAAGGCTTTTTTGTCCAAGATTTTCTTTAGTTCTTCCCCATCATAGTCAATGGCCTCCCTAATACTTCGCAATCGTTTGGCATCGGGTCGCCATAATCCCCCAGCGAACATGGAGCGTTCAATCCCTACTTCCACATAAAAGTCGCCCGTACCGGGGCGTTTATCAAATCCTGCACCAAAGTGATCTTTATAAATCGGTTTATTGGGATGGAACATAAGGTTGTTATTGATCCTATTGATGCCTTTTTTACCCGGTGTATCATAGTAATCATCATCCATGGTCGCCAATTTGGCGTTCATCCCGTCCAACCAACCAATGTAATCGTCACGGACTTCCTTGTACCATTTCCGATTGGCATCCATCCATTCCTTGGTGTTGTTCTTTTGCAGTTGTTTTAGGAAATTGACCAGGTTTTTGAAGTTCATAATGTCAGATGCTCGAAGTTTGATGTCCGGTTCTCAAAGTTTATTTCTAAAGGCTATCAGCATGTTCATCAATTTGAAGCTAGAATTGTATAACTCTTCAAATTTATCTTCACTGATATATTTCCTATAATTTGCTTTATGAAGACAGGTAACAACCTCGGCCAACGATCGTGCCGAGTATCCCAAAAATTTTCGGAATTCGGGTTTTGATTGAATAATTGCACCTTCCGAAATATTTAATGCAACGGAATCAACAGCACGACAAATCTGGGAAGTCAGATTATACATTTCCTTTTTAGGAAAGTCCTCTGTCAGTTTATTTATTACCTCTCCCAACTCCATGGCGTCTTGCCAGATATGAAGTTTTTCAAATTTGAATTTTGCTGAATTCACCAAATTTAAGAGGTTTAACTACAAACATACGAAACTCCGTCAACGAGCATCAAACATCCACCATTAAAACCCCCTATCCCCCATGGCGATATCGCCCAAAGTACCTAAAATACTTCCTTCACCTTTATCCTTGCCCCCTCTGGGTACCGCCGCCAACACACGGCCAGCCAATCTACTAAAGGGTAGGGATTGGATATATACTGTTCCCGGTCCTCGTAGAGTGGCAAAAAACAAACCTTCCCCACCAAAAACGGTATTTTTTATCCCGCCCACAAACTCAATATTGTAATCCACATCTTTGGTAAAACCAACAATACAGCCCGTATCCACTTTCAGTACCTCACCAGGGGCCAAGGTCTTTTTGGCCAGCGTTCCTCCCGCATGGACAAAAGCCAGTCCATCGCCTTCCAACTTCTGCATGATGAATCCTTCCCCTCCAAAAAGGCCGCGACCCAATCGTTTTGAAAATTCAATGCCTACGGTCACCCCCTTGGCAGCACATAAAAAGGCATCCTTCTGGCAGACGAATTTCCCCCCCACTTCGGATAAATCTATGGGAACTATCTTTCCGGGATAGGGAGAGGCAAAGCTGACCTGCTTTTTGGCCTGTCCAATATTTAGAAAAGCCGTCATAAAAAGACTTTCCCCGGTCAATAAACGTTTTCCTGCTGAAAACAGTTTCCCCAACACTCCGGATTCCTGATTGGAACCATCACCAAAGATGGTGTCCATTTTAATATCCGTATCCATCATCATAAAGCTTCCTGCTTCGGCCACAACAGCCTCCTGGGGATCCAGTTCTATTTCTACATATTGCATTTCTTCCCCGTATATCTCGTAGTCTATTTCGTGTGCGTTCATTTTTTAATTGATTTAGTGTTTATATATCGTATGGTAAAAATACTTCAGGCTTTGCAGTAATACTTCTATTAGTTGTCTTATTTTAGATTCTGTTACATCCATCAAGAAAATTCAAATAATCCAGGACATTAAAACGTAATTTTTATGATTGAAGGCGTGATTTTTGATTTTAACGGAACGCTGTTCTTTGACACCCATCTGCACAACCAGGCTTGGGATATTTTTTTGGAAAAACATGCCCTAAAATTAACTGATAGGGAAAAAGACCAGAAAATTCATGGAAAGAACAATACGGAAATACTGTCCAACCTGTTTTCCGCTGAATTAAGCCCCAATGAAATCAAAAGACTGGGTATTGAAAAAGAGGATATCTATCAGTCCCTTTGCTTGGACCATGAAATGGCATTGGCACCCGGAGCAATAGATTTTATCGAATACCTGGCGAGCAAAAAAATACCCTATACCATCGCCACGGCATCCGATTTGTACAACCTGGAATTTTATTTTAAACATTTGGACCTTGGAAGGTATTTTGACCTTTCCAAAATCAGTTACAGTAATGGTAAGGTCAAAAGCAAACCAAATCCCGAGATATTTTTAAAGGCGATGGGGATTTTGGGAATCTCCCCCCATTCCACCCTGATTTTTGAAGACTCCCCATCGGGTATTCTTGCAGCGGAAAATGCCAAGGCAAAAAAAATAATTATTGTCAATTCGACCAACACGGATTATGGCCATTGGCCCTATCAGGAAATAAAGGATTTCTCGCAGGTTGATAAGGCCGTTTTCTCCATTTAGCCCTTAAAATAAAAGCCTGGCAAATGCCAGGCCTTTACTTCAAAAGGATGCTATTCCCGCTGTTCTTGGTTTGCATTGGTGAATGAAGATTACGCTACTAAACTCCTGCATTTATGGCAAACCGAACTTCACGGTTCCATATTCATCATGCCTAAAGGCATTAGGGTTTTCCCAACCACAACCTTTGGTCTATCAGAATGCCCCCTTTTGAGGAAACCGCTATTCTATACATTCCTTTTTTGGAGTTGTTAAAATCAAAGATCTTCCCGACCAAATGGCCGTTCCCCAATACTTCTTTATGGAGCAGTGTATTATTGCGCGAGAAAATCTTTACGGTATATACCTCCTGCGCCATGTTCAGCACCGAAATGGTTACCCTGTTGTCCTTCTGCTGTATCCTTGGATCGGAATTGTCGTAGAAGGGTTTTGCATTTGCGGTGATGGAAACCAATAAAATGAACCCAACCACCATTACTTTTAAAAACATGCCCATTTTTTTCATCGTGATATTTTTAAGTGAAACATTAAACTTATAGCTAATGTAACGGACCTTTTCACTGCTTGGATTTTTAAATGCCCAAGGAAACAATTGGGTATACGAAAGGGGGAAATACTAATACTAAATTTTTGGATTGGTCCTGAAAAACAGATCTATAAGGGCTGGAATCAGATACGGTGTTTGTCCAGTTTTTCCAATACTTCCTGCTTATAGACATTGCCCAGTGGAAAGGATTTTCTATCAATGACCAAATAGGTATTGGTATAGTTCTGAATGTGCTCAATATTTACCAAATAGGATCGGTGTACACGAAGGAAAAGATTGCTGGGCAATTTATTTTGCATTTCGCCAATGCTCACCATGGTAATATAGTTTTTCCCGGGGGTCACAATCTTCACATGGTTTTTTAAACTCTCCAAATACAGGATATCCAAAAGATTGATCTTTACATTCTCCCTATCGCTTTTCACATAAATATGGGAGGTAGGGCCTGGATTGTTTCCTTGGCGGTTCCCTTCCAATCGTCGCAAACGCCTTATTTTGGCAATCGCTTGCATAAACCGGTCCAAGGAGATGGGTTTTAACAGATAGTCCAGTACATCCAGTTCAAATCCATCCAAGGCAAACTTTCGATGTGCCGTTGTGATAAGCACCAGGGGCGGATCTTTTAACGACTTCAAAAAAGAAAGTCCATCCATCTTGGGCATTTCAATGTCCAAAAAAATAAAGTCCACCTTATGGTTTTGAAGTACATCAAAGGCTTGGGTAGCATTTCTACAGGAAGCCACCAACTTTATATCATTAAATTCCTTTAAATGGGATTCAATGACCTTAATCGCCATTGGCTCATCATCCACGATCATACAATGTAAAGTCTCCATTTAATTATGTGGTATTTCCAGTTCTACCTTGTAGGTGTCGGATGGGTTAATCGAAAGTACGTAGCCGTCACCATAAATCAACTCCAAACGCTTGCGGACGTTGAGCAATCCAATGCCACTATTGATTTCCGGTTTCTTCGGGTTTTCCCCCTTTTTATTTGACCCAAGACTGTTTTCCACTACAAAATGGAAGCTGTCTTTTAGTACTTTTCCCGTAATATGGATCCAGCTAATATCGGAATGGACCGAAGGTCCATGCTTAAACGCATTTTCCACAAAGGAAATTAAAATAAGAGGGGGAATCTTAACATTATCGGTATCCCCTTCCATCTCATAACGCACTTCCAATTCCTCTCCATACCGTATGCGTTCCAAATGGATATAATTGGTCAAATTGGCCAGTTCCTTGTCCAAAGGTATCAAGGTGTCATTGGATTCATAAAGCATATAATTCATAATCTCGGATAACTTTATGACCACCTCCCCTGCTTTTTCGTCCTTGGTCAAGATCATCCCATAGAGGTTGTTTAAGGTATTGAACAAAAAATGGGGTTGCAACTGGTGTTTCAAAAACTGGAGTTCCGTCTTTAATTTCTGGGTAAGTAAGTCCTTGGTATACCTTTCGTGCGTAATCTGTTGCTGAACAAACTTAATAGTGATGACCAGGGATACTACAAACAGCAAATCCAATACCTTGTAGGCGAGCTTAAACGTCAAGAATTGGGAATCATCAATTTTGTGCAGATATTTGGCAGAAGGCAGAAGGTATTTACTGACATAATAAAAATCCAATACCCTTATCAGTACCCCACCGACCAGAGCCAGACCGATCGTAATCAAAAACAGGGAAACATACCGCTTCTTTTTGGAATACCGCGGTAACAAATAGTAGACCACAAAGTAGGTAAAAGAAAGTTTTATGGGAAGTACACAAAGTTCCAATATCAACCATGGCAAGTACTCCCCCGTGCCATAGGAATTACCATTGACCACCACATAAAACGCCCACCACATGCACCAGTAGGCAACATGTCTTAGAATGCGCTCAAGCGACCAGGTATCGTATGTCTTGGAAAATGGAAACACCCACAAAAGTAATCAACCCCTCAGCTGATTGCACACAAAAAAGAACCAAGCCCTGTTTTATTGATATGAAAATGCTTTTTTTTAGTACGAATGCAAAAGCAAAACCTGATAAAAGTCGAGCGCATTCGCGCTTTCATTCCGTGTGGCCCATTTCATATACGAAATAAAAAAAGGCAACCGAATCGGCCGCCTTCACATATTGTATTGCAAGCATGTTAGGAATTGTCCACTACCTCGGCATCGGGTGCGTTCTTTTTTACAGAGGCAATTCCGTTCTCCATGGCATCAGTTGAGCTGTACATTTCACTTTTACCAATTACTTGCCCATTGGTCGCATTCAATGTAAAGAAAGGGCTTCCATCTTTTGCGGTCTTACGCTCAAATTGGCCATCATCCTGAGAATTCTTCCTAACGGATTCGATACCGTTCTTACAGCCATCCTTACTTGCGTAGGTTTGACTGGTCAAAATTACCTGTCCGTTACCGGCCTTTAAATTGAACATGCATTTGTCTGTTCCTGAGGATTTAATTTCAAATTTTCCCATTTATGTATGAATTGATTTACGTTTAGCAAATTATGTTTTGAAATTACTAAAATTTTAGGCTATCCATAAATAATATGGACAATTCTAGCATTCCCACTATTGTTTGACACAGAATTATCCAAAAGTCACTCCCACAGTCCCTTTTTTTTAAACGCACACACCTTTTAAGCCCTACCTGCGCTTGGGATGACCCATTTTCCCATTGATTGGATCAAGCTTTCAATCTGATCGTCCATTCAAAGTTAAAAGTGGACACCACAACCCCATCCTGGTTCATACCTACGGATTTCATCCATAGTGTCTGTCCCTCCCCAGTCTCAATGGTCTTTTTTAAGGCATCATCAATACGATGGCCATCTTCACAGGTAAAGGTTATCCTACCTGTTGCTTTTTTTGAAAAGTTGGCATTATTGTTCTGCACCAACATGGAGATTTTGCGGCCACTTTCCCGAATTGCCGTTGAAACCAAAATTCCGGTGGAAAATTCGGCGGCCATCCCTTGTACAGCCCAAAACATGGAGTTAAAGGGGTTTTGATTGAACCATCGATGTTTTACGGTTACAACCGCCCGTTTATGATCAATGGATTTTAAACGTACCCCGGACCACCAGGCGGAGGGGAGCTTAAAAAAAGTAAAAAGGTTAATTTGAAAAATGGAGGGACTCTTTGCTGGCATAATTATGATTTCTCCTAAATGTTACTGGACCGAATCTACGAAATAAGTATCGAGTTGATACCATCCTTCACTCTTCCGAATTACTCAAACATTAAACTGATAAATTCCGCCACACATGCTGGTTTCTCCGAGTTTTCAATGACCACGGTACAATTCCAGGTAATTTTGACCTCGTTATCCCCATAGGCCTCAATTTCCTTGATAGTGCCTTGGCAACGGACATGGCTATCCACCAAAACCGGGCTGGGGAAACGTACCTTGTTCAACCCATAGTTTACACCCATTTTTGCCGAGCTAACGGTAATCAAATCCCCCAATAGTTTTGACAGTAGCGATAACGATAGAAAACCATGGGCCACAGGTTTTTGGAAAGGGGAATATTGATTGGCCCTTTCCACATCCACATGTATCCACTGATGGTCTAAAGTGGCATTCGCAAAATCATTTATCATTTCCTGGGTCACTTTCAACCAATTACCATATGGGAGTTCCTTTCCAACCCAGGTGTTCAATTCCTTAAGATCCTTGATAATCAGTTTTGTCATGTTAACTTTGTTTATCTTGAAGTACCTCCATCTATCGTCAGACAAATTCCCGAAACGAACCGTGCTTCATCCGACGCCAAGTACAGATAGCCATAGGCAATATCAATAGGCTGGGCAACGATTTTAAGCGGAATGCTGGCCTTTATGGCGTCCAAATGCTCCTCTGGAATTTTTTTGACCATATCGGTCATCGTAAAACCGGGGGCTATTGCATTGGCGGTTATGCCATGTTTCCCCAATTCCATGGTCCAGGTCTTGCTCATGGCAATGACCCCAGCCTTTGTAGCAGCATAATTGGTCTGTCCAAAATTACCCCTCAACCCAACATTGGAAGCTGCGCTAACAATACGGCCGTAGTTGTTGGCTTTCATATACGGCGCAACGGCTTGGGTACAAATAAAGACCCCTTTTAGGTTGACCTCAACAACGGCATCCCATTCCTCCTCACTCATTTTTTCCAAGGTTCTGTCCCTTGTGATTCCGGCATTGTTGATAAGGATATCAATCTTTCCATATTTGGAGTTTATCTGCTCAAACAGGGATTCGATACCAGATTTATCCGTTACCGAAACGGCGTGAAATTCCGCATTGCCTCCAGATGCCGTAATCCCCTGGACCACTTCCTTGCCTTGGGGCAATAAATCGACCACGATTACTTTACTGCCTTCCTGGGCGAACAATTCGGCCACGGCACGTCCAATTCCCCGGGAACCTCCGGTTACAATGGCTACTTTATCCTTTAATCTCATGTATTTGTATTAAACGGTTACTACCAATTTCCCCATGACTCTTCTTGCCATCATTTCTTCCAATGCCTTTGGGGTATCCTTCAAGTCATATACCTTGTGGATATGGGGTTTTAATTTTCCCTCGGCATGCCATTGCATCAACTGTACGCTATTTGCTGTATTACGCTGGGGTTCCTTTACCGCAAAATTGCCCCAGAACACCCCCACCAGGGAAACGCCTTTCAAAAGCGGAAGGTTTAGTGGAATCCTAGGAATTTCGCCCGCTGCAAAACCGACCACTAAATAGCGGCCATTCCATGCGGTCCCTCGCAAAGCAGCTTCAGAAAAGGAACCTCCAACAGGGTCGTATACGACATCCACCCCTTTCCCTTCCGTCAATTCCTTAACTGCAGATTTCAAATCCATAGTTGCATAATTCAAAGTAATATCGGCTCCATATTTCTTGCACAATTCCAGTTTTTCATTATTCGAAGCGGCGGCAATAACTGTTGCCCCCATCAATTTGCCCAATTCAACAGCCGCCAGTCCAACACCCCCCGAAGCCCCCAAAACCAAAAGGGTCTCACCCTTTTTTAGCCTGCCCCTGTCCCTTAAGGCATGGAAAGATGTTCCATAGGCCATTAAAAAGGAGGCCGCTGTTTCAAAATCCATTTGAGGTGGTTTTGGAAAACAAGCGTTTTTGGGGACAACTACCTCTTCTGCCAGACCACCGTAAGGAACAAAGCCAAATACTTCCTGGCCTACCGCAATATGGTTGACACCTTCTCCAATTTCCTTGACCACTCCGGCGATATCACTTCCCGGAGTGAAGGGCAAATCGGGTTTAATCTGATATAACCCCCGAATGATCAGGGTATCCGGAAAGTTCAACCCACAAGCTTTGACGGCAACCAAAACCTGCCCAGGTCCGGCTTTCAGCGCATCCACCTCCTCCAAAACCAAATTCGAAGGTGGTCCGTAAGATTTACACCGAATTGTTTTCATAGGTCCCCCTCGATTACCTTAAGCACCAGCTTGCCCATTTTCTCACCACTAAAAAGTCTATTAAAGGTTGGGGGGAAGTTCTCAATACCTTCATACACATCCTCTTTGCTTTTCAACTTGCCCTGCGCCATCCAGGTACCCATTTGTTGGGCCGCTTCCCCATACCTTTTGGCCCAATCAAAAACGACCATTCCCTGCATACTCGCACGATTCACTAAAAGTGATAGGTAATTACTCGGACCCTTGATGGCCATCTTATTGTTGTACTGGGAAATTGCACCGCAGATGACCACACGGGCATGCATTCGTAATTGGGTCAGTGCAATATCCAGGATTTCGCCACCCACATTGTCAAAATACACATCAATACCTTTTGGGCACAGTTCCTTCAGTCTGTTGCGAACCTTTTCATTCTTATAATCAATAGCGCCATCAAACCCCAATTCAGTGGTGATATAATTGCAATTTTTAGGACCACCGGCAATACCCACTACCGTACAACCTTTTATTTTGGCAATCTGCCCCACAATGCTTCCTACTGCACCAGCCGCACCGGAGACCAAAACGACATCCCCTTCCTTGATCTTGCCAACTTCCAAAATTCCGAAATAAGCTGTCATCCCAGGCATACCCAGGGTTCCAATATACATCGGAAGCGGGGCCAGTTTCGGGTCAACCGGATAATATCCCTTCCCATCTGTTGCGGTATACTGTTGTACCCCTCCATGACCTGAAACAAAATCGCCTACCTTAAACTTTGGATGGTTGTTCGATGCGATAACCTCACCCACGGAACCAGCGCGCATTACCGAGCCAATTTCCATGGGTTCGATGTAGGATTTGGAATCGTTCATCCAGCCGCGCATGGCCGGATCCAACGAAATGTAATGCTGCCGAATCAATACCTCGCCTTCTTTGGGTTCCGGAATAGGATTGGTAACCAAACTCCACGTATCGGCATTGGCTTCGCCAATGGGTCTTTTGACAAATAAAAGCTGCTTGTTCATATCGTTTATTAATTATTCGTCACCCCCAACTTGTTCAAGGGTGCTATTCAACACTATTTTCATTAGGATGCTGAAATAGATACAGCATATCCTTGACCTTCCTTGCCAAAAGCTACTTTCCCTTGCTGGTAAAATGCTCCACATAGGCGAGCATCTTTGCCCTTATTTCAGGCTTCCACCAAAGAACGGTTGCCTCTTTTAGGGCATTTGCAGGATTGGGATCCAACTTCTCCAACAAGCTTTTTCTAAGCTTTTGTTTGGTATTGACCAGAATCTCCTGGTCTGCCCTTAGGTAGATCTGTATTTGCTTTTCGGCCCGTTCCAGAAGGTTATCCAAAGGAACCAGTTCATCTACCAAACCTACTTTTAGGGCTTCTTCCCCATGCAACAGTTTTCCTTCCAAAATATAACGATGCGCCAGGCCTTCCCCAATCCAATAGGCATACACCTCACAAAGATTTTGACTGATCTGGATATTCACGGCCACCTCATTTAACCCTATGACATAGTTCTCTCCCCGGGCCATGTATCGATTATCACAAGCAACCGCCAAAACACAGCCTCCTGCAGGGGCATGTCCTGTAATTGAAGCTATCAATGGCTTTCTAAATTGTAATAACTCATTGTACAATGCGCCAAAATCGGTGAAAAATTCAGTTATCCTTTTTTTGTCATACTGCACCAGTTCAATGAGGTCCAGTCCGGCAGAAAAATAGTGGGGCTGTCCTGTTAGAATCACGCCCTTGACCTTAGCATCATCTTCCAATTTCCTGAATGTTTCGCGCAATTCTTCAACCATTTCAAAATTAAGGGCATTGACTTTGCCCCTATTCATTTGAACAATGGTGTATCCTTCCTTTTCTATGAGTTGTAGTGTATTCATATCCGTTCTTAAATCAAAGAGTTTCCGCCATCAAGGGTTAGGGTCTGTCCCGTAATGAATTTTGAGTTGTCCGATGCCAACCAACAAATGGCCTCTGCAATTTCATTCGCTTTTCCAAATCGGCCCATAGGAATAAACCGCATTAGCTTATCACCCATTTCAGGGCTTACCGCCAATAATTGGTCCAGTAGGGCCGACTCTGTAAAGCCGGGACAAACTGCATTGATTCGAATATTCTTTCGTCCATATTCCAAAGCAGCGGACTTGGTCATCCCCACAACAGCAAATTTGCTTGCCGCATAGGATAAATTGTTTCCAGAAGGTTTTAAACCGGCCAAGGAGGCCACATTGACCATATTCCCATAACCCTGCTTTTCCATTATGCCCAAAGCCAATTTCATACAATAAAAAACCCCTGTCTGGTTCACCGCTATAACATTATGCCAGTCCTCCAGGGTATGGTCTGCGGTCTTTGCCTGGTTTTTTCCACCAATTCCTGCGTTGTTGACCATAACATCCAATCGACCGTATTTGGCAACGGTCTTTTTTACCAGGTTTTCAACTTCTTCAAATTGTGTTACATCAGTTTGATACGCGATTGCCTTACCATCGTCCACCAAAATCCCATCAGCTACCTTTTGGGCATTCTCCATATTGATATCCGAAACAATAACCTGGGCACCCTGTGTTGCAAATAGTTGGGCCGTAGCCTTGCCAATACCGCTACCTGCACCTGTTATGATGACTACTTTTTCCTTTAGATCCATTAGTGTTGAATTGATTGACAATGAATTAACCTGGAATCCAACAAGGCACGTTCGCGAAGGTGGGACGGATATCCCTCGGCCCCGGCCATTCCCATAAAGTCGGAAAAAGCGTTGTATTCCACTATGAGCACTGCGTGCCAAAGTTCCTCATCCGTAGGGCCGATCAACATGTGCTTTGGAGTTCCAAAAAACAGTACTTTGGCATTGACGTTTTTAAAAAAAGGTGCAGCGGCATTTAAATATGCCGTGTAGGCTTCCTTGCCCGTTTCGCCAGTTTCCATAACAATTTCCTTATAACGTAAAAGATTTAACATCACTACGGGCGCATTGGCAGTAGCATTTTTGAATTTTTGAAACTCGTCCGGATTTGCTTTAAGATAGGATTCCATTACTACAGGTTATCTATTTTGTTTTTTTGAATGGCCAACCAAGCCGTATCACAGCATAAGGCAGCGGCTTTGTTGAGATGGGCAAATTTTGAGTCGTTGGTATGTCCGTGTTTGAAACGATAATAGATTTGTTGGGCGATGACCGCAATTTTGAACAGTCCAAATACATAATAGAATACCAAATTATCCACAGATCGTCCGCTTTTGAGCGCATATTGGTGTACAATTTCACTGCGTGAGGGGTTACCTTCCATTACCGTAGGTGAGGGAAGGCCCTGCTTCATGAATTCAGCATCCTTGGCCGTGGTCCAATAGCCCAGGGAGGTACCTAAATCCATCAAAGGATCTCCAAGGGTACACATTTCCCAATCCAGAATGGCCGAAATAGTTGTCCAACTGTCATCTGAAAACACCACATTGTCATATTTGAAATCGTTATGGATAAGGGTATGGTCATAAGTTTTGGGCTGATTGGCCTCCATCCATCCCATCACTTTTCCAGCCGTTGGAACATTGTCGGTTGCAGCGGCCAGGTATTGCTTTCCCCAATTGGTCACTTGCCGGGATACATATCCTGTTGGTCTTCCCAAATCCTGTAAACCCACTTCCTTATAATCAATATTGTGAAAGGCCACAAAAGTGTCCAACCAAGTGTTGGAGATGGTGCTAAACTCTTCCGGTTTTAGCTGCATGTTGTGGGCGGCTTTTGCAGATAAAATCTTGCCTTCCACCTTTTCCATGATGTAAAAGGGGGCTCCTATTATTTCCTTATCCTCGGTAAAAACAAAGACCTTTGGGGCTTTTAAAAAAATAGGATTCAAATGTTTTAAGACGTTATACTCGCGCCCCATATCATGACCTCGTTTCGGTGCATGGAAAGGTGGCCTGCGCAATACATATTCCTTTCCTTCAATCTGAAGTAAATAAGTCAAATTGGAGTATCCATTTGAAAATTGACACACCAGAAGTTCGCTTTTATCGGAGCTGATCAAACCTTTGGCAGCCAAAAACACCTTTAGTTTTGACGTATTGAGCTCTTCACCTTCCCGAACTGGTCTTGTAGGATTTTCCAATGCCATGCCTATGATGCGGAATATTTTTTAATAATGTGCTTTCCCAATTGACTCATATGTACCTCATCCGGACCGTCCGCTAAACGTAACATTCTTGCTGCGGCAAAAAAATGGGCCAGTGGGGTATCATTTCCAACTCCTTTACCTCCCAAGACCTGAATGGCCCTATCAATTACTTTCAATGCCATATTGGGAGCAACAATTTTTATCATGGCTATAAGATCTTTTGCTGCTTTATTCCCCACCTTGTCCATTTTATCCGCTGCCGACAATACCAATAACCTTGTCTGTGTTATCTCAGAAGCCGATAGGGCAATGGCTTGTCGAACGCTACTATAGGTATCCAAAGTCCTTCCAAAGGGTTTTCGCTGTACGGTACGTTCCGCCATGATTTCCAGAGAACGCTGGGCCATACCAATTAATCGCATACAATGATGAATGCGTCCCGGCCCCAACCGGCCCTGCGCAATTTCAAAACCCCTGCCCTCCCCAAGCAATATGTTGGATTTTGGTACGCTAACATTGGTGAGTTGTATCTCGGCATGTCCTTCCGGGGAATCGGTATACCCAAACACCGTTAATGGACGTACAAGTTCCAGGCCCGGGCTGTCCATGGGAACCAGAATCATGCTTTGCTGCTGATATCGCGGTGCTTCAAAATCTGTTTTTCCCATAACGATGGTAATTTTGCAGTTGGGATCCATAGCACCCGACGACCACCATTTTCGGCCATTGATGATATAGTTATCACCACTGGCAACAATGGCGGTTTCAATATTGGTGGCATCCGAGGAAGCCACATCCGGTTCCGTCATCAAAAAGGCCGAACGGATTTCCCCATTCAACAGTGGCCTTAGCCACTTTTCCTGTTGTTCGGGGGTTCCATATTTGGCCAAAACCTCCATGTTTCCCGTATCTGGGGCACTGCAGTTAAAAACTTCCGAGGACCATAGAACTCGCCCCATTTGTTCTGCCAATGGGGCATATTCCAAATTTGTCAAGCCCGGACTAAAACTGCCATAGGACTTTGGTAGGAATAGATTCCATAAACCTGCCGCCTTTGCTTTCTCCTTCAACGCTTCGGTGCCTGGCCACCTTTTCCACCTATTTCCAGGATCCGAATGAAACGTATTAACCTCCTCTTCAACAGGTTTAATATGTTCTTCAATAAACTGTTGTAGTTTTTTTTGAAGCTTTTGCGACTTTTCAGTGTATTCAAAATTCATTTGATCGCTTTTTGAAATTAACCTGAAATGAGATAGCCCCCATCTGCAGCATAAACGCCACCGGTCATATAGGAGCCTGCATCAGAAGCCAATAACATGACCAGCCCTGCCATTTCATCGGGTTCAGCAACTCTTCGAAGCGGGATGGTATTGGTATACATACCGACCAATTCTTCATTGGACCAAAGGCTTTCACTAAACTTTGTCTTTATCAGTCCTGGGCATACCACATTGGAGCGGATTCCATACTTACCCCACTCTTTTGCCTGATTTTTGGTCAACATGATCAAAGCTGATTTCGTCATGCTGTACAATCCCAAACGAAACCCAGGATGTATCCCCTCTACAGAGGCAATATTGATGATGCTTCCCCCATGTACTTTCATATGGGGCTGAACCAAATTGGACAGCAACCAAGGAGCCTTTACATTAACGTCCATAATCTTATCAAAAACTTCTTCCGCAGTAGCTTCCAATGGACCGTAAAATGGATTGATAGCGGCATTGTTGACCAATACATCTACCTTGCCATAGGTTTCCACAGTCTTCTCCACCAAGCTTTTTCGTTGTTCCCCATCACCAATATGACACGCAATCCCAATGGCATTCAAACCTTTTGCGCGAAACGCTTCTGCCACTTGATCCACAGCTTCCTGTTTTCTACTGCTCACCACAACCTTGGCACCATTTTCTGCCAAACCCTGGGCAATGGAACGACCAATTCCCTTACTTGAGCCCGTTACAATGGCCACCTTGCCGGAAAGGTCAAACTTTGATCTTATTTCACTCATTTTAAGCAAATATCTTTTTGTCCGAATTCAGGGTCAAGGATTCCGGACTCATCAAAATTTCCGAAAGCCCCTGTGTTTTGGGAAGTTCATAGGTGAAGTAAAACTTCATTGCGTGAATTTTCCCCTCATAAAATTCTTGGGAATATGTCGAGGCGCCCGTAACCAAAGTATGTTGTGCGTGGGTTCCAATAACCAACCATTGCCAGCCAATGATAATTGTGCTGAAGAATTCCATAAATGGGGTGGCATCGGCCAAAAAACGTTGATAGTCCCCTTGCCCGGCAAAACGCATCAAGAATTGTAAAACACTTTGGGTAAGTGCTAATTTTTCCCCTAGTTTTTTGGCATAAGGAACCAAGGATTCGTAGGTCATCGCCGATTTAATGGATTGTTGTATCTCTTCGGACAACAACATCAAGGCCTTTCCGTTTTCCATGGTAATTTTTCTTCCCAGCAAATCCTGGGACTGAATTCCCGTAGTACCTTCATAAATGGCAAATATCCTAATATCCCGTAGGTACTGTTGCAAAATGTAGTCTGAACAGAAACCATACCCCCCAAGAACCTGAACGCCATTATTGACCGCGGTAATCCCCATTTCGGATGGGTAGGTTTTGACCACGGGTGTCAACAGTTCCAAAAGAAGTCTGTACCTGGCCCGTTCCTTTTCATTGGCTAAGGATACAGAAAGGTCGTGATACTTTGAGGTAAGGAACACTAAGCTCAAGGCGCCTTCCGAAACTACCTTTTGCACCAATAACATCCTACGAACGTCAGGATGGTTTATAATAAGTGTCTGCTCTTGGGAGACATCCTTCTTACCTGTTCGTTCCAACTCCCGACCTTGGGGTCGCTCGTGTGCATAGCTCAAGGCGGCGTGGTAAGCAGCAGTGGCTATGGCAGCAGCCCCCCTGCCAACGGCAATACGGGCCCCGTTCATCATCATGAACATATATTTTAGCCCTTGGTTGGGCTCTCCTACAAGCCAGCCTTTGCAATCTTCCTTATCACCAAAAAAGAGATGGGTGGTACAATACCCTTTTTGTCCCATTTTTTGAAAGTCGGCGACCGTAGTCACGTCATTAAACTCTAAGGAACCATCAGGCTTTGGTCGATGCTTGGGAACCACAAATAAGGATATCCCCTTGGTGCCAGCAGGTGCTCCTTTTATTCTCGCCAATACCAAATGCACAATATTTTCAGCGCCCTGATGATCGCCCCCTGAGATGAATATTTTTTGTCCGTGTATGGTAAAACAATCCCCATTCGGTTCCGCTGAAGTTACAATATCCGATAATGAACTCCCCGCTTGTGGTTCTGTCAGGCACATGGTACCTCCCCATTTACCCGAAATCATATTGGGGACAAAAGTTTCGTTAAGGGATTCATTGCCAAAATGAACAATGAGTTCTGCTGCCCCAAGTGTCAATCCCGCATAGCCTGGCATATGGTTGTTTGCCGTTTCCTGAATAAATGCTGAGGCATTTATGGCCATTGAAGGTAATTGCAGTCCCCCTATGTCATACGGAAAAGGGGCCCCAATAAAACCCATTTCCCCAGCCATTTTCATATAGTTTCCAATTTGGGGGTGTACAATGATCTCCCCATCCTTAAAATGTGCCGGTCGCTCATCCATCTCTTTGAAATAGGGAAACATTTCCTTATCCGCGAAATCCTTAACCGAATCAAGAAATAGTTCAATGGAACCCTCATCGTATTCGGCAAAGTGTTCTTGGGAAAGTACTTCTTTAATTTGGTGCACTTGAAACAGTAAAAACTTCAGTGTTTCTATATCTACATACGATTTTTTCATAACCCAGTTTTTGAAAGTGAATGAAGTTAGCACTAATTGTAGCGAAACTCGTTAAACTGGTTTAATAAATCGAAGGTAAACGGATCAAAAAGGGTTGGTCAGGCTTTGGACAACCTTTTCCGAAGCTTGGATAAACCCACAGGTGTCATACCCAGGTAGCTTGCGATAAGGTAATTGGGTACTCGCCGAAAAAGGTCAGGTCGCTTTTCGAGCAGTCGTAGGTATCGTTCCTCGTTACTTCGAATACTCATGCGTTCGACCCGGGAAAATAACTTCATGAACGCTTCTTGCATGGAAAGTCTTCCAAATCTTTCCAATTGGTGTGAATTGTTGAACGATTCTTCCACCACCTCCTTTTTCACAGCGAAAACCATGCTCGATTCAATCGCCTTTAAGTAGCAATTTGAGGGTTGTTGGTTCACATAGGAGGGTAAATCGGTAAAAAAAACATCCTCGGTATAAAATTCCAAAACCTTAATTTCCCCCTCCTCTTCTTTATAGTAACAAATGCATCCCTTTTCCAAATAATAGAACCGGTCAACAATCTGTCCCGACCTTACCAAAAAATCGGATTTTCCCAAGGCTATTCTTTCATATTTGGCCAGTTCCCTTCTTAGGATTTGCTCATCTACATCCGTGTAAAACAGAACTTTGTTTTTTAGGTTTTTAAGGTCGCTCAAAAGAAAATAGATTTAAAAAATTTGCTGATTTCCAGATTAACTATTGGAACTTAGGGAAAGTAGGATTTCTAGGTGAATGTTTTTTATGCTACTCGATTTTGGTGTTAATAATTCAATTGTTTATTTGATTTTCCATTGGTTAAATAAAAAATCTGTTTCACAAAACGAAATGTACCTTAATTCCATCACAATTCAAAACTCCAGAACAAGGTTATATCATTCCAAACATGTTCCAAAACATAGCCTTTGGGCATCTGCATTCTTCCTTTTGCTTATGGGCCGGCCTGTCCAATCGGTAATTTCCATACTTTCTCCAAGTTTTTGTTGGGCCATCCGCGTTATCTGGATGGCCTCCTAATGCCGTGCTGGGATAGCACCTTACCGGGTTTTCCCAAGCTTTTACCGCTATTTTCGTTCTGATCTTTTGTAAACTCTGCCTACCGGTTCAAATAAACGATTCCCTGGACCGGCGGTGTAGTGCCGTCCCCGAAATCTATTGTATAGTAGTACACCCCATTGGGCAGTTTGCCATCCCCCAGAATAAGCCCCTTGTCCGCACTGCCATCCCAGTCCGGGGTGCCTATGTTCCCTTTGTATACCAGGGTGCCGTTACGGTCATAAACCGACATCGTATAATTGGGGTAATCGTTCTTCAACCAGGAAATGGAAAAGGCATCGTTGACCCCATCGCCGTTTGGGGAAAAGCCGAGTCTGTTCGCGTTCGGAAATTCGTCACAGCCCTCCATGGAAATCCTTACCATCACGGCAACCCTATCGGAGGTACATCCACTGCCATCCTCCAGCAATCCGTAATAGGCGGTACCATCCACAAGGGGAACATCGGCCCCCAGTTCCGTAGTGCTGTCCGTTTCCGAATACCAACGCAGGGTACCGTTGCCGGAAGCTGCCAAATCCGATACAGTGGGGTTCTCCAAGGTACAGAATACCTGTTCGCCCTCCGTCTCCAGGATGGGAAGTCCCAGAATAAAGACGGTGGTGGTGCCTATCCCGGTACATCCATTGGCCAAGGTAATCGTAACAGTGAACTCCTCCCCGTCCGAAACATCGGTCACTTCAGGGTTTTGTATATCAGGATTGTTGAATGTGGCATTTCCATCGCTGGTCCATGACCATGAGGTTCCCAGGCCACTTATTTCATTCAACTGTAGGGTAGAGCCCTGGCAGATCGGTCCGCTATTGGTCACAATGGCCAGCGGTGCGGTTGTTTCCTGTACCGTTACCGTAGCGGTACAGCTGGCCGAGTTGTTGCTGGCGTCCGTTACCGTAAGGGTCACGGTGTTCTGCCCCACATCGGAACAACCGAAGCCCGTTCTGTCCAAGGAAAGCGACACCGTGCCGCTATTGTCGGAGGAACCATTGTCGATGTCCGATGTGGCAATCGTTGCACTGCCCGCAGCACCCAGTTCCACGCTGATGTCCTTGCAAATGGCCGTGGGGGCCAAGCGGTCCACTACGGTCACCACAGGGGTACAGCTGTCCGAGTTGTTGCTGCCGTCCGTTACCGTAAGGGTCACCGTGTTGTCTCCAAGGTCGTTGGCACCAAAGCCGATCTTCGACACCGCCAGGGTAATGCTCCCACACGCATCGCTGGAACCATTGTCCACGTCCGCCGCCTCAATCGTAGCACTGCCCGAGGCACCCAGTTCCACGGTAATGTCCTGGCAGCTTGGCGCGGGGACCGTTTTGTCCTCCACGGTCACGGTGGCCGTGCAACTGTCCGAGTTGTTGCTGCCGTCCGTTATGATAAGGGTCACCGTGTTGTCCCCAAGGTCGGAACAGCCAAAGCTGGTCCTGTCCAGGGATAGCGATACGGTGGTGCCGCTGTTGTCGGAGGAGCCGTTGTCGATGTCCCATGTTGTGATCGTTGCGCTGCCCAAGGTGCCCAGTTCCACGCTGATGTCCCGGCAACCTGGAGTAGGCAGCGTGTTGTCACCCACGGTCACCACAGCGGTACAACTGTCCGAGTTGTTGCTGCCGTCCGTTACCGTAAGGGTCACCATGTTGTCCCCTAGGTCGTTGGCACCAAAGCCGGTCTTGGACAATGCCAAGGTGACGCTCCCACAGGCATCGCTGGAACCGTTGTCCACGTCCGATGTGGCAATCGTTGCACTGCCTGAGGCACCCAGTTCGACGCTGATGTCCCGGCAACTTGGCATGGGGGCCGTTTTGTCCCCTACGGTCACGATGGCGGTACAGGTCTTCGAGTTGTTGCTGGGGTCCGTCACCGTAAGGGTCACCGTGTTATCCCCGAGGTCGGAACAGCCAAAGCTGGTCCTGTCCAAGGAAAGGATAAGAGTACCACCACTATTGTCGGAGGAGCCGTTGTTGATGTCTGATGCGGCGATCGTTGCGCCGTCCGAGGTGCCCAGTTCTATGGTAATGTCCTGGCAAGTGGCCGTGGGGGCCGAGCGGTCCAATAGAGTCACCAAAGCGGTACAGGTCTTCGGATTGTTGTTGGAATCCGTTACCGTTAGGGTAACGGTATTGGTTCCAAGGTCATCGGCCGTAAAGTTGCTCTTGGACAAGGCCAAGGTGACGCTCCCGCAGTTATCGGAAGAACCGTTGTCCACGTCCGCAGCCATGATCGTTGCTCTACCTGAAGTACCCAGTTCCACGGTAATGTCCTGGCAAAGGGCCGTGGGGTCGGTTTTATCCTCTACGGCCACCAAAGCGGTACAGCTGTCCGAGTTGCTGCTGGCGTCCGTCACCGTAAGGGTCACCGTGTTGTCCCCGAGGTCGGAACAGCCAAAGCTGGTCCTGTCCAAGGAAAGGATAAGAGTGCCGCCACTGTTGTCCGAGGAGCCGTTGTCGATGTCCGAGGTGGTAATCGTTGCGCTGCCCGAGGCGTCCAGTTCCACGGCAATGTCCCGACAACTTGGAATGGGGAACGTGTTGTCTCCCACGGTCACTATAGCGGTACAGGTCTTCGAGTTGTTGTTGGGATCCGTTACCGTAAGGGTGACGGTATTCGTTCCAAGGTCATCAGCCGTAAAGCTGCTCTTGGACAGGCCAAAGGTGACACTCCCACAGGCATCGCTGGAACCATTGTCGATGTCGGAAGTGGCAATCGTTGCGCTGCCCGAGGCACCCAGTTCCACGGTAATATTCCGGCAAAGGGCCGCAGGGTCGGTTTTGTCCCCTACGGCCACCGAAGCGACACAGCTGTTTGAGTTGTTACTGGTATCCGTCACTGTAAGGGTCACTGTATTGTCCCCGAGGTCGGAACAGCCAAAGCTGGTCTTGTCCAGGGAAAAGGTAAGGGTACCGCCACTGTTGTCGGAGGAGCCATTGTCGATGTCCGATGTGGCGATCGTTGCGCTGCCCGAGGCACCCAGTTCCACGGTAATGTCCTGGCAAAGGGCCGTAGGGTCAGTTTTGTCCTCCACGGTCACCGAAGCGGCACAGCTGTTTGAGTTGTTGCTGGGGTCCGTCACCGTAAGGGTCACTGAATTCGTTCCAAGGTCATCGGCCCTAAAGTCGCTCTTGGACAGGCCAAAGGTGACGCTTCCGCAGGCATCGCTGGAACCATTGTCGATGTCCGATGTGGCGATGGTTGCACTGCCCGAGGCACCCAGTTGTACGGTAATGTCCCGGCAACTTGGGGTGGGGGCCGTTTTATCCTCTACGGTCACCGTGGCGGTACAGCTGTTCGAGTTGCTGCTGCCGTCCGTTACCGTAAGGGTCACCGTGTTATCCCCCAGGTCGGAACAGCTAAAGCTGGTGGTGTCCAGGGAAAGGGTAATAGTGGTGCCACTGTTATCAGAGGAGCCGTTGTCGATGTCCGATATGGCGATCGTTGCGCTGCCCGAGGCGCTAAGTTGTACGTTGATATCCTTGCAACTTGGGGTGGGGAGCGTGTTGTCCCCCACGGTCACCTTGGCCGTACAGCTGTCCGAATTGCTGCTGGTGTCCGTTACCGTAAGGGTCACCATGTTGTCCCCGAGGTCGTTGGCACCAAAGCTGGTCGTGGACAAGGCCAGGGTGACGCTCCCGCAGTTGTCGGAGGAACTGTTGTCGATATCCGAAGTGGCGATCGTAGCGCTGCCCGAAGCACCCAGTTGTACGGTAATGTCCTGGCAATTTGGCGTGGGGGCCGTTTTGTCCTCCACGGTCACCGTGGCGGTACAGCTGTCCGAGTTGCTGCTGGCGTCCGTTACCGTTAGGGTCACCGTGTTGTCCCCCAGATCGGAACAGTCAAAGCTGGTCTTGGACAACCCCAGGGTGACGCTCCCGCAGGTATCACTGGAAGCGTTGTCCATGTCCGCCGCCACGATCGTAGCGCTTCCCGAGATGCCCAGTTGTACGCTGATGTCCCGGCAACTTGGTGAGGGGGCCGTTTTATCCTCCACGGTCACCGTAGCGGTACAACTGTTCGAGTTGCTGCTGGTGTCCGTTACCGTCAGGGTCACCGTGTTGTCCCCCACATCGGAACAGCTAAAGCCTGTTTTGGAGAGGGAAAGGGTAACAGTGGTGCCGCTGTTGTCCGAGGAGCCGTTGTCGATGTCCGATGTGGTAACCGTTGCGCTGCCCAAGGTGCTCAGTTCCACGGTAACGTCCCGGCAACCTGGTGTAGGGTCGGTGTTGTCCGCCACGGTCACCGTGGCCGTACAGGTGTCTTCGTTCCCGTTGGGATCGGTCACTGTTAGGGTCTCCGTGTTGTCCCCAAGTTCACTGGCCGTAAAAGTGGTCTGGGACAGACTGAATGAGACGTCCCCACAGGCATCGCTGGAACCGTTGTCCACAAACGAGGCCTCCAGAGTGGCCGTGCCATTGGTGCCCAGGTAAATTGTCGCTGCCTTGCATTGTGGCGTCGGGTCGATCTTCTCCGGGCCGTCATCGATAATATTAAGGCCGAAAGCGGCACGTTCGTCAGTGGCGGTACAGTACACCAGGCCATCGGCGCCGATGGTGAAAGCGGGGGTCTCATGGAAGCCCTCCCCGTGCCAACCGATGATCGTGGCGTCCCAGTTGGCCATGGAGAGCCCACTACCGTCGAGCATACCAATGGCATTGGTCAACTGCCCCAAATCCCATTTGCCCAGGTTCTGGTCAAAAGCCGTTGCGTCGTCAAACATCCACTGCTTATTGGCGACGCTGCCCGTTTCCCAGGAACCAATATCCTGATTAAAGACGCTTGCAAACCGAAACATGGAAAACATATTGGTTACCTGGCCGGTGTTCCAGGAACCGATGTCCTGGTCAAAGGAACTTGCGTTCCGGAACATGGAGGCCATACTGGACACGCTACCGGTGTTCCAGGAACCGATGTCCGCATTAAAGGAACTTGCACCATTGAACAAGCCGGTCATATCCTCCACTTTGGACGTGTTCCAGCCGGAGAAGCTCGTATTCCCCTTAAGTTTCGTACAGCTATTGAACATATTGGACATACTGCTCACACTGCCCAGGTCGGGGGCGTCCGTCGCCTTGATCTCCAGATTGCTACAACCCGAAAATGCGGATGCCATGGTACTCCAGGAGATGGCGCTGCCCCATTGGTCCACGGAGATTAGCTTTTCCCTATCGAAAAAGGCTCCCGAAAACAGACTAAAACTTATTCCATCCAAGGTTCCGTTCCCCGAGTGGGCGTTGCGAAGGGCCACCTGTATTTCCCCGGCAGTATGGTTGTGTTTGGTGACATCCACAGTAATGGTCCCGTTCTGGTCCGTCAGTTCATAGCTGCCGTCATTGCCCAGGTCCACATCATAGGTTCCCGAGGCCGCGATAACAATGGAGTTCTTATTGGAGTTGCCTTCGGATTTGGTCGTGTCCCAGGTGGTCACAAATACGCTTGTGGGATCCGTACCCAATACGGTCACCGTGGCCGGACAGGTCTTCGTGGTGCTGTCGGGGTCGGTCACCGTTAGGGTCACCGTGTTATCACCAAGGTCGGTCGCACCAAAGTCGGTCTTGGACAACGCCAGGGTGATCCCGCAACCATCGCTGCCGGCGTCCACAAGGGCGGGATCCAAGGTGGCCGTGCCAGTGGCACCCAGTTCGAGCTCCACCGCCTGTTGCTGGCACCCGGCCGTCGGCTGGGTACCCGCTTTGCTGTCCCCGGTAATGTTAAGGCTGTTACCTATCAGCGCCGCACGCTCGTAATAGGCCCTACAGTAGACCAGGCCGTAGGCGCCAACGGCGACCGTCGGCGTGTTGGAAAGGCCCCGGCCCTCCCAACCGATCAGTGTGGCGTCCCAGTTGGCAACCGAGAGCCCACTGTTGTCCAGCATATCGGTGCCATTGGTCAACGCCCCTAGGTCCCATTCGCCCAAGTTCCGGTCAAAGGCACCCGCACCGGAGAACATCCCCTCCATATCGGTCACATTGCTGGTATCCCAAGAGCCGATGTTTCCGTTGAAGGTACTGGCACTAGTGAACATATTACCCATATCCTCCACCTTGGACACGTTCCAAGCACCAATGGTCCCGTTAAAGGAACTGGCACCGGAGAACATCCCACCCATATCGGTCACGGCGCCCGTGTCCCAGGAGCCGATGTTGCCGTTGAAGGCACTCGCGCCATTGAACATATCCCCCATATCCCCCACTTTGGCCACGTTCCAAGCACCAATAGGCCCGTTAAAGGTAGTTGCACCGGAGAACATGCCCGCCATATCGGTCACCTCCTCGGTGTCCCAGGAACCGATGTTGCCATTGAAGGTACTTGCACCATTGAACATATCCCCCATATCCTCCACTTTGGCCACGTTCCAGGAAGTGATGTTCCCGTTAAAGGCGCTTGCGCCAGCAAACATGGAGTTCATATCAGTTACGTTACCAGTGCTCCAGGAACCAATGGCTCCGTTAAAGGTACTTGCACCATTGAACATGTTGCCCATATCCTCCACTTTGGCCACGTTCCAGGAACTGATGTTACCGTTAAAGGCACTTGCACCATCGAACGTGTTGCCCATATCGGTCACATTGCTGGTGTCCCAAGAACCGATGTTACCGTTAAAGGCACTGGCGCCATTGAACATGTTGTCCATATCCTCCAATTTGGCGACGTTCCAGGAAGCGATGTTCCCGTTAAAGGCGCTTGCGCCGGAGAACATGCCCGCCATATCCATTACCTTGCTGGTGTTCCAGGAACCAATGTCACCGTTAAAGGTACTTGCACCATTGAACATATTCCCCATATCCTCCACTTTGGCCACGTTCCAGGAAGCGATGTTACCATTAAAGGCACTTGCGCCGGAGAACATGCCTGCCATATCCATTACCTTGCTGGTGTTCCAGGAACCAATATCCCCGTTAAGGGTGCTTGCATAGGCAAACATAGAGGACATATCGGTCACTTCTTCCAGGTCAGGGACATCACTGGCCAGAACATTCAGATTGCCACAGCCGTAAAATGCTGCCTCCATCGTCTTCCAGGAGATACTGCTACCCCACTGGTCCACCGAGAGCAGTTTTAGCCTGTCGTCCGTATTGTTGAAATGTATCCGCTCCAGGTCCCCTTTCTCGGAGACGGCATTGCGAAGCGCCACCTGTATTTGTCCGGCGGTATGGTCATGGGTGGTCACATTGATCGTAATTGGTCCGGTCTGGTCCGTCAATTCATAGCTGCCATCATTGCCAAGGTCCACATCATAATAGATATCCCTGTCGGGGTCGGACTGTTTAACGGGGATAAGGATGGAATTACTGTTGGATGTTCCGGATTTGGTGGTGTCCCAAGTGGTTACAAATAGGCTTGCGGGGTCCTCTACGGTCACCTTGGCCGTACAGGTTTTCGTGCTGCTACCGTCGGCTACCGATAGGGTCACCGTTTCTGTCCCAATATCGTTGGTCGTAAAGCTGGTTTTGGACAGGCTCAGTAAGATCCCACAACCATCGCTACCACCATCTATAAGGTCAGGCGTCAGGGTGGCCGTACCATCGGTGCCCAGTCGGAGCGTTGCCGCTGCCTTACACTTCGCCGTTGTCTGAACAGTTCCCTTGCTATCGCCGATAAAGCTGAAGGTCGTCATCGCGGCACGCTGGACAGCGGCCCTACAATAGACCAGGTTTGAGGCGCCAATAGTAACATCATTATTAAAGCTCTGCCCGTGCCAACCGATGATTGTGGCGTCCCAGTTGTCCATGGAGAGGCCACTGTTGTCAAGCATATTGTTCCCATCGCCCAATACTCCCAAATTCCATTTGCCCAAATTCTGGTCAAAGGCGCTGGCCCCACTAAACATGCCCTCCATACTGGTCACACTGCCCGTATTCCAGGAACTAATGTCCCCATTAAAGGCGGTTGCATTCCAAAACATGGAGTACATGTTGGTCACCTTGCCTGTCTCCCATGAACCAATCTCCTGATTAAAGGCGGTTGCACTGTCAAACATGAGCGCCATATCGGTCACTTCGCCGGTGTCCCAGGAACCAATGTCCTGATTAAAGACGCTAGCGGCCCAGAACATCTGACCCATATTGGTCACGATGTCCGTGTTCCAGGAACCGATGTCCCCGTTAAAGGTACTTGCCCCTTTGAACATGGCGTGCATATTGGTAACACTGTCCACAATCCAGGAACTGATGTCCACATTAAAGACAGCGGCACCGGCAAACATATGGGACATACTAATCACCTTGGACACGTTCCAGGAACCAATATCCTGGTTGAAGGCGCTTGCGTCATAAAACATCCCGTCCATGTTAATTACCTCGCCCACATCCCAACCGCCAATATCCTGATTGAAATCTAGGGCATCATTAAATAGGTTTTTCATGTTGGTGACCTTGCTTACATTCCAACTGCCGATATCCTGATTGAAGCTGGTGGCAGAGAAGAACATGTTTTCCATATTCGTGACCTGGCTTACGTTCCAACTTCCAATGTCCTGGTCGAAGGCTTCGGCAGCGTTGAACATCCTTGACATATTGATTACACTTCCGGTCTCCCACAAACTGATGTCCTGATCAAAAATCTTGGCACCTTCGAACATACCTGCCATATTGGTCACACTATCGGTGTTCCAGGAACTGATATCCTGATCGAAGGTGCTTGCGTCTTGGAACATATCGCCCATATCCGTCACTTTGGACACATTCCATGATCCGATGTCTTGGTTAAATAGGCTTGCGTTGGCGAACATACCATCCATATCGGTCACATTGCTGGTGTCCCAGGAACCGATGTCCTGATCAAAGGCTGTTGCGTCCCGAAACATATCGCCCATATCCGTCACTTTGGACACATTCCATAATCCGATGTCCTGGTTAAATAGGCTTGTGCTGGCGAACATACCCGCCATATCGGTCACCTGGCTGGTGTTCCAGGAACCGATGTCCCCGTTAAAAGTGGTCGCGCCCTGGAACATCTGACCCATGTCGGTCACACTGCCCAGGTTGGGGGCGTCCGTTGCCTTGACCTCCAAATGGCTACAGCCATGGAATGCACCGGCCATGGTGCTCCAGGATATCCCACCCCATTGGTCCACGGAGAGCAGCTTATCCCTGTCCCCTCCATTATTGAACTGGATCCCAGTCAGGATCCCGTTTCCAGAAACGGCATCGCGAAGGGCCACTGCTATCTCCCCGGCGCTATAATTTTCGTCAACCACATTAATGGTAACGGGTCCGGTCTGGTCCGTCAGTTCATAGCTGCCGTCATTGCCCAGGTCCACATCGTAGGTTCCCGTGGCAGGGATATGGATGGAATTGCTTCCGGAGGTGCCGGATTTGGTGGTGTCCCAAGTGGTCACAAATACGCTTGTGGGGTCCTCCACGGTGACTTTGGCCAAGCAGGTCGTGCTATCGTTGGGATCGGTCACCGTTAGGGTCACTGTTTCCGTGCCAATATCTTCAGTTGTAAAACTGGTTTGGGACAGGCTCAGCAAAATCCCACAACCCTCACTATCATCGTCCACAATGTCGGGCGTCAGGGTGACGGTACCATCGGTGCCCAGTCGGAGTGTTACCGCTTTGCAATTGGCCTTCGTTTGAGTCGTTGCCTTGGTATCACCAGTGATAAGAAGACTACTACGTATCAACTCAGCGCGTTCGTAAAAGGCCTTACAATAGACCAGGCCGGAGGCGCCAACGGTAGGTGTATTCGAAAAGCTCTGGCCTTCCCAACCAATCAATGTGGCGTCCCAATTGGCAACCGAGAGCCCACTGTTGCTGAGCATATGGGCGCCATTGGTCACCTGCCCCAGGTCCCAAGCCCCCAAATTCTGGTCAAAGACGCTGGCGTTCCAGAACATATGCCCCATATTGGTCACCTTGCCCACGTTCCAGGAACCGATGTACTGGTTGAACGTACTTGTGCCAGTAGCACCACTTGGTATGGCGAACATCCAGGTCATATTGGTCACCTCCGCCACGTTCCACGAACCGATGTCCCGGTTAAAGGCCGTTGCGTTCAGGAACATGCCCTCCATATCGGTCACGCCGCTGGTGTCCCAGGAACCGATGTCCCCGTTGAAGGCCTTCGTGTAGGCAAACATGCCGGACATATCCGCCACATTACCGGTGTCCCAGGAACCCAGATCCTGGTCAAAGACATCCATGGCCCGGAACATGTTGTCCATATTGGTCACCTTGGCCACGTTCCAGGAACCCAGGTCCTGGTCAAAGGCAATGGCAAAGCGGAACATCCAGCCCATATTGGTCACCTCGGCGGTGTTCCACGAACCGATGTCCGCGTTAAAGGCACTTGCAGCGGAAAACATATACCCCATATCCGTCACACTGGACACGTTCCAATTGGAGAGGCCCGCCGTACCTTCGAACAACCTACAGCCGACAAACATCCCGCCCATATCGGTCACATTGCCCACATCCCAGGAACCGATGTCCCCGTTAAAGTTGCTGGCACTGTAAAACATATTGGACATATCGGTCACGTTGGACACGTTCCAACCGGAGAGGCCCGTTGTCCCTGTAAGCGAGGTACAGAACCTGAACATACGGGACATATTGGTCACCCTGCCCAGATCCGGGGCATCGGTGGCCTTGACCTTCAAATTCCCACAGCCATGGAAGGCGCCCTCCATCGTGCTCCAGGGGATACCGCTGCCCCATTGGTCCACGGAGCGCAATTTCCGCCGGTCACCCCCATTGTTGAAATATATCCTGGTCAGGGTCCCTTTCCCGGACGCTGCACTACGAAGGGCCACCTGTATTTCCCCGGCGGTATAGTTGGTATTGTTACTATCCTTATATTCAGTGACATTTATTGTAATGGGTCCACTCCGATCCGTAAATTCATAGCTGCCATCATTGCCCAGGTCTACATCATAGGTCTCTGTAAGGGGAATGGGAATGGTGATGGAGTTGCTGTGGGACGTGCCGGATTCGGTCGTGTCCCAGGTGGTGAGAAATATTCCTGTTGCATAGTCCACAACAGTCACCTTGGCCTCACAGTCCTCTGTGTTGTCGTTGGAGTCGGTCACCGTAAGGGTGACCATTTTTGAACCAGTGGCAAGGTCAGCGGTCGTAAAGCTGTTCGGGGATACGCTCAACGAAACCGTCCCGCAGGTATCGCTGGAACCGTCGTCCACAAGGGCGGGATTCAGGATGGCCGTACCGTTGGTGCCCAGTATGAGCACCGCTGGCTTGCATCGTGCCGTTGGATCGATCTTTTCCGAAATGTCGCCAGTAATGTTAAAACCTCTGGATATCAGTGCGGCACGCTGCGCAGTGGCCGTACAGTAGGTAAGGCCGGAAGCCCCAATGGTCACGTTATTGCTAAAGCCCTGGTTGTTCCAACCGATCAACGTGTTGTCCCAATTGGCTACCGAGAGCCCACTGTTATTGAACATATCCGTACCACTGCTCAACTTCTTCAGGTCCCAAAACTCCAGATTTTGGTCAAAGGCCGTTGTTTTCCGAAACATATAGCTCATGTCGGTCACATTACTGGTGTTCCAAGAACCAAGGTCTTGGTTAAAGGCCGTTGCGTCATCAAACATCCACTTCATAGTAGTCACACCGGCCGTGTTCCAGGAACCAATGTTTTGGTCAAAGGCAGTTGCCCGATAAAACATGCCGTTCATATCTTCTACCTTGTTGGTGTTCCAGGAACCGATATTTCCGTCAAAGGTCCTTGCCCCATTGAACATATTGCCCATATCGGTCGCATTACTGGTGTCCCAATTGGAGAGATTGTTCGTCGTGGTCCCTGTAAGTGCCGTACACCCTTGAAACATCGTGGACATATTGGTTACCTTGCGCAAATCGGGGGTGTCGGTAGCCTCAATCTTCAAATTGGTGCATCCATGGAATGCATCCTCCATAGTGCTCCAGGAGATGCTGCCCCATTGGTCCACGGAAAGCAGTTTCTCTCGGTCACCTGTATTATTGAAATGTATCCTGTCCAGGGTCCTGAGCCCTTGAACGACGACACCCTGGCGTAGGGCCACTTGTATTTCTCCGGGAGCATAGTTATAGGTGGTCACATTTATGGTAGAGGTCCCTGTCACGTCCGTCAGTTCATAGCTCCCATCATTGCCCAGGTCCACATCGTAAGTCCCATAGGCAGGAATGGTAATGGAGTTTACGCCGGATGAGCCGGGTTTGGTCGTGTCCCAGGTGGTGACAAAAACGCCCTGGGCAAATAGGCCCGTGGTAATCCATAAGCCCGTAAAAAAGGTAAGCACTAGCCTTTTAAGATTCATAAGGTCATGTATTCTCATGATGGGTTAAAGCATTTATATAAGGTAATTGACTTAGATTGGTCGGCATTAAAGAGCGGGAAGGAAGCGCCTCGAGTTCTGTTCTATCCAAGGGCATATGCCCAGATATCGGACATGGGCGCAAAAAGGAAGTTGGGTATGCCGGAAATTCCAGATACCATGCCCTGGATAACATCCAAGACATTATTCTTCTAAGATTTCCCAAAACGGTCAATCCCTTACTGATTCTATCTTTCCAAATCATCCAATCAACCTTCCCCGCCGCTCTGGAATCAAAAATGTTCCAAGGTTTTCCAAACGGGAAGATTTCATGGGAATTTTCCTCTCCAACCACTATTGATAAGCGTATACTTCCAGTAATGCAAAAGTACCTTCCTTGGGACCAAAGCCCTGCCAAAGATGTAACAGGCGTTGCTATTTGAAAATAAATGGGATCCATAATTGGGCCTTAACACCAAGGTGTACCCCTGGAATAGGGTTTTCCATTGCGTCATATCCATGGCCAAGGAAAAGCTTTCCGACAATCCTGCCTTAGTCTCATCGGTAATCTTCAGCACCGATGTCTACTGGATACGAATAAATAATTGATAATCAGTATGGTAAATGCAAAATGTTCGAATTCCACCTCTTAAAAACCTATTTTTTTAGAGATCCCTTGTAAGTGGCTGACAAATAGAATTTTGTGACGATAATACACATGGCTACTACTCCCTAAAACTAATTATTGGGAACAAACGAGATCCAAAGTACTATTTATTGGACCTAAATTGCATTCCAAAGAATCAAACTGCTATTTGTTTGTAAGCACGGTCCATATCAACAGCAGTCTACCGATCAGAAAGCAAAGTGTGGGTTTTCCCTGTTATTTCGAAATGAGGATGTAACAACGATTGAGAAATTTCGTCAATAGGCTTTAGATTTCTCCCGTTGTTTATGGCAATCCTATGTCCAATCTGTTCGCATGTTTCCCTGCTTATCGGTTCAAATAGACAATGCCTTGGGCCGGTGGTGTGGTCCCATCCCCGAAATCTATCGTATAATAGTACACCCCATTGGGCAGTTTGTCGTCCCCCAGGATAATACCGCGGCTCGCACTACCATCCCATTCCGGGGTTCTTATATTGCCTTTGTACACCAAAGTACCGTTACGGTCATAAACCGCCATGGTGTAATTGGGGTAGTCATCTTTCAACCAGGAGATGGAAAAGGTATCATTAACCCCATCCCCATTTGGTGAGAACCCAAGTTTGTCCGCCTCTGGGACCTCAATACAATTTTCGAGGACAACCCTTATCGCGACCCGTTCGGAGGTACATCCATTGCCGTCCTCCAACAATCCATAATAGCGGGCACCATCCACAAGGGGAACATCGCCTTCCAGTTCCATGGTGCTGTCCACTTCCGAATACCAACGTACAGTACCGCTACCTGAAGCTGCCAAATCGGATATCGTGGGGGCTTCCGAAGTACAGAAACCCTGCTCTTCCCCGGCCTGAAGGACAGGAGTCTCCAAAACGGAGATCACGGAGGTGCCCGTAAGGGTACAACCGTTGGCCAAGGCGACCATAACGGTGAATTCCTCCCCGTCCGAGACATTGGTCACTTCTGGATTCCGCATATCAGGATTACTGAAAATGGCGTCCCCATTACTGGTCCATGACCATGAGGTCCCCAATCCGCTCGTCTCGTCCAATTGCAGGGGGGAACCCTGGCAGATTGGTCCGTTGTTGGTCACCACAATGGTCATCACCGGGGGAGCCACCGTTACTGTGGCAGTGCAGAGGGTTGGATTACCACTTTCATCGGTTGCGGTAAGGGTCACGATGTTCTCCCCCACATCCGAGCAACTGAAGCTGGTCCTGTCCAGTGAAAGGGTCAAAGTACCACCACTATTGTCGGAAGAGCCGTTGTCCACATCCGCTGTGGTAACCGTCGTACTACCCGAAATATCCAGTTCCACCGTGAGGTCCTGGCAAATGGCCGTGGGGGCAATCTTGTCCTCCACGGTAATTGCGACCTCACAGGTCGCTACATTACCACTGTTGTCGGTCACCGTAAGGGTCACCGTGTTCACTCCAAGGTCATCGGCGGTGAAGCTACGCTGGGAAACATCCAAAGAGATGTCACCACAGGCATCTCGGGAACCATTGTCCACAGAGGCTGCATCCAGAATGGCCAGACCATCAGTGCTCAGTTGGATTGTTGTCGCCTGGCATAACGCCATTGGCTGAATCTTGTCCTCCACCGTTACCGTGGCCGTACAGCTGTCCGAGTTGTTGCTGGTGTCCGTTACGGTCAAGGTCATCCCGTTGTCCCCCAAATCGGAACAGCCAAAACTGGTTTTGGAGGGGGAAAGGGTAAGGGCGGTGCCGCTGTTGTCGGAGGAGCCATTGTCGATGTCCGATGTGGCGATCGTTGCACTGCCCGAGGCGTCCAGTTGTATGGTAATGTCCCGGCAAATGGCCGAGGGGGCAATCTTGTCATCCACAGTCACCAAAGCGGTACAGGTATTCGAGTTGTTGTTGGGGTCGGTCACGGTAAGGGTCACGGTATTGTCCCCAAGGTCGGCGGCGCCAAAGCTGGTCTTTGACAACGCCAGGGTAACGTTCCCACAGGCATCGCTGGAGCCATTGTCCACGTCCGCCGCCACAATCGTTGCGCTGCCCGAAGTGCCCAGTTCCACAGTAATGTCCTTGCAAATGGCTGTGGGGGCCGTTTTGTCCTCCACAGCCACCAAAGCCGTACAGGTATGCGAGTTGTTGCTGGTGTCAGTAACGGTAAGGGTCACCGTGTTGTCCCCCAAATCGGAACAGCCAAAGCTGGTCTTTGACAACGCCAGGGTAACGTTCCCACAGGCATCGCTGGAACCGTTGTCCACGTCCGCCGCCACAATCGTTGCGCTGCCCGAAGTGCCCAGTTCCACAGTAATGTCCTGGCAATTTGGCGCAGGGGCGGTCTTGTCCTCCACAGCCACCAAAGCCGTACAGGTATGCGAGTTGTTGCTGGTGTCAGTAACGGTAAGGGTCACTGTGTTGTCCCCCAAATCGGAACAGCCAAAGCTGGTCTTGGAGAGGGAAAGGGTAAGGGCAGTGCCGCTGTTGTCGGAAGAGCCGTTGTCGATATCTGATGTAGCGATCGTTGCGCTGCCCAAGGCGTCCAGTTGTACGGTAATTTCCCGGCAAATGGCCGAGGGGTCCGTGTTGTCCTCCACGGTCACCAAAGCGGTACAGGTCTTCGAGTTGTTGTTGGGATCGGTCACGGTAAGGGTCACCGTATTCACTCCAAGGTCATCGGCTGTGAAGCTGCTTTTGGACACCTCCAAGGAGACATCTCCACAGGCATCGTTGGAACCATTATCCATAAGGGCAGCATCAAGACCAACCTTACCGTCAGTACCCAGTTCCAGCAATACCTCCTGGCATAGTGCAGTCGGCGGGGTATCTTCTGGACTATCGCCATAAAAGTTGAAGCTCATCGCGGCACGTTCGTCCCCGGCCTCACAATAGACCAGGCCATCGGCGCCAATGGCGGCACTGGCGGTAAGGTTCTGGGTGTGCCAGCCCTTCAGCGTGGCGTCCCAGTTCGCCTCGGAGAGCCCCGTACCGTTGAGCATGGCAGCACCATTGAACAAACTGGCCATGTTCCAGGCCCCAAGGTTCTGGTCAAAGGAACTTGCCCCATCGAACATGCTTTGCATATCCCCTACCTTGCCCACGTTCCAGGAACTGAGGTCCCGGTTAAAGGCGCTTGCGTCATGGAACACCGACCACATGCTGGTCACATTGCCCACATCCCAGGAACCGATGTCCCCGTTAAAGGAGGTCGCGCCCCAGAACAGGTACTGCATACCCGATAAACTGGACGTGTTCCAGGCGAGGTCCTGGTCAAAGGACGTTGCGAAACCGAACATCCCCTCCATATCCCTCACACTGGACACGTTCCAGGAGCCGATGTCCTGGTTAAAGGCGCTTGCACTGGTGAACATATAGATCATATCGGTCACACTGCCCACATCCCAGGAACCGATGTCCCCGTCAAAGACGGTCGCGCCGTAGAACATGGCTCTCATATCCCTTACATTGGCCGTGTTCCAGCTGGCGAGGGAGCCCAGTTTCCCCGTAAGCGAGGTACAGTCATTGAACATCCATCTCATACTGGTCACGTTGCCCAGATCGGGCGCATCGAGGGCCCTGATCTCCAGATTGCCACAGCCCCTGAATGCCTCTTCCATGGTGGTCCAGGCAATGCCGCTGCCCCATTGGTCCACGGAAAGCAGCTTGCTGCCCCCGCCCTTGAACCCGGTCAGCGACCCGGAACCCGCATTGCGAAGGGCCACCTGTATCTCCCCTGCCGTATAGCTGTTACCGTCAGGGTCCGTATATTGGGTGACATCCACATTAGTGGTCCCGGTCTGGTCGAACAGGTCAAAAGAACCGTCATTGCCCACGTCCACATCGTAGGTCCCGATGGCGGGAATGGTGATGGACGTATCGGTGGACGAGCCGGATTTGGTCGTATCCCAAGTCGTGACAAACAAGATGGAATTGGGCTCCACAGTTACCGTGATAGTACAGTAGGCCGTTTGGTTATTGGCCGGGGTTTTTACCGTAAGGGTTACCGTGTTATCACCAAGGTCGGTGGTCGTGAAGGTGTTCCGTTGCAGGGTCAGGGAAACATCTCCGCAGCCATTGCTACCGTCATCCACAAGGTCTTCTGTCAAAGTAGCCGTACCGGTGGGGCTCAGTTGGACCGTCACATCCTTGCACAAGGCCGTCGGCAGGTCCTGCGAAACGCCGTCACCGGTAATGGCAAAGTTCATCGAGCCACGCTCGTTGAAGGCCTCGCAGTACACCAGGCCAGAGGCTCCGACGGTAAGGCCGTTGGAGCCCTGTCCGTGCCAACCCACCAGCGTCGCGTCCCAGTTGGCAACCGAAAGCCCCGTCCCGTTGAGCATGGAGGTCGCCAGGGTCAACAGCCCAAGGTCCCAGCCGCCCAGGTCCTGGTCAAAGTCGGTTGCCCCATTGAGCATGGAGGTCATATCCGTCACGCTCCCAGTGTCCCAACTGCCGATCTCCCCGTTGAAGGACACCGCCCCGGAGAACATACCGGACATATTGGACACACCAGCCGTGTTCCAGATCGCAAAGCCCGTGCCCCCCTCAAGGGACGTACAGCCCTTGAACATATCCGCCATGGTGGACACACTCCCCAGGTTGGGGGCGTCATCCGTCCCCACCTTCAGGTTCGTACAGCCCTCAAAGGCGCCTTCCATGGTCCCCCAGGCCACATTGGTGCTCCATTGGTCCACCGAGAGCAGCTTCTCACTGTCGCCACCGTCCGTGCCACCAAAGTGTATCCGGGTCAGGGTCCCCGCCCCAGTGGCCGCACTGCTGAGGGCCACCTGTATTTCCCCGGCGGTATAGTTGCCATTGGTTGTAGGGTCGGTGTAATCGGTCACGATCACCGTTGTGGTCCCGGTCTGGTCGAACAGGTCGTAGGTGCCGTCATTGCCCACGTCCACATCATAGGTACCCGTGGCGGGGATGGTGATGGAGGTATCGGTGGACGAGCCGGATTCGGTCGTGTCCCAGGTGGTGACGAAGGCGCTTGTTGGGTAAGCCACAATGGTGACCTTGGCCGTACAGCTACTACTGTTCCCATTGGGGTCGGTGACCGTCAGGGTCACCGTCTCCTCACCAATATCGGAGGTTACGAAGCTGACCTTCGATAAGACCAGCGAGGCGATTCCGCAGGTATCGCTGGAGCCGTTGTCCACGGAAGCGATGGCCAGGGTACCCGTCCCGTCAGCGGCCAGTTGTACCGTAGCCGATTGGCATACCGCCGTTGGGGCCACGGTCTCCTCACCGTCCCCGGTAATCTTGAAACCCCTGTCTATCAGCTCGGCCCGCTGGGTGCCTGCCGTACAGTATTCCAGTCCTGTGGCATGGATGATAACGTTGTTGGAGTTGGTAATCCCCTGTCTGTGCCAGCCGATAAGCGTCGCGTCCCAGTTCAGGGCCGAGAGATTACTTGACCAGAGCATACTGTTCCCATTGGAGACCTTGCTTAGGTCCCAGGCCCCCAGGCTCTGGTCAAAGGCCCCTGCAAATATGAACAGCCCCCCCATATTCTCCACACTACTGGTGTTCCAACCACTGAGGTCCCCGTTGAAGGATTTCGAATTGGCGAACATTTGCGCCATATTGGTCACGCTACCCGTATTCCAGGAACCTATTTCCCCGTTGAAGGAATCCGTACCGGCAAACATGTCGGACATATTAGTCACCTTGCCCGTGTCCCACGAATCAAGGTCACGGTCAAAGATGGCCGTACTGGTGAACATAAAGCTCATATCGGTCACGTTACCGGTGTTCCAGTAACCGATGTCCCCGTTAAAGCTGTCCCCATCACGGAACATGCTCCCCATATTGGTCACGTTGCCCGTGTCCCAATTGGAGAAGCCCGCGGCCCCCGTAACCGAAGGGCACCTATCGAACATCCCGCTCAAACTGGTCAAACTGCCCAGGTTCGGGGCATCCGTTGCCCTGATTTCCAAATAGTCACAGCCACGGAAGGCATTCTCCATGGTGGTCCAGGCGATGCTGCTCCCCCAGTTGTCCACGGAGATCAGCTTCCATCTGTCCCTTACATTGTTGAAGTTTATCTGCGTCAGCCCACTGGTCCCAGCGGCATTTCGAAGGGCCACCTGTATCTCCCCGGCAGCATAGCTGTTACCATCAGGGTCCGTATATTCGGTGACGTTTATCTCGATGCCCCCGGTCTGGGCCGTAAGGTCATATTCCCCATCATTACCCAGATCCACATCGTAGGTCCCCGTCGCCGGAATGTAGATTGAGTTGCTGTCGGAAGAACCCGTCCTGGTCGTGGTCGTGCGCCAGGTGGTGATGAATTCGTCCTGGGCAAACAGGCCCGTAGTCATCCATAAATAGGTAAAACAGGCAAGCAGGGGCCTCCAAAGGCCCATAAAATGGTTTGTTCTCATCATATATCAAGGTATTTGCACAAAAGAATCGATGTTAAATCGACCGATAGTGTTGTATTAAAAAGAATCGGCCCGAACCCCATCCCAGAGGCCATGGCTTTGGTTTTGGTACTGGATACCGGAGATGGACAAAAAGGGAATACGGGGTGTACTGGAATTTCCAAATACCCTTTCCTGCACAACCTCCCGTACATTGTTTTCCTATTGTTCATCAAAACAATTGGCATCCTTATAATCCAATCATTCCCAATCCATTAAACCGAGCGGACCCGTTTTTTTGGACTGGAAGTGCCATAAGATTTGGCAAGTGGGAAGGCCCCGTAGGAATTTTCCTCTTTCAACGCACATGACACTTTTTCAAGTAAAAGTATTCCCTTGGGTCCAACACTTTAACACCAATGTAATAAGCGCTCTATTTCGATGTAACAATCGTCTGTATTTGGCAATAAGTGGGAGATCCTAAGGGGTTGATTATCTAGTGACCGCTGGAACAGGGTTTGGTCATGCTCCGGTCACACACTCCAATGGCCACGGAGCCCGAGGAAGTCATTGCCCATCTGATAGAAACGTCCTTTTCCAATGTCCCTTGTTTGGAAACCAATCAATAGCATTTAAAACCCTTATCATAGATCCCATAAGGAGAACGCCTGCGTTAAACGATGTTGAACCACCCCTTCAACTGACCCAGAATTCCAAAAAATCCAATTTCCAAGGAAGGAAAGGAACCTGATTCTTCCGGAAATCAACACAAAATGGCCATCAATTCTATATGGTTTGCCCCTCCTCCATGGCCAAAATCCTTCAATCTAAATTTGTTAAATAAAAGTTAAATTATAGTACTTTGTTTTGCATAGTACCATCTTTTGGATATATATTTGCATCGTAAGCTAATAGGTTAAACTATTTTCAATCAAAAATCGAACTAAAAATGGCAACCGTATTAACCAAACATGAGCGCAACTTGTCGGCAATCATCCATGCGTCGACCTTTTCAAAGTATTTTATCCCCTTTGGAAATTTTATTCTTCCATTGATACTTTGGACCGCCAACAAAAAGGAATACGACTTTGTGGATTACAACGGTAAACAGGCTTTGAATTTTCAAATCAGCATGTTGTTGTACTCCATAGTGGTCAGTCTGATCAGCATTCCTTTCTTTATTGGTTTTTTACCGGATCTATTGGACGGGAATTTTTGGGGCTTTCATGGATTGAGCGACCTAAACAACCTGAATATCCATATTAGCAGTGATGATTTCAGATGGGGTCGGTTTTTCTGGCCCGTGGGAATAAGCGGAGTGTTACATGCCGGCTTGGTAGTGATCAATGTGGTATACACTATTTTGGCCACCATACGTACCAATGAGGGGCAACATTTTCAATATCCATTCACCATAAAATTCATAAAATAATGAAGGGAGTTGGAAAAATAGCATTATTGGCCTTTGGGATGCTGAGCATGAATCTAAATGCCCAATCCGATACTGAAAATGCGCTTTATACAACGCTTAAGGCGAAGGACAGTATTTTATTTGATGCCGCCTTTAACAGTTGTGGAATTGCCACTTTACATACCCTGTTCACAATGGATTTTGAGTTCTACCATGATAAGGGAGGCATTACAGAAGGCCGGGATACCTTTGTTGGCCGCATAGCCGACGAATGTTCCAACAGAAAACCGGGTGCCCAACAACCTGCCAAAAGGATTTTGGTGCCGGGAAGTTTGGAAGTATATCCCTTATACCAGAACGGACGGTTGTATGGTGCCATTCAACATGGGGTGCACAGTTTTGAATTTTTAAATGATTCAGGGGAATATCAAAAGGGAGATATTGCAAAATTCACCCATGTCTGGATTTTGGACGGAGATGAATGGAAAATTAAACGGGAACTGAGTTACGACCATCAGTTACAACAATAATCATTAGTGATCAAGCTGTGCCTGGCACAGTGGAAAAATCGAAATAGGAGTTTAATCATCAACCTGTGCCAAGCACAGTAGAAGTATCAAAAAACGAACAAAAACAATTTGCCCTGAGCTTGGTAGAAGGGCCATCAATCAACAATCAACCAAAAACCGTTTCCACTCCCGCTGCTCATCACAGCGGGGCTGGGTGGAAACCAAAAACGAACAGTTAATTAATTAAGGAATCCTAAAGTTATGAACATAGAAAACACAAAAGCACAAATGCGAAAAGGGGTTCTGGAGTATTGCATTCTTTCCATTCTTAGGGAAAATGACAAATATGCCTCAGAAATTCTTGGAGCCCTTAAAGACGCAAAGATGCTTGTGGTGGAAGGTACCATTTACCCTTTACTTACCCGATTAAAAAATGCGGGGCTGCTCAACTATCGTTGGGAAGAGTCCACGTCGGGACCACCTCGAAAATATTATGCCCTTACGGAGACAGGTCAATTGTTCTTAAAGGAATTGAACGGTACCTGGGACGAACTTAGAAATGCAGTAAACTTGGTAACCAACAACACATAAGAAATCAAAAAATGAATAAGACAGTAAATATAAATTTAGCAAATACCTTCTTTCACATAGATGAAGAAGCGTACAACAAGCTAAGGCGATATCTGGAGTCCATAAAACGCTCGTTTTCGGGCACGGCCGGTAGCGACGAGATCATTGCCGATATCGAGGCCCGTATTGCCGAACTCTTCTCCGAAAAAATGGAGCATGACAGGCAGGTGATCACCCAGAAGGAGGTAGATGCCGTCATTAACGTAATGGGGCAGCCCGAGGACTATATGGTGGATGAGGATATCTTTGAAGATGAGCCAAGGCCAAAATCCAAACCAATGTCCTCCCAAAGGGTCAAAAAGCTCTACAGGGATAACGAGCAAAAGTATATTGGAGGTGTATGTTCCGGTCTGGAACATTACCTGGGCTTTGATGCCCTTTGGATCCGATTGATCTTTATTCTTTTGGCCGTATTTACAGGTTTTGGCTTAATAGCCTATATCCTATTATGGATTTTGGTTCCGGAAGCCACCACTACCTCGCAGAAATTGGACATGCGGGGAGAGCCCATCAACATCAGCAATATAGAACGCAAAGTAAAAGAGGGGTTTGATGATGTTGCAGACAAGGTCAAAAACGTTGACTACGAAAAAGTAGGCAGCAAGGTCAAAAGCAGCTCCAAGACCTTTTTTGACACCATTGGTGATATTTTCATGTTTTTATTCAAAGTATTTGGAAAATTTATAGGCATCTTATTGATAATCATTGGTGCAGCCACCCTGATAGGCCTTTTTGTGGGATTGGTCACCGTAGGTGTTATCGATATCGTCCATTTCCCGGGTGTTGATTTTTACGATATTGTAAATACCACCGGTGCCCCGGTATGGTTGGTCTCTTTTTTATTGTTTTTTGCTATTGGTATCCCTTTCTTCTTTGTCCTTTATCTGGGCCTGAAGATCTTGGTCAACAACCTTAAGTCCATTGGGAACATTGCCAAGTTTACCCTTCTGGGTGTTTGGTTGTTATCCATTGCGGTCTTAATTGCACTGGGGGTCAGGCAAGCGGCGGCCCATGCCTTTACAGGGACAACGACGATTAATGAGGAGTTTTCATTACAACAGCCCACGGACACAATTGCCATACGTATGCGGTCCACGGAAAATATTGAATATGATCAAAGGTTCAACTTTGACGATCTGGCGATGGTCTATGATGAAAATGGGCAGGCATTGCTTTATTCCGAAGATGTGAGGTTCAACATTAAAAAATCCACGGACAGCATCATTCGTTTGAAAGTAAAAAAAGACGCGGACGGAAGTTCTTTTGAAGAAGCCAGGGAACGTTCCTCAATGATTGCCTACGGCTATACCTTTTTAGGAAATGAATTGGTCCTCAATGATTTTTTGACCAGTAATATTTCGGAAAAAATGCGTAACCAAGAGGTGAGGAACATCGTCTATATTCCTGAGGGCATGGTGGTGAGGTTTGATGATTCGGCCAAAGGAAACATAGGCAGGAGCACAAAAAACGACAAGGATCTTTACCGAAATGATATAATTGATTACCTATGGGTCATGGGCAGCGATGGCGAATTAAAATGCCAGGACTGCCCGGATGACCTTGATTGGAACGACGATGACAGCGGACGGATCATTATCAATGAAGACGGGGTTGACATTAACATAGAGGATGGCAATGACTCCTTTAAAGTGAAAGTAGATGAGAACGGAGTGGAGATAAAAGCCAAGGATTGATGACAATTCAGCCTTAAAAATTTACAATTGGGAAAGTTTTAATAGAAAAGACAGCACTTAAATACGAATTTCATACTGAATTTATCTCGGTATCCATTGAATTAAGAACCATATCAATCAATTAATAACGAATCCTGGAACAAGTCCAGAACAAAAAACAACAATCATGACTACACTAGCAAGAATTGCAATCGCAGCACTACTGGCCCTTTTTACGTCTTCCTGCGCCTTTGACATCAGCTTTGGCGAAGGTAAAAGGGGGAACGGCCAGGTAGTAGAAGAATCCCGTGAGGTCGCGGATGGGTTTACCGCAGTCTATGCCTCTGAAGGCCTGGATGTCTTTGTGACCCAAGCGGACAAATTCAGTATCAATGTTGAGGCAGATGAAAATATCATTGACCTCATAGGGACGGATATTAGGGACGGGCGACTTAAGATCCATGCCATTGAAAATATTGGCAGGGCCACCAAAAATGTGTACGTTACATTGCCGGAAGTCAATGTCTTGGAAACTTCGAGTGGCGCGGATTTAATCGCGCAAAACACCATCACCTCGGATAAAATTGAATTGGAGGCCAGTAGCGGTTCCGATTTGGAAGTAGAATTGGATGCCTCAACCGTAGTTGCGGAATCCAGTAGTGGGGCAGATATTAAGGTTTCCGGAAAAGCAGAAACGCTTTATGCGGATGCCAGCAGCGGGGCTGATATTAAGGCCAGAGGGTTACTAACAAAAAAATGCATTGCCAATGCGAGCAGTGGATCGGACATATCCGTCAATGTTTCGGAATCCCTTACAGCGGACGCCAGCAGTGGTGCGGATATATCCTATACCGGGGAAGCCACGGTCCAAAAAAGAAAGTCCGTTTCGGGAAGCGTATATAAGTACTGAACCTAACTGATTTCCCATTGAACAAAATCCCGAATTCTTCGGGATTTTTTTATGGGTGACCTTTAGAACTTTTTTTGTTCCACCCACTACTGTGTACCAGATACGGAAGGAATGCGGGTGCATTGCCAAAAGGCCTGCCCGTTCCGTTAGGGCCGGCCTTTATCCACGCAAAAAATGCTGTTTTTCCCCAAGCCCCCGGGCTTAAGACCGGTTTTTAAACAAATGGCAATACTAATTTGAATCAATCTCAATTTGATTCTATTTTTTTTAAATTATTCACAAAAAAATTAGTAACTTTTTAGAGAATTCATTGCTCCAACAAAAAACTACTAAAAATGAAAAAAGTATTAGGACTGCTATTCTTGATGCTGATTTTAGTTTCAGCCACTGAATTGACCTTCAACGAACCCGATGCTTTTCATTCCATTGAAGGGACCTGGGAATTGGTAAGCTTTCACCATTATGATGATGGTGTGAACATTTCAAGTACGGAACCAAAGGCCGAGGGGTATCGACAAGTAAAAATGTACTATAACGGGAAAGTAATGTGGTCAAGATATGTTCCTGGCCAACCCAATGGCCGCTTTGGGTATGGAAATTACTTTATTACCGAAGATGAACTGCACGAAACCATTGTATATGGAGATAATGAAATGATGAAGGCTTTGGATACCCTAACCGAATTTGTATTTGAACTGGAACTCCAAAAGGATACCTACAGCCAAATAAGCCTGGATGAGGAGGGCAATCGTACCTTCTCTGAAAATTACAAGCGTATTGACTAATTAAACATAACCAATCAAATACTAAAAACGCTGGGTCCGGGACCCAGCGTTTTGCTTTAGTGCACCTTACCCCCTATTACGAACCCACAGGTTCCGAGGTCTCTATGGTTGCTAAGTAACGTTCGGCATCCAAAGCTGCCATACAACCTGTTCCGGCCGCCGTGACTGCCTGTCTGTAGATTTTGTCCTGAGCATCACCACTGGCAAATACACCCGGTTTATTGGTTTTGGTGGAACCCGGTTGCGTAATGATATAACCCGTGTCGTCCATATCCAATTGTCCTTTAAAAATGGCCGTATTGGGGGTATGCCCTATGGCGATGAAAAGCCCGGTAATGGCTATTTCCTCTTTTTCCCCTGTTTGATTGTTGACCATACGTAGGCCCTCTACCACTTGCTCGCCCAATACTTCATCTATTTCCGTATTGTAACGAATTTCAATATTCTCCAGATTATTTACGCGATGTTGCATGGCCTTGGAAGCCCGCATATGGTCTTTCCGTACCAACATGGTTACCTTTTCACAGATATTGGCCAAATACGAAGCTTCTTCCGCAGCGGTATCCCCGCCCCCTACTATGGCCACTTCCTGACCTTTGTAAAAAAAGCCGTCACAAACCGCGCAGGCCGAAACTCCACCTCCACGTAAGCGCTGTTCACTTGGCAAACCCAAGTATTTGGCAGATGCGCCCGTGGAAATGATGATGGTTTCCGCCTCGATCTGTTTACTGTCATCCACGGTAACCCTATGGATTCCCCCAACCTCATCACTCAATTCCACAGCGGTAACCATTCCAATACGCACATCCGTTCCAAAACGCTCGGCCTGTTGTTGCAATTGGGACATCATAGTTGGGCCATCGACCCCTTCGGGGTATCCGGGAAAGTTATCCACTTCCGTAGTGGTAGTCAACTGTCCTCCGGGTTCCATACCTGTATAGACCACAGGTTTTAAATCGGCCCTAGCTGCATAAATGGCAGCAGTGTAGCCAGCAGGTCCCGATCCTATGATCAGTGTTTTTATTTGTTCTATTTGTTCAGACATATGCTTTTCCTCTAACATTTATACTAAAACAAAAGTAGGTGATTTGGTCAAAAACTTACAGTTTCCAAAAATAGCTTTTAAACAAAAGACTAACAATGTAGCTTTAAAGCCCAGGAAGTAAAACCAAGGAATAGGCATGGCGGACATTCCATTGCAATGATGCAATAAGTAAGATTTTTCCTTCGTTCTATGGATAAATAAAGTCATGAAAGCCGTATTGTACCTAAGCAAAGCCAATCAGGAATTTGATAAGGAAAGTTTAAAAGCCCTGGAATTACAATCTGCCGAGAACAACAGGAAGTTGGGGCTCAGTGGTTATCTCTATTTTGATGGTTCCAAATTCTTGCAATATCTCGAAGGGGAAGAAGAAAACCTAATGCCCCTACTGAACAAAATACGTGAGGACTCCCGTCATGAATTTTTATGCGAGACCCAAGAAGAAATCCCCGCAAAACGATTTCCCGAATGGAACATGAAAAATATCCAAAGTATGGTCCTTGAATTGGGCCTGGTGGAAAAAACCATCATTCAAACCCTCAGTATTTTTGTGGAAAAGGGATACCACCTGGACAAGGGCATTTCCCGCGATTTATTTAAGCTGATGGACCATTTAAAAGTGGTCACTTTTTAACACGCCATCATCAAACCTTGGCCAATTTATCCGGTAGCCAATAATTCAACAATCTTTCTGCCATACCCACAAAGGGCAGGAAGACCATCACCCCGGCAATATTAAAGATCATATGCGCATTGGCAATTTGATTGTCCAAAGCCTGGCTTTGGGACACCCTTAAAACGAAGTTGAGAAAGTGGTCAAAAACCAACAATCCAATTATAATGGTCGTAAAATTGAACAACAGATGAAAAAGGCCAGCTTTAATGGCCTGCCTACTGCCTTTTATCGTTGCAATTAACGTATCCGAACAGGTGCCCAATTCCGAACCCAACATAATGGCCAGTCCCCCGGCCAAAGAGATAAGCTTCTGTTTCCCCAGCACAATGGCCATACCGACCGTAGCACTTGATGATTGGACAATGAGGGTAATGAGTCCCCCAACTAAAGTACCTTTTATCAGATTTTGATCAATATGGGTTATCCATTCCTCAAATACTACACTGTCCCTTAATGGAACTACCGACCGTTCCATGATAAAGAGTCCAAAAAACAGCATTCCAAAATAGAACAAGGCGCTGCCGTATCTTTTTAAGGTCTCGCCCCGGGCAAAAAATTCCATCGCCAACCCAACGATCAAGGGAACAACGGCATATTTTCCAATATCCAAGGCTATCAACTGACTGGAAAAGGTTGTTCCAATATTGGCGCCCATAATGATCCCTATGGCTTGTTTAAATCTCAGTGTTCCTGCATTTATAAAGACAATGGCAAGGATAATCACTGCTGAGGACGAACCCAAAAGAATGGTCAGGACCGTGCCAACCACAATGGACAGGACTAGGTTACCGGTATACTTGGCGATTATCCGTTTGGCTTTCTCCGTGGCAATGTCCTGCATGGTTTTGGAGAGCCTCGATATCGCATAAATAAAAAGTAAAAGTCCTCCCAATAATAGGGGAAGTATTTCTATCATTAAGTGTATTTAGCTTAAGAACCCATTTAAAGTTGTTGTAGGTAAATCCTTAAAAATACTTGAAGGTGAGAGGATAGTTTTCAACCAAAAGGCTATGAAATGGTTAACTTTTTGTTTCCTATTGGTCCTGCGGACTCCTTTCCTTGATTGGACTGATTTTCTTTGCAAGCACCAAAGAATAAGGCAAAACCCAACAGGGCACTAAGGGTAATCTTCTTTTTCATTTTTCTCTTTTTAGGTAATCTCAAACACGATTCCCAAACCCATTCCTGGATTTAGGCTACCCCAACCATTTGGCCTTGGTCCTTCTCGCATTCATCTCTGCGATATTGAGAATGGAGATTCCTTCCGGGCATTCCACTTCACAGGCCCCGGTGAACGTACAACTCCCAAATCCTTCCAACTCCATTTGACGGGTCATTTCCAAAACCCGTTTGGAGGCTTCTTGTTTTCCCTGGGGCAAACTATTTAAATGATTGATTTTAGCAGCGGTGAACAGCGAAGCTGAGGAATTTTTACATGTGGCCACACAAGCGCCACAGCCAATACAAGCAGCGGCATCCATAGCTTTGTCCGCAAGCTCTTTTCCAACCAAAATGGCATTGGCCTCCGGAGCCGTTCCGGTTTTTGCGGATATATACCCCCCTTTTTCAATGATATTGTCCAAAGCGGAACGATCGACCACCAAATCCTTGATAATGGGAAAAGCACTGGCCCGCCATGGTTCCACCACTATGGTTTCCCCATCTTCAAAACTTCGCATATGCAACTGACAGGTGGTCATATGGTCATGTGGGCCGTGGGCCCGCCCATTGATGAAAACCCCACATTGTCCACAGATGCCCTCCCGGCAATCGTATTCATAGGCAATGACCTTTTTATTGATGGACACCAAAAGTTCATTGAGGTGGTCCAAAGCTTCCAAAAATGACATATCTTTTGTAAGTCCATCTACCTCGTACGATTCAAAATTGCCTTTGCTGGCCGCATTTTCCTGCCGCCATATTTTGAAAGTGACCTTCATATCCTATTGTGGTTTATTGCCTTTTCCATTTCTATTTATAACTTCTTACGGTAGGTTGCACATTTTCAAACGCCAGGTCTTCCCTATGTAGGTTAAAATGCCCCTCATTATACTCCCAAGCGGAAACATAGGAATAGGTATCGTCATTCCGTAGGGCCTCACCCTCACTGGTTTGAAATTCTTCCCTAAAATGCGCCCCGCAGGACTCTTCGCGTTCCAAAGCATCGGTGCACATCAATAGCCCCATTTCCAAAAAATCGGCCAGGCGAAGTGCTTTCTCCAATTCGGTATTCATCTCCTTATGCCCTCCGGTCACATTGACCTCATTCCAAAAGGCATTGGTAATCCCCTTGATTTGGGCAATGGCTTTTTCCAACCCCTCCGCATTTCTGCTCATGGCGCATTCCTGCCACATTACCTTGCCCAGTTCCCGATGAAAATGGTCCACTGTTTTATTGCCCTGGACAGAAAGCAATTTGTTGATATGTTCCTTCACCTCATTTTCCACCTTTTCAAATTCGGGATGTTCAGTGGTAGGGTGATCCTCTTTTAAGGCATGGGCCAGATAATTATTGATGGTGTTGGGTAATACAAAATAGCCATCAATGCTTGCCTGCAACAACGAATTTGCCCCCAAACGATTGGCCCCATGATCGGAAAAATTGCATTCACCGATGGCATATAGGCCCGGTATGGTGGTCATTAGCTCATAATCTACCCAAAGTCCGCCCATGGAAAAATGGGCAGCCGGGGAAATCTGCATAGGTTCGTTATACGCATCAACCCCAGTTATCTTTTTGTACATTTTAAAAAGATTGCCGTAGCGATCTTTTATGGTCTCCATACCAAAACGCTCGATGGCATGTTTAAAATCCAGATATACTGCGTTTTTAAGTCGGCCTACTCCGTACCCCGAATCAATCCGCTCCTTGGCAGCCCTGGAGGCAATATCCCTGGGGGCGAGGTTCCCAAAACTTGGATAACGCCGTTCCAAATAGTAATCGCGCTCCCCTTCGGGGATGGTATTGGCCTTTCGGTCATCCCCTTTCTTTTTAGGTACCCAAATTCGCCCGTCGTTACGTAAGGATTCGGACATCAATGTTAGTTTGGATTGTGCCTCACTGGTCTGTGGCAATGCGGTGGGGTGTATTTGGGTAAAACTGGGAGCAGCAAAATAAGCTCCCCTTTTATGGGCCTTCCAAATGGCACTCCCATTACATCCAATGGCCAGGGTTGAAAGTCGGAACACACGGGAGTAGCCCCCTGTGGCCAATACCACGGCATCTGCGGCAAAACGCTTTAACTTACCCGTTATCAAATCCCGGACAATGATTCCTTTGGCCCTTCCTTCAATGACCACTAGATCCAATAGTTCGTGACGCGGAAACATTTCCACTTTTTTGGCGCGTTTCATTTTGTACAACTGGGAATAGGCCGCCAACAGAAGCTGTTGTCCCGTTTGACCGCGAGCATAAAAAGTTCGCTGTACCTGAACGCCACCAAAACTGCGGTTGACCAGTACGCCACCGTACTCCCGGGCAAAAGGTACGCCTTGCTGTACGTAATGATCGATCAAGGGAGCGGAAAGTTCGGCCAGACGGTATACATTGGCCTCCCGTGAACGAAAATCCCCCCCTTTTAAGGTATCGTAGAACATTCGCCATACACTATCCCCATCATGCTGATAGTTCTTTGCGGCATTGATACCGCCTTGCGCGGCTACGGAGTGGGCCCTTCGGGCAGAATCCTGATAACAAAAGCATTTGACATCATACCCTAATTCGGCGAGCGTTGCAGCTGCACCTGCACCTGCCAGTCCCGAACCCACAACTATAATGTTCAGCTTTTTCTTGTTGGCAGGGTTGATCAGTTGCGCCTTTATCTGATAGTTGCGCCATTTGTTTTCCAGAGGTCCTTCGGGAATTTTTGAATCCAACATCTTCGAGCTATTTAAGGAATACAATAGATGGAATAATACCAAAACCCACGGCTATGATAATTGCATACACCAAAGAGACCTTGGCTATGGTCCTGAGTCCCCTTTTGTGGTAAAAACCCAAGGTCATAAAAGCACTTTTCAATCCATGGTGAAGGTGCAACCCCAAGGGAACCATCAGTAGTGTATAGAAAACAACATAATAGCCATTTTGAAACAGGCTATAGGTTACCTCATAGACATCTACATGGCCATTGGCATCCAGACCTACCCCCTCACCCATCCCCAGTTTGATACGGGCCCAAAAATTGGCAAGGTGCACCACTATGAACAATAGGATGGAAATACCCAAAAGCCCCATATTTTGGGAGGTCCAACTGCTGTTCTCCTTATATTGGTTTACCAGGTAACCTTTGGTTTTGGCCTTTCGGTTATTTATCGTAATCAAGAGGGCGTAGATCACATGTAAGATAATGGAAAGGTACAATATATAGGCTACGATCTTTATCAAGGGACTCTCCCGTAAGGTGGTCGAGTACGAATTGTACAAACTTCTAGCGGTTTCCTCGGGCAATACCAAAATACTGTTGGCGGAAAGGTGCACAATCAAAAAAATACAAAGGAACAGTCCCGTAAGTGCAATAATCGATTTTCTAAAGAACATTAAGAGCCTGTTTAGGATTTTAGCTTAATCGTGGAGAATGAGTAACGGTACGGGGCTATTGAAGGTTTGTTTCAACGTAACACTTTCGTTCAGCAGACGATCCATAAATCCTTTCTTTGCCCGAATAAGGCAAACCAACCCAGAAAAGTCCTTCATCAAGTATTCGTTCAAATCCTTATTGGTATCGCCTGTACCAAAGGCATAGTCAACGGAAGTACTCAAATCCTTCATGGCCTCCAGCACCTTTTCAATTTGAGGGGTTTTCTCATCGGCAATATGCAATATTTTTATGTTGCTTTGATGCATGCCGGCGATTTTAACAAGTGGGCCGATGACCTTGGGATCAGAAAAAGGGTCATCGCTAACGGCAAATACAATTTTCTCCAAGGGCCTATACGTATGCCCGTCCGGCACCACAATTACAGGAGCAGAGGTTTTGGAAACGACCCCTCCAGCCACACTGCCCATAAATACCTCTTTAAGTCCGCTAGCCCCTTTGGTGCCCATTACAATAAAGTCATAATGCCCACTATCCCCCAATGAAGCAATTGCGGAAACGGCGTAGTCTTTAACGATCCTCGTTTTAAAAACCACTTCGGGGTGGTCTTTTTGAACGTTTTCCAAAAGTCCATCCATTCGTTTTTTGGCGTCCTTTTCCAAAACGTCATCAATGTTTTTCATAAGCAGTGCTGTAGACCTTGCACCGTAAATGTGCAATATGGTCACTTCCAAAGAAGTAGTACTAAAAAGTTGAATGGCATAGGACAATGCATTGGAAGACGTATCGGAAAAATCAACGGGGACAAGAATCTTATTCATTTTTAATTCATTTAGGGTGAATGACCATTTGACTGGATATCATTTATGCAACCATCAAAGCTTGAGCGTCATCTCCAAGAGGATATGACAGCGGCTTATTATTTCAATATATTCTGAAATTTAACAACAGATTCTTTAGCAAAACTTTAGAAGGAAAAGGCGCCCAAAAAAACCGTAAAATGGTTACTTCACCCCCATCTTCTTGCTACTTAGGCGGTTGGAAAGCCCCTTTTTTCAATTTCGATGGAGCACCTATGATTATTTGATTATACTGCCCGATTCTTAAGTTTCTCTAAAGAATTCTTCAATAGTTTTATTGAGATTGGAAATGGTACACGAAGAGGCCGTTTTAAACTGCGGCAACGGTAGTGGGGTACCTCATCCGTATATTGTTAACCCTAGTTAAAGGCACGATATCATGAAACTTTTGGAAAAGATTTTAGTAGCACAGGATTTTAGCCAGTCCTCCGAAAATGTAGTATCCAGTGCCATAGAATTGGCCAAGATATTCCAATCCACAATTGTACCCATTCACATACTCCCGGATGATGTTTTAAACGAAAAGGTGAGGACATTGCTGAACGAAACGGCACTGACCAAATTGAAGGAGACCACTGATCAAATTAAGCATGAGGGGGTAGCGGCCGAAAAACCATTGCTTATGGTTGGCTCACCCCATGAGGCCATCACCAGGGCGGCAGTAGATGTCAGTGCCAATCTCATTCTGTTGGGTTCGGGTGAAACCAAAAAAGGGGATACTTTTAGATTGGGTACCACGGCCGAGCGCATCATTCAAAAAAGCGGAAAGCCCATTTTTGTGATAAAGGAAGGTGTTTTACTTAATGTACAACACATTTTGTGTCCCGTGGATTTTTCCGACCCTTCCAAACGGGCGCTTAAAAATGCAATTACGATGGCCCGTAGGTTCAAATCGGAATTGACCATACTGGCCGTATGCGAACTGCAGGGCTCCACTTGGTTCACTTCGGAGAAGGACAAAGAATTGGAGAACGAACTCAGGTATCGCATGCACAAAGAGGAATTTGATTCGTTTTTGAAGGAATTCAATCTAACCGGTCTCAATTGGACAAAGGAAATCCCCAAGGGAAATCCTTCCGAGGAAATACTCAGCACCATTTCGAAGAAAATGATCGATTTGCTTATTATAGGGACTTCCGGCAGAACCGGGTTGAACCGAATGCTTATGGGAAGTGTTACCGAAAAAGTAATACGGGAAGTTCCCTGCTCCTTCCTCACCTTAAAATCCGAAGATGCCATTTCCCTACAATTGGAAACCAACATTAGGAACATCGAGGAACTTCATGGCACCGCTATGAAATTAATGGAAGATGGTTTTTATGAGGAGGCCATTGGCCAACTCAAAGCCTGCCTGAACATCAATAGCATGTATGTACCTGCCTATACCGGTTTGGCCAAGGTTTATGAAAAGCTGGACCAACCGGAAAGGGCCAAAGTATATAGAAACAACGCAAAGGATATCATGGACAAGATTTGGTATCAAAAAATAGAGGAAGAAGTCCGCAAACTACGCGGTAGCTAAAAAATATCCGATACTATGCACAAAGCAAAAGGGGAAGTAGTGAGCGTCAACGAGTCGCTCGTTGGTGTTAGAACTACCGATGGGGCCATTATGAATGGAGAGGTGGCCTACATCATTGTTGAGGATGGCAAGAGACTAAAATCCGAGGTCATCGATGTGAAAGAAGGCAATAGGGCCTACCTGCAGGTATTTGAAGATACCAATTGGATGAAGGTAGGTGATCCGGTAGAATTTACAGGCCTTCCTTTGGCGGTAAAATTAGGTCCCGGAATATTGGGCTCCGTAACGGATGGGCTACAGAACCCTTTATACGAATTAGGTAAAATTGAATGGTTTTTGGAAAGGGGCCTAGAGGTCGATCCCCTGGACAACACCCAAAAGTGGCACTTTACCCCAATGGTAGAGGAAGGTGCGGCCGTTACCGGCAGCACCGTTTTGGGTTCCGTTCCCGAAAAATTATTTGAGCATAAAATCTTTGTTCCCTTTTCCATACAAGGCAACCATACCGTTACCCATATCGTAAAAGAGGGCGACTACACCGTTGACGAACCCATAGCCACGATCCAGGACAGTACGGGTAAAAGCGTGGAGCTTACGATGGCCTTTGAATGGCCGGTAAAAAGGCCCATGCCCTTCACAGAGCGGTCGGTACCCATAAAACCAATGCCCACGGGAATCCGAATTTTGGATGCATTATTTCCCATTGCCTACGGTGGCACGGCCTGTAATCCAGGTCCATTTGGAGCAGGAAAAACAGTACTGCAGCACAGTTTGGCCCGTCACTCCCAGGCAGATGTGGTCATTATTGCCGCCTGTGGCGAACGTGCCGGGGAGGCTGTGGAAGTTTTTAAGGATTTTCCAGAACTCATCGATCCTAGGACCGGGAAATCATTAATGGACCGTACCTATATTGTAGGGAACACCTCTTCCATGCCCGTAGCGGCCCGGGAGGCATCCGTTTATATGGCCACCACTGTAGGGGAATACTATCGAAAGCAAGGATTGAACGTTTTAATTCTGGCCGATTCCACCTCACGCTGGGCGCAGGCACTTCGTGAGACTTCAGGTAGAAAGGAGGAAATTCCAGGCCCTGAAGCCTTCCCTATGTACATTTCTACCCTGATCTCCGCTTTTTATGACCGCGCAGGGGTTGAAATCCTAGGAGATGGCAATACGGGGTCGTTGAGCATTATCGGTACCGTTTCCCCAGCAGGCGGAAACTTTGACGAACCGGTTACCCAGGCCACCCTTTTGAGCACCGGGGCTTTTTGGGGATTGTCCAGGGCTTTGTCCGATGCAAGGAAATACCCCGCTATAGATCGTATAGACAGTAATTCCAAATATCCCTCGCAGTTGGAACAAGAAGAAGTAACGTATTTATTGGAATTGCTTCGTGATGGTAAAACCATAGCCTCCAACATTATTTTGATGGGGGAAAAGGGCATTACCGATGAGTCCTACATTCGTTATCAAAAAGCCGAATTACTCGATGCGGTATTCCTTCAACAAAACAGTTTTCATGAAGTGGATGGAGTGACCCATCCCGAAAGACTGCGCCTAATGTTCAACATGATCCAAGAAATCATCGATACACCGGTCGACATCAAAGGAAAGGAAGAAATACGGTCGCATTTCAATTTTATCCGACAGGCCTTTCTCGATTGGAACTATATGAAACCGGACGAGGAGGGATTTGACAAACAAAAAACAAAACTATTGAACTTGCTTAAACAGATGGGGCATGTTGCAGAAAACGTATGAGAACATAGATAGCATTGGCCGTGCCATTCTGAGCATTAAGGCCCAAGGGGTGCACAACAAGGAATTGGCAGAAGTAATCTATCCCAATGGTCAAAAGGCTTTTGCCCAGGTGATTGCCTTGGATGGTGATGAGGTGACCCTACAACTGTTTGGGGGCGGATTTGGCGTTTCAACGGATTGCAAGGTTCGCTTTCTGGGAAAGCCCATACAAGTAGGATTTTCCGATGATATGTTGGGAAGGGTCTATTCGGGCAACGGTCAGCCCATTGATAAAGGCCCAGAACTGATGTCAGATATGGTCCGGGTGGCCGGGCCCTCCATCAATCCGGTAAAAAGACTCATTCCCAAAGATATGATTCGTACAGGGGTACCTATGATCGATGTGTTCAACACCCTGGTACGTTCCCAAAAGATACCCATTTTTGCTAAAGCGGGCGAACCCTATAACCGTCTGTTGGCCAATATAGCCACCCAAACCGATGCCGATGTTATTATCATTGGAGGGGTTGGACTCAAATATGATGAATTCCATTATTTCAGGCAACGTATTGAGGAGGCCGGTAGTAAGAACAAAACCATCATGTTCATCCATACCCACAGGGATTCCATTGTAGAGGGCCTCATGGTACCTGATTTGGCCCTGGCCGTGGCAGAACAATTTGCATTACAGGGTAAAAATGTATTTGTATTGTTGTCCGATATGACCCAATGGTCGGATTATCTGCGGCAAGTGGCCAATGCCCAGGACCAGATTCCGGCAAATCAGGGATATCCCGGTGACCTATACTCCCAGTTGGCGAGCCGATATGAAAAGGCTGCCGACATTGATGGTGCGGGTAGTTTGACCATTTTAGGGGTAACCACCATGGATGACGTTACCCATCCCGTTCCGGACAATACGGGATATATTACCGAAGGACAATTTTATATGAAGGATGGCTATCTGGAACTGTTCGGTTCTTTAAGCCGTTTAAAACAACAGGTGAATGACCGAACGCGTCCCGACCACAGAAGCATTATGAATGCCATGGCGCGATTGCTGTCAGAGGCCGAGGAACGTGTAAAGGCACAGAAGTTCGGCTCGGTCAAGGACGATTACTCCCTACGATTGTTGGAATATCGAAAGACATTTCAAAGGGAATTGATGGACCCTTTCCGCTATTTGGAATTGGAAGATGCCCTGGATTTATGTTGGGACATCCTTGCCCAACATTTTAAAAAGGAAGAAGTAGGGCTGTCCTCCAAGCTGATTGAGGCGTATTGGCCTGAAAAAGGGAAGTTCAAAATTTTAAAAGAAATGATCCATGAGTGAGAACACGTTGGAAAAACTGATTGCCACCCTTAAATCAGAAGCCATAGAAGCAGCTGACAATGAAGCGGTAAACATTGTGGAGAGTGCACATGCCCAGGCAAAAAAAATTATCAAGGAAGCGGAAGCCAAGCGAGAGGAACTGTTGGGCAATGCTGAAAAAGAAGCGCAGGCCACGCTGATCAAAGGTGAGGGTGCCTTAAAGCAGGCGGCGCGGGATCTTACCGTTTCGGTGCGCAACGATTTGCTGCAATTGCTCAAAACAGTATTGGAAAAAGAGGTGGAGGCCCAATTTACCCCTAAACTAATGGAACAGGCCATCACCAATACCATAGCGAATGTGGGTAGTGGGGTCACCCTAACACTTTCCAAAAATGTGGAAACGGAGTTGGCCAAAACAGTCCAAAAGCAATTGCAGGCGATGGACAATTTGGATTCCATCATCACGGATCCCAGTCTGCTCAAAGGATTTTCGATTACCAAGACCGATCAAGGGTGGAGCTACCAAATTTCGCCAAACGCAGTAGCGGAACTGTTGAATGCCCATCTTAGCCCAAAGTGGGTGAACCTCCTTAAAAACGATTTGGATACATGATTGCGGGAAACCTGGAATATGTGATGGGCAGCTTACCACATCTATCTTTTAAAGACACGGATGAGGAACGTTCCAGGGTAGTTTCCATCTTTCAAAAATATGCAGGTCCTTCCGAAACCGGGAAAGGCATTATTGCCATTTTGGATGGGGAAGCCGGTAAGTTTTTAAGTTCCGGTAGTCATCGCATATTTCAACAGATCAATTTGGCAACCATTCACTCCGAAACCTTTCAAAAAAGTAAAAACAGCGTCCTGGCCATATTTTCCACCTATGTGTTTGCACTTAAAAAGGGCGTACAGCAATTGCGTATCGCCCGGAAAAATGGAGCAGACCCCTCCATAACAAAGAAACTTCCATTGTCCTTAGTACCCGGTACACCTCTGGAAGAGGAAATTCAACTCTTAAAATTGCAATGGGACCAACTGGAAGAACTTTCCATGGGGCACTACACGGATTTTGCGGCCTTATGCATCTACAAGCTAAAACTATTACTGTTGCTCCGCTGGTGGAGCTTTGATGAAAAACAGGGTTATGCCAATTTTTTGAACAGCACAAAAAAGACAGAAGATGGCCGATAAGATTTTGATGAACAAAAATACGCTGGCAGCCCTAAAAACAGAGCTTAAGGAATACAATACGGCGCTGCCGGTCTTTGAAATGAAGGAACAGCAGTTAAAGGAGGTGGTACAGACCATAGAAAATACCATCGCCAGACTAAAGCAGGCCATCGCTACCACAAATGAAGGAACAAAAAAATGGGTGGCGGTCATGGCGGAAGAGACAATTGACCTGGCCGAAATCGTAAAGGTGGAACGTGTCATCACCAAAAAAAGGGAAATCGCAGGAGTGTCCATTGAGGTATTTGAGGACCTTGTCTTTCAAGATGCCGAAATTGACTTTTTCAGCACTCCCCTTTGGGTAGATGTGGCCGTACAAGTGATCCAGGAACAGAAAACCAATCGTACACTGGTCGAGATTGAGGAACGAAATCTGGAACTCCTCTGGGAAGAACTGGCCGAGGCCCGAAGGATGAAAAATGCCCTTAAGGAAGTATTTATTCCCGAGACCAAGGATAACATCCGAAAAATTGAGATTTATCTTGGTGATGTGGAACGGCTGGCCATAGGATGCGCCAAACTGGTAAAGAAGAAAAAGGAGGAGAAAAAAGTCGTGGTATGATCGTAAGGATGAAGGAAATATTGCTTTTTACCACCGCGCGCTCCGTGGATGATACCATTTTGCAATTGGGTGAATTGGGCGTTGTGGACATCAAGGAAATCAACCGCCCTGGAAATGGAACCGTAGAAAGACGTTTGGAAGCGGTACACCGTGCGGAAAGTGCCATTTCCCTTTTAAGGGACCATGTGCCAAAGAACCGTCACCTTGCCAACCGTGTAAAACATACTACCAAGGATCCCAAACAACTCGTGGACCGCGTCTTACAGACCGGGGAGATCAGGCAAAAATGTCAGGAAAAAATTGATGAACTCAGCCAACAGTTGAACTGGTACGGCATCTGGGGCCAAAATGTAGTTACAAAGGACATTCCTTACCTAAAAAAGAAGGGCCTTCACCTCCGGCTATACCTTATGGACAAATCGGTAGCCGACACTTTAGATCAAAAACACACTATAGTGAGGTTCCCGGAGCATGATGGTAGGATTCCCCTGGTATTGATTGCCCGAAATGAATCCGAGAAACTGAACCATAAGGAAGAATCCCTGCCCAGGGCATCCTTTGGGGACCTTAGTCAGCAAATCGAAAGAAAAAAGCGGCAATTGGCCGAGGTGGAGAATTTCCTGGAGGACCAAACCGAAAATATCGCATGGCTTGAAGCGTACCACCTGCACTTACAAGATCGGTTGAGCACACAACAGGCATTGGAAGGTATGGGGGACATTGAGGGAAGGTTAAAATACCTCAAAGGTTATATTCCCCGAACTGCTGAGGACAATTTTATTGCCGCCGCAGAAGCAAACCACTGGGGATACCATATTGCAGAGCCCGAAAAACCGGAGGACGTGCCCGTTTATATCAAGAACCCCAAATGGATCAGTATTATCAATCCGGTCATGAAATTCATTGATATTGTGCCGGGGTATAAGGAAGTGGACGTTTCCATCTATTTTTTGGTTGCCTTTGCCCTATTTTTTGCCATGTTGGTCGGTGATGCAGGTTATGGGCTGATCTTTTTATTGGTCACTTTTTTCCTTAGAAAAAAATTAACGGCCCAGATGCGCATTTTAATCTATGTGCTCAGTGGGACCACCATTATTTGGGGGGTGCTGAGCGGCACCTATTTTGGAGCTGAACAAATAGCCGCCCTCCCCTTTCTCAACAACTTGATCATTCCTGAAATTGCAAGTTTTGGGGCGGACAATATTTCCTTTATGATGCACCTATCCTTTTTGATAGGGGCCATTCATCTTACGATTGCCCATGGTATTCGAGTGTTCCAATTCATCAATTCCATTCGCGCACTGAGCGAGGTGGGTTGGATTGCGTTGGTATGGGGCCTCTTTTTGATCACTGAACAATTGGTACTTGGCAAGGCCATGCCCGATTGGGGATTATGGTTATTTGTCGGGGGAGCAGCATTGGTAGCCCTTTTTTCGGTGGAAAGCAAAAACTTTTTCAAAAGTATGGGAGTTTCCATAGCCAACCTGCCCCTGAGCTTGATCAGCGGATTTTCGGACATTGTTTCCTATGTAAGGCTCTTTGCCGTGGGGATGGCCACTGCTGCGGTTGCAGCCAGTTTTAACAATATGATTTTACCGGAAGGAATGACAGGTATGGGTATTGTGAACTTAATCATGGCGGCCATTGCCTTGCTGTTGGGGCATGGGTTGAACATTGCCCTGGCCTTGATGGCCGTCATGGTTCATGGTATCCGGTTGAACATGTTGGAGTTTGCGGGACATCTGGGAGTCCAATTCTCAGGTGAGGCCTATAAACCCTTTAAACTCATTTCCCCGGAAAACAGAAATAAGAACAAAACAACAATATCCATTCAAACAGGATAAAAAACAAAATCAATAAAATTCTAGATTATGGTAGGTATGGCAATTTTGACAACAACGGTAACAGGACTTGGTGATATGGGAATGTCATTGAGCATTGCTTCAATTGGATCTGCAATAGGAACGGGAATAGCCGGTATGGCCGCTATAGGAGCCTGGAAAAAAATGATTACCAGCGGACAAAAGGCGGCAACGGCCCTACTTATTTTTGTAGGGGCCCCGCTTTCACAGGTCATTTATGGTATGATCCTTAAAAATGCGATTGCAGATGCCAACCTCGCACCTGACTCCTATCTTTGGCAAATTATCATTGGACTTGTGGCCGGGGCAGCTATGGCAGGTTCTGCCATATTTCAAGGGAAGACCGGAGCTCGGGCCTGTGATGCCATTGCTTCCGGTGCCAGCGATACGGCCAAGTACATTATGATCATTGGTATCGTGGAAACGGTTGCCCTTTTTGTAATGATATTTACGATGACCGGACTGCCGACTGGATAACTCCTTGCAAACCACCACACCTTACAAATCCAAACGCTGATGTCCAGTCGGTAAAATGTCATGTTTTATTTGGCGTACACCCTTTACATTTGGACCATAAAATGGATGTGTTGAAACCCTTCTACTATGAAAATATTGGTAATAGAAGACAATGTGGAACTGCTACGGGACATCAAAGGTTTTCTGGAGGAGGAAGGAAACATCTGTGAAATAGCGCCCAACTATAAAAGTGCCCATGATAAAATAGGGTTCTTTCCGTACGATATTTTAGTTGTTGACATTACCCTTCCGGATGGCAATGGTCTGGATATCATAAGTGAGGTAAAAAAAGAAAGTATTGATGCCGGCATTATTATAATTTCGGCGAAAAACGCAGTGGGGGATAGAATCCATGGATTGGAAATTGGTGCGGACGATTATTTGACCAAACCTTTTTATCTGGCGGAACTCAACGCACGGATCAAAGCCCTTTACCGAAGAAAAGTCTACAATGGCAGTACGGAAATCCTTTTCAACGAAATCAGAATTAAACCGGACAGCTATGAAGTTTTTATCCATGACCGTATTCTGAACCTCACCAAAAAGGAATTTGACATCATTCACTTTTTTGTGGTCAATAGACATCGCCTCTTGACCAAAGAGGCCATTGCAGAACACCTTTGGGGGGATGACATTGAAATGGCGGACTCTTACAAATTCATCTACACCCATCTGGCCAATCTTAGGAAAAAAATTGCCGAATTGGGCGGGAACGACTATATTCAATCCATCTACAGTGTTGGATACAAATTCACGGATCGCGAATGAACCTCGTCAGAAAGACCAATACGTACTATCTCCTATTTCTGGCCCTTATTTTTCCAGTCATGCTTTCCATGGATTATTACCTTATTCAATATTTGGTGAACGGTGAGGTAGAAGAACTCCTCTTACACGAGCGTGAACGTATCGATTTTCATCTTAAGGAAGAAGGTGCACTTCCCACCTCCAATTATTTGTTTCAAACCGTTCCTGTAAAAGAAGGTTCAACGTTCAATGAAGTATTCAGGGATACCTTATTGTATGAAGCCTATGCTGACAAAAACATCCCTTATCGCATCTACACGTTCAAATCGTCCATAAATTCCCAACCCGTAAAAATCTCCCTCAAACATATTCTGTTGGAAATCAATGAGCTCATATGGACGCTTTTTGTAACCACCAGTTTTATTATCGTATTGCTGGCCCTCGGGTTTTACTTCATCAATCGTAAAATATATAAATGGGCATGGAACCCCTTTTTCAAGAACCTCGCAAAACTCAAACAATATGATGTGACCAAAAAGGAACCCATCCACCTTAAAAGCTCCAATATCATAGAGTTCGAAGAGCTGAACCATGTGATTACGGACTTGATACATCAAGTAAAGAAAGACTTTCAGAACCTCAAGGAATTCAACGAAAACATTTCACATGAAGTGCAGACTCCCCTAGCCATTATCCGAAACAAGGTGGTCTTGCTTTTGGAGAGCCAAAACCTTGATGAAAAGGAACTTCAGCGGATGCAAGCTATTTATCAAGAAACCAATAAACTCTCAAAAATAGGAAAATCACTGACCCTAATTTCGAGGATCGAAAACCAGGAATTTAAACGATTGGATAGTGTGGATGTCCATACCATTATAGGGAACATTCTCAGTCATATGGAGGAGATCATTAACTTTAAACATCTTACCGTATCCACGGAACTGAATCCCGTGACCATAGAATGTGATCATATATTGGCCGATATCCTGCTCACCAATCTTATCAAAAATGCCGTGCAGCACAACAAGGAGGGTGGAGTGATAAAAATGGCTTTGAACGAGGAGAAATTTGAAATTATCAATACCGGCGAGATTTCCGAGATAGCCACCGAAAAACTGTTCAACCGGTTTCAAAAAGGCAGTTCGGTAAAAGAGTCCCTTGGACTGGGCTTGGCCATCAATCAAAAAATATGTGAAATCTATGGATTTCAATTGGATTATCAACGCAAGGATAAAATACACACGTTTTCTTTGTTCTTTAAAAGAAACAAAGAGTGATAAACACAATAACTATTAGGCAAATCAATTAATACACACAAATACTATATGGAAAAGAAAACACTTGAGCTGGAAGGGCTTCTAAAAATAAGGACGGATTTTAACTATCTCGTTTCCACCTTTAAAGAGATGCTGTATTCGCTTGGAGAGGACGACATAGCTGCAATGATCCCCTCCGAAAGTAACCCATCATCTTTAAATCATTCCAAGGTCTCCAATGGAAAGCTTGCACAAGCCATTGGAATTTCCTTTGAGTTGCTCAATTTGGTGGAAGAAAATGCGGCTACCCAATTCCGGCGAAAAACGGAAACCCAGTTTGGATTGGAAAACATCCGTGGGTCATGGGGAGAGACCTTAAAACTTTGGAAAACATCGGGACTCAAAGAGCAAGAAATAGTGGACTTGTTATCCAAAGTAAATGTAATGCCCGTGTTAACGGCGCATCCTACGGAAGCCAAGCGGTTGACCGTATTGGATATTCACCGCGAACTTTATGTACTGTTGGTGAAAAATGAAAACCCGGTTTGGTCGGCTTCTGAGCGGGAAGTCATTAAACAAGAAATTAAAAGTGTACTGGAACGCTGGTGGCGCACGGGTGAAATCTATCTACAAAAACCCAGATTGGAAGATGAACGCAGCAATGTAATGCATTATTTTGTCAACGTGTTTCCCGAAGCGTTGCACCTCACGGACCAGCGTTTACTCGATGCTTGGAAATATACCGGATTTTCTACGGAACTGCTCAAATGGCCGGAACAGTTTCCCAATCTGCAATTTGGAAGCTGGGTAGGTGGTGATCGGGATGGGCATCCCTATGTTACCCCAGCTTTCACTGCCAATACCCTAAAGCTCCATCGACAGGCCGCACTGAAGATAATGCGAAAGGAATTGGTTCAATTGGCCCGAAAGCTCAGTTTTTCGGAATTCTTAAATGACATTCCAGCGAAGTTCCTCTCTGATTTAAAGGTACAGGCAAAAGCCCTTGGCAAAGCCGGACAGGAGGCCGTGGAACGCAATCCTTCAGAACCCCTTCGGCAGTTTGTGAATTTAATGATCGTTCGTTTGGACAATACCATGGCAGAACGCTTCGAGCTTGGTGAGGATAGCTATTATGGGCGTCCCAACGCCTTGGCTGCCGATTTAAAGGAATTAAGGGCCCTCTTAATACACTTAAAGGCCGATCGTATTGCCACGCAGCACCTCTTTCGCCTGGAACGCTCATTGGCCTGCTTTGGCTTCCATTTGGCAAAGCTGGATATACGGCAGAACAGTGCTTATCATGAGAAGGCCATTGAACAAATACTAAAAGCCTCCGGCTTTAAAGATGCAAACTATTCGAGCTGGGATGAGGAAAAAAGGTTGTCCTTTATCAATGAAGAACTACAGAGTAACCGTCCATTTCTGGTCACGGATACCTCCTGTGGACTGGAAGCGGATAATGTACTTGGGTATTTTAGGGAGGTAAAGCGATATGTTGATCGGTACGGGGCAGATGGCATTGGTTCCGTGATCGTTAGTATGACCCGTAGTTTGAGCGACCTGCTTGTTGTTTTTCTATTCTTGCGCGAAGTGGGCCTCAAAGAAGCCCGACTTCCGGTAGTGCCACTTCTGGAAACCATTGATGATCTGGTGGAAGGCCCAAGCATCCTAGAGGCATTTTTAACCCATCCCACTGTGAAAGAGCAACGTGAAGGTAAAACGTCTTTTGTACAAGAAGTGATGTTGGGGTATAGTGACAGCAATAAGGATGGTGGAATATTGACCAGTCGATGGAACATATACAAGGCAGAAGAAAGACTGACACAGGTAGGTGACCGTCATGACGTTAAGCTTCGTTTTTTCCATGGAAGGGGTGGAACCATTAGTAGAGGTGGAGGTAAAATCCATCGCTTTTTGGAAAGTATGCCCCCTGGCTCCATGAGTGGGCATATAAAGATGACCGTACAGGGCGAGACCATTGCAAATCAGTTTGCGAATCGCGTGAACGCCGGTTACAATTTGGAGATGTTTATTTCAGGAACGGCCCGGCAGGCAATGCGCTCTTCGGACAAACGAAAAGAGCAAAAATTGTATGACATCATGGACCGTCTTGTAACCATGGCACGCAGTAAGTACAGGGAATTGCTGGACCACCCTAAATTTATTGAGTTCTATAGCAAGGCCACCCCTATAGATGTATTGGAACAAAGCAAAATTGGTTCCAGGCCGGCACGAAGAACCGGTCAGCGGTCCCTTAACGACCTTCGCTCCATTCCCTGGGTGTTCAGTTGGAACCAATCGCGATTTAACCTTACCGGATGGTTTGGAACTGGTGAGGCTTTTGGCAAGTTCAAAGAGCAGCATCCGGAGGATTTTGAATTCTTAAAGACTGCGGCCCGGGAATGGCCATTCCTGAAATACGGTTTAATTCAAATCGAGACCAATCTCTTGAATTCGGATACACAAATTATGAAAATTTTTGCCGATCAGGTAACCGATGCCAATACAAGAAAGGAACTCATGGAACTTATCCTTACCGATTACGATACTTGCTTAAAACAGATTGAAAATCTCATGGGTTCATCTGTTGAAGATCGAAGAATCTCGAGATTGGAAAACAACAGACTGAGGAAAGAGGCCCTGGGCATACTCCATGAAATACAAATGGAATCACTCATAAAATGGCGCAAGCTAAAGGAAAGTGACCCACAGGAAGCCAATGAACTATTGCTCATGCTTTTGTTATTGGTCAATACCCTATCCGGTGGATTGAAAAACACAGGGTGATACCTGATGTAGCTATTTGGGAATTGTTACCCATTGGTTCTTCCCAAAAGCAAATAATCATTGGAAACAGCGTACCCAAATTCTATTGGGTACGCTGTTCAATTGTAGAAATGTTCTCTATTGAAACTTCCTTCCAAATCTTTATACTGCCCATTTACATGGCAAGCGATATACAAGTTCAAAGTTATCTTGTTTAAAAATAAAATCCGTGCCTTTCTTAATTCTTCAAAAGGAGATAACTCAATCCAAAACAGCTAATTGCTACATGCTTGATGTGACAATTAATTAAGAGATTAAAACTGGCTTATGTCGTGAGAATAATCCCTTAATCAAAAACTGCCTTTATTGTAGCACCCGCTCTTCGATTTGGCCCAATCAAAGTAATGGCCTTTTCTTCTTCAGCTCTAGCATAATAAGATGGAAACAAAAAATAACCATTCAATGTTAATGTTAATAGAGTTCTTTCATCATTTACCATTAGATCATAATTGTTTGAATTGGCAATAAGATAAAGGGAGCCATTTGAAGGTATGGCAATCATATCTGGAAGGTTTTCCCCTGACAATTCCAATAAATCATCTCGTTGATACAGCGTCTGATTTAGGGAAACGGGATTGGGAGCATTTTCTGCCAATAAATCAATAATACCTTCCGATTCGGCTATAAGGCCATTTGCTTCGTAAACAATTTTATAACTGGGATTTGAAGGAATGTCGTTTGGTATTTGGAAACTTAAGGAATAAAAAGTAACAAACTCTTCCTCAGTTTTCCGAATACTGGATATAGTAACAGGGAACTTATTTTGCCCGTCGTAAAAGTAAACTTCGGAGTTATCCACGTCCATATCAAGAAATTCTCCATTGATTACCATGTCAGCCCCTGTATAAAGCAGCATGGGGTTGTTACTGAAAATTCCAACGACGGTTCTAAAACCAGTAATCCTAGGCTTGTTAATTATAATTTTATATTCAACCTCAACTCCATTCTCTGCGGTAACCGTATATTTTTTTAGGTCATTAAAATCCTGGGCGACATCACTTTCCGGTAAAATCCTCGCATGTTCGGAAATTTCAATAGTCGGAGCTATATCGCTGATATCCATTAATCCAGCATTGAAGCTTATCTCCCTTAATTCATTGTCAATATTTGCTTCTATAATTTGACCATTCAAAGTAATCTTAAAAGATAAAATATCAGTGGCATTACTTAGTGGCCTATTGTCAACCCTAACCCTATAAACATTTGAATCTCCATTTTCCGCTAAAACCGTATAGGCCACTTCCTCTTCAAAATTCTGTTCAACGTCTGGTGGGGGAGAAACGGACGCCTTATTGGAATATTCAATCTTTGGACGCAGTCCTTTGATATCCGCTCCCGCCGTTTCGAAAGAAATTAATCGGGCAGACTGGTCAATAGTACCAAACTGTTCTTCATCGTTTAATGTTAAACTAAAGGAAGTTATTAAGTTTTCTGTGCTTAAAGGCTCTGTAACATAAGGTTCTATAATCGTAATTATTTCTGGCTCATCTTTGCTGCAGGCACATAAAATAAAAAAGATATATAGTAAATAAGTACTTTTTGATTTCATCTTTTTTGTTTTGTCCGTTAATTTTTTAAACCATGTACGGAAGGGTAAACCACGATATCTCCACTTCCTTCCACTAGGGTTAAAGATTTAGCTATAATTTCATCCGTGTTCGTTTCCCAATCCAAAATACCCGTATCTGCCCTTACTGCGTATATTTTTTTACTCCAGTCCCCAATGTATACCACATTTTCATAAACGATCGGTGAAGAGGTTGTTTCATTTCCCAAATCAAACTTCCATATTAGCTGACCACTTTTTGCATCCAAACAAACCAGCTCTCCGCTACCATTTCCTGAAACGCCTATGTATATTCGGTTGTCGTAAATAAAGGGAGATGTTTGGAGCGAACCTGAAGGGCTATAATCCCAGTTTTGACTTCCTGTGGTAATATCAAAGGAGTAGAGATTATGATATGTACCGGTTATGATTTGATCTTCAAAAATAGTTGGGGAAGGGAAAAAAGTATTGAACGTTCCTGCATTTATACTCCAATTTTTCTCTCCGGTATTCTTGTTCACCGAATAAAAACGTCCAATGTTATCCCCGTAGTAAATGTTCTCATTTACTATTAAAGGGTTGGTATTTATGCGAGATGCAGCGCCTGTTGAATTAGGATCTACCTGCCGACTCCAATCGGTAGTTCCTGTTATTTTATCAATGGCATATATGTGATCATTGTTTCTACTACAAACAAAAACCCTATTGTCATCAATAGCTAGTGGTGCATAATAATTCATAAAACTCCTTTCCCATATTTTTTCACCAGTAATGCGATCCACGCAGAATAGATCTGAGCTGGTATTAAACGCATAAACATTGTCTTTATCCGCAATGATATTTCTGTATTCAGCATTATTATGAATACTAGGCGTACTCGTAAACACAATTTCACCAGTTAAAATATCCAATCCATTTATTCCATTAATGCCAGAATAGATAACATCTTGGTAGATGGAATGTGTCTCAATAAAGGAGGTGGCCTCTTTCCAAAGCGCTTGTTTGGTATGTAGATCAAAAGCGGTCAGCA